>JAIXRB010000137.1 GCA_027485405.1 Leptospiraceae bacterium | reverse complement strand
TTGGAACAGGGCTTAACTTTCTTGTTACTTGGGAAGAATTGCGAAAGAAACCGAATCCCTCGTCTTTGCACTTTTTCACAGTAGAAAAATTTCCACTCCCGCTAGTACTCTGGCAGGAGATTCCAGAAAAGATGTCCTTTGATTTCTCATGGGAGAAGCAAACGCTGGATGCCTATGATTGGGCGCTCCAGTCCTACCAAGCAGGTAGAAATGGTTTTTACGAGATTGCAGTGCCAAACCTGGAAAATGCCCACTTACATTTGTTCCTGGGGGATGTGGTTTTGTTCTTAGAAGCATTGGTTGAGAAAGTGGAAAAAATGGATGCTTGGTATTTAGATGGATTTAGCCCAGCCAAGAATCCAGCGATGTGGGACAATACGGTTTTTGAAGGTATACGGAAGTCTAGCGCTGAAAATGCGAGCTTTGCTACTTTTTCTTCTGCCGGCTTTGTTCGGCGAGGATTGGAGGCAGTGGGCTTTCAGGTCGAGAAGAAACCTGGATTTGGCAGAAAGCGCGAGCGAATAGTAGGCAAGCTCCTATGAAACTGGCATGCTGATAGAAAAGGATGCTATCGTTGTGGGTGGCGGAATTGCAGGACTTAGCATTGCGAACGCTTTGTCCAAGCGAAACAAAAGAACAGTGTTACTTGAGTCTCAGCCAGAAATTGGCCTCGCGGCGAGTGGAAACGCGGCAGGTGTTGCCTATCCTTATTTAACAAAATTTCCCACGCCTGATTCCTTGTTTTCTCTCCGTGCTTTTTCCTTTTTACAGGAAACATTTTCAAATCTAACTGCGCCAATTCCTTACAAATTAGGTGTTGCCTTTTGCTTTCCGGAAAAGGATGAATCCCGATATACAGAAACCATTCGATCACACAGTCTTGATGCCAGCATTGCCGAATTAAGAGACGAGCTGATTTGGAGGGAGAATCAAACGAAAAAAGTAGCGCATCTTTGGTTTCCCAAAGGGATCACGTATTCTCCTCGCGATTTTTTGGATTTTCTTCGAATAAGCTCTGAAGAATTTTTAGAAATTAAAAGTGAATCGCATTTTCATTCCTTTGAAAAAGACGGGAGTGGGAATTTCCTAGTTCAATCAAAAGACGAATCCATTCGAGCTCCCCTTCTATTCCTAGCCCATGGGACAGGGGCACTCGCCCAATCCTTAGCAAAACTTTTGCCTATATCTAAAGTTAGAGGCCAGATTTTAAAACTAGGCGAGTTTCCAGAAAGCTTTTTAGACAAACATGCCCTGCTATTTGGCGGGTATCTCACAGCCGATTTAGGAGGTGGACCATTGCTCGGTGCCACCTACCGCGAATTCACTGATCATTTATTGGACAACGAAGAAGAAACAAGGGAGCTCTTTGACAAAGTAGAGAGTTTTTTACCTGAAGACAAATTTCTTTGGGATTCGTACCGAGAGGGCAAAAGACCTTATCTAAGTCGGGTTCAGTTCAGAGTGCAACTCTCAGACAGAAGACCAGTGCTCGGGAGTCTTCCCTTGTCCCTCGAAAATCAAAATTCGGAACAAGGATTATTTTGTGCTTTGGGTTTTGGATCGCGTGGTTTGAATTTGGCTCCGTTTGCGGGAGAGCTTGTGGTCAGCGAGGCATTGGGTGAAACACTAAAGCCAGAAGAAACAGAACTGTTGCGTGAGTTCTCTCCTTTCAGGTTTTACCGAAGAAAGCTAAAACAGGGGAACGTAAAAACTGAATAAAAGATTCTTCTTCAAGAAGCCCAAAGGGAAAATCCATCACCAAACATTTGAAATTTTTAATTGGTTCCTCATCTAACCATACTTGCCATTTGATAAAGTCTTTTTCGGTTGTAATGATCCACTCGTTTGTTTTTAGGTTTTGGAATTCTTCCAAAATTTCCTGCCTAGAATACGAGTAGTGATCGCGCTTGAATTTTCTTTCATTGATTTTTGCCAAAGCAAAACTCTCAATCGTAGCTTGGACTTGATTCGGATTTCCAACCGCGGTGATGAGCTTCAGTTCATTTGATTCATTTAACCAAGGCTTACCGGCATCGTTTAGGTAGGGAGTAGTGATGTTTGGAGTTTTGGTATATGAATGAAAAAGGGGTAGGTTCCCTATCTTCAAACTAAGCTTAGGTTTGTCATTCGGATTTCTCAGTTTAGTGAAAATGACAGCAGATGCTCTTTGCAGGGAACGAACAGGTTCACGCAAGAAACCGAGGGGGATTGTGAATCCATTGCCAAAGCCTTTCGTTGAATCCACTAAAAGCAAGTCCAAGTTTCGTTTTAAAGCAAAGTGTTGGAATCCATCATCCAGAAGCACAAGCTTTGGTTCGAAATTTTCTTCAAAAGTGCGCAGAAAAACGGATTTGCGGTTTTTCCCAATCAGCACCCGGACATCTGGAAACCGAACCTTGTGCAATTTCTGTTCTTCGCCAACATCAGACGGAAGAGAAGTCAATGTAACTTCAGTACCTTCAGAGGAAAGCCTTCCTCCATAGCCTCTCGATAAAATAACAATTGGTAAATTAGGAAATTCTTTCTGTAAAAGCGGAATTAAAAAATGTATGAATGGAGTTTTACCTGTTCCACCAACTGTTAGGTTTCCGATGCTGATCACAAAGGCATTTGGCAAAGCAAAGGGATTCGTGAAAGTTTTCTTCAAATAAAAAAAGAATTGGTACAAAAGTGAAAACGGATATAAAATCCAAAGAAGAAGGCGCACGTGTCAAACATCCAAAAATCCCAAGTATTTGCGAGTCTTCTTTTGGTCTTGGTTTCTTGCCAGAAGTCCATTGACCATGGATTCTCTACAGGATTGGAGCCCGTCTGGACGAATCCAAGAACAATCCAAACTGCCGAATCATGTAAATCTTGTCATACGGAAATCTACTCGGAATGGCAGACTTCTAGGCACAGAGTAGCATTTACCAATACATTGTACCAAGAGAGCCATGCTAGGGAGCCTTTGCAGTGGTGCGAAAACTGCCATGCCCCTCTGGTTTCCAAAGGATTGGATTCTAGTAAACGAGAGAATCGTCTGCTCAGCGAAGAAGGTGTCTCTTGCAATGTTTGTCATGTTAGAGAAGGGAAAATTTTAACTAAGAAACAGCCACCCAATGCAAAAGCCCATAGCTATGTTGAAGTGAAAGAAATGAAAAATTCGGACTTCTGTGCAAACTGTCACCAATTCCCCTTTCCAGTTGGGACTGGTGCCGTCCCACATAACAAATTGAAATTTTCAACTCAACTGATGCAAGGAACCTTTGAGGAATGGCAAAGCAGTTCGTATGCAAATAGAGAAAACTGCCAAGATTGCCATATGGAGACCAAAAAAACTTACCGATCACACGCCTTTCCAGGAGGCCATAACTTAGAACTTTTGAACAAGGCTTTGAGTGTTGATTTTAAAACTAAAGGAGATCATAGCTTTATTGTTTTGCGAGGAAATGGAATTGGTCATGGATTCCCAACGGGGGATTTGTTTCGAACCATCGTTGTTCGGTTTTTAGACAACAAGGGTCAAGAAGTGTACCGACAAAACTTTAAATACAACTATGTAACGAACAAGGAAGCTGGCGCTGGAGATTCAGCCAAACGACTGTTTTCAAAGACTGTGCTTCCCCCACCCACGACAGGCGAAAGCTCTTGGATAGAGATGCCCTTGCCCTCTTGGCTTCCGAAAACAAGCGCCTTCTATGAGCTTAGAATCAAATACATCTCAGATGACAATGTTCCAGCGACAAAACTAAAAGAGTCTGAGTATATGCCAGTTATACGAAAGGCAGAAGTAATTTGGATACGGGAGGATTCGGAAAAGGGAGACGGCTAACCGTGTCTCTTTTCTAGTTCTTTGGCGATGGTAGAAAGGCTTAGGTTCTTTTCGACAAGAAGTACTTCCAAGTGAAAAACCAAATCAGCGATTTCGTGGATCAGCTCTTTCTCGTTGTCGTTTTTAGAGGCGATGATGACTTCACCCGCTTCTTCTCCGATTTTTTTGAGGATGCGGTCGATGCCGTCCCGAAAGAGCTCAGCCGTGTAGGACTGAGAGGGCAATTCTTGCTTACGCTTGCGCAAAACTTCTTCTAGTTTGATCAAAAACTCCATGCCCACTCCTTTTTTCCTAGGTTTGTGGAATCGCCAATTCCCAAAAGCGAAAAATTCTGAATTGGTTTGGACAAAATTCGAGAAAGGAAGGAAAGTCAACGAAGCATGCGCTTTTTTATCTCTCTTTGCCTTCTTTGCTTTCTTCCTTCCATCACTTTGGCTTCGGACTGGGAATCTTCCATTTTAGTAGGACTGGAAAAGGCAAAAAAAGAGAAAAGGCTCTTAGTTGTAGATGTGTATGCAGATTGGTGTTCCTATTGCCAAGTTTTGGAAAAAAAAATCTTCCCTGATCCAGAGGTAGTCAAGGCACTCAAACCATTTGTGAAAGTGAGAATCGATGGAGAGGAATTTCCAAACCTAAAAGCACGTTATCAAATCACAGGATACCCCACCATCTTAGTACTAGACGGAGGAGCCAATCTTTTAACGAAGATTACTGGGCTTGCCACTAAGAGTATGATCTTAGAAGAAGTGAATGGCATTTCAAAATATGCAAATCTTGAAACCTACCTAATAGATTCCTTACAGAAAAAACCAAAATCGGGGCTTTTGCATTTTCGTTTGGGTGTTTATTACTATAGTGAAAATGAGATGAACAAAGCAAAGGCTTACTTAGAGAAATCCCGATCTTTAACAGAAGATACGAACTCCCAGATCAAAGAAGATAGTTTGTTTAACTTAGGTTTGATTTCTATGCAAGAAGAAGCTTGGAAAGAATCCGTTAGGTTTTGGAGGGAGTTTTTGGTTGCCCATCCCAAGTCGATTCGCCTCAGACAAGGTGAACTCTACCATGCCATATCACTCAAAGAAGCAGGAGAACGAAAACTCTCTGAAACTCTACTCAAAGAATTGATTCCAAAACTCACGGATCCAGATGACAAGGCCGCCGCCGAAGAGACATTAGAGGCAATTCGAAAAGATTTCTAAATCAATTTTCCTGCCCAGAGGTCTCCTACAAAGACTGAAAGTGGCAAGACTTGGAGATTGTTTATAGTTCTTCGCTCGGTTCCCGTATAAATGGCATAAGCTTTCAAATGCCTAGCGCCTGCTCGTTCTTTCAATTGGAATGTTGCATCTCCAAACTTGCTTTCCCATTTTTTTGAAAGCTTAAGATCGAACGAGATGAACTGAGAGGGCTGTGAGAGACTCTTCTTTTTTACTTCGATTATAAAGTCTATATCACCAGATTTCGGGAGAGAAAAATGAAATATTTGGTAGTTTAGTTTTTTGATTTCCAAATAGACTTGGAGTTCATTTAAAACTAAGGATTCAAAGAGGAATCCTCGCTTTTCGGAAGGAAGATCACTGATTTCATTGCTCAAAGCATTTGCCACTCCAGCATCAAACAGATAGAATTTAGAATGTTTGGTTTCTCTAGGAAAAAGATGAGGGGTGAATGCTTTGATTTCTTGGCCTATTAAAGTGTCTTTTAAGATTTGAAACCATGACTTGATTGTGTCCCCACTTTTTCCAACTTGGCGAGATAGGTTTTCAAAGTTTAACAATTGTCCATGATACTGTCCAACAATGGACAGAAATTGTTGGAATTGTTCCAAATTTCGTGTACTGGCTTCCTGTGTTATTTCTTCCTTTAAATACGTTTCCACATAACTGAAAAGATAGTCAGCAGGATCTAGATCTTTTTTGAAAACACTAGGAAGTGTTCCGAACTTTAGCAATTCTTCTAAAGAATAGGTTTGCAGTTCTTGCAGAGTAAGTGGATACATCTTCCGACTGAGAGCCCGTCCAGCCAGAAGGTTCACCCCTGACCTTCGCAGTTTACGAGCACTGGACCCAGTCAAATAGAAACAGATTCCCAGGTTTTCAATCAATCGGTGAACTTCATTTAGCAATTCGGGAATTCTTTGGATCTCATCTATGAAGACAATGTCTTTCGGTTTTAAATGACTTACCCTTTCTTCCAGTGCAGATGGGTTCAAAGAAAGCTCCCTAAAATTAGTAGCTTTGAGAAGATCTATTTCAATCTTTGGCTTTGTTTGCTGGCGGATGAAAGTGCTTTTGCCAACGCCTCTAGGTCCCAGAAGCAAAATGGACTGAGCGGGGAAGGAATAGACGCGAGAGAGCATAAGGATATATCCTAGTATTACTAGGAAAATGCAATGCAAAATCCTAGTTGCGGTAGGAAAATGTACGAGGTCTTTTGCCTCGGATTTGGTATCTGAATCCGGGCAAAGAGACATAATTGAGCAAATCACATTCAAAATACAAATTTATCTGGTAAGACGGAGGAAAAAATTCTCGCTAATTTTTTAAATCGCGGCAGAGTATTCGGAACGTGTTATCTTTTTTCCGAATTTTCTCTGTTTTGTCAATCCTTGCTTTGTCAGGCGTACAAATAACGGGCGAACCCTCGGCTTTGCCCGAGTTACAAGTAGCCGTCTTTTCCGAAACCCTTGAGAATTCGGAGTCCCTAACCAAGAAACTAGCAACTTTTCCCAGTCTTTTGCCTGTGAGTTTACAGGATTCCAAACAAAAATCCCCTACTTTTCCCTTAAGCGATTTCAAAAAGGCAGATCGTAGAAAAAAGATGGCGGAAAGCCAAGGCGCCGACTACCTGTTTTGCTTCAAAACAAGGGATCGTCAAACTCTGGGAAGTGGAGTCCGACACCCTACTTGGCGATTGGAATGCCAACTGGGAAAACGAGTTTTCCGGGATCTGGAAGCGAGAGCTCAACCTAAAAGAAATTCTCAGGGCTAAACCAGAAGGCAAATCCAAGTTTAAAATTGAAATTCGCAATGCTTTGGGCACAAAAGAAAATGGGGGTGCCAAGCTCGGAGAAGAGCTGTTTCTTGAGATTCTGGTGCGATCGGAAGAGAAGGAGTCTTGTTTTTTCTCTCTCTTACACTTTGACCCTCTTGGGAATGTGACTCAATTGTTTCCGAACAAGTTTTCCCCTGACGGAAAGGTGATGACGAACCAAGAGTTTCGTTTTCCGAGTCTGGATCTTCCTAAAAAATACAAGCTAATCGCCTCAGAACCTATTGGTGATGACACTTTAGTTTTACTTGCTTCCGAGTTACCGATTTCCTTTGCCTCAAAGCAAGTTTCGGGAATCTACCAGACCAGTTCGAATGCAAATTCAGTAACCAAAGGCATCAAACGACAGCTAGCTCTACGAACCTTTGATTTTACCTCCAAAAGAATAGTTTTGGAGGTTCATGAATAGAGTGGAAAGCCTATGAATCAAATTTTGAAATTTTTATTCTCTTTTCCTTTTCTCTTCCTCGCTCTGGCCCAATCGCCCATTGGACTGAGAGCTTATGATTTGGCGCATTGGGAAACCAAACTTTGGGAACAGATCCTTGCCATTGCCGACTCGGAATTCAAGGCAGAAGTTAAAAAGTCGGGTGGTAGGTTGGAAAACTACAAAGACTGGGCTCCCGTCCTAGAACGCTCTCTTTCCCGCTTAGCCAGAGAAAGTGGAATCGACAGGGACAAATTGCAACTTGCGGTGATCTCCGATTCCAAAATTAATGCCTATTCTTTTTCGGGGGGACAAATCCTCCTAACAACGGCTATTTTAGATGCCATAGATTTGGAAATCCAGCGCAAAGGCTCCAAAGGATTGGACCGAGAACTTTGGATCAATGCCGTTCTTGCCCATGAACTGGGTCATATCAAACACCGACATGCCTTTCGGAATGCCCTCGCGCGAATCGATGACCCCAGTCATGCCTTGGATGCCAAAGAGATCCAAAAGGAAGAAGTGGAGGCTGATATAACGGCGATTTTACTGCTACAAAAACTGGACCAAAACCTTGCTGGGTTCCAAGCCTTGATGCAGTTTCTAAATGGGATAAGACAATCGGAATTAAAAGAGAAGAGAAAGCTAAATCCCTATCTGCAAACCCACCCTTCCCCACACGAAAGACTTGTCCAAGTGGGACTGGATGAGACCGGGTCGGAAGAGCTTTCCATGAAACTGGAGTTTGTGTTTGCCGACATCCAATTGGGAAGAAATTTGCCAAATGCCTACAAAACCCTACAAGAGGTTCGCAATCAGTTTCCTGAAAACATAGAATTGCAGTGCGCAGAGGCTGTCTTACTCCACAAACTTTGGCTAGATACGGCAAGTCTGGAAGAACTGCAGTTTAAAGCGATCGTGGATTTGCCAAGCTTTCAGGATTCTATGCTGTTTTCCAAAGAAGGAAAAAAGTCAGCTACAAAAAAGATCCCTGGCGATAAGGCAAAGTTTTACAAAGCTGTGACCGCCTATCGTTCCGTTTTAGAATCAGAAGTGGAGCCTTGGTTTTTGTCTAATTTTTCTGCCCTGCTCGGTTATTCGGACAAGGAAAAAGATGAGAAAGAAGCGATCACCATCGCCGAACGAGCCTTTGCCTTGGATCGATCTGTCCAGACGACAAATAACCTAGCCGTAGTATATATGATCGTAGGTGGAAAAAGTAATTTCGAGAAAGGAAAAGAGATTTTGGAATCGTTTTGGAAAAAAACCCAATCCTCTAAAGAAGAAGACCGCGAAGTGGTTTTGCTAAACTTAAGCCTTGCTCTGGAAAGCAAAGTAAAAGCTGAACTCTATCTTTCGTCATTTGACAAAGAGTCCGAATGGGCGGTGTTTTTGGGCAAACGGTTCCAGATCGAGAGTCCGTCGGAAACCAAACAAGGGACCTGGGCGGTGGATGAGATTCGGATCGGGAGCACGCTAAAAGACTTACTTGGCAAATGGGGGGAGCCGGAGCGAAAGCCCAAAATCCAGCACCAGATGGAAGTATGGTTTTATGATTCCAAAAGCACCCGTTTTTCGCTGAAGAACGGCATAGTAGAGGAAATTTTTCTCTATGGAAAGAACAGCCCTGCACTCGAAGGGGTGCAGATAGGTGGAAAGCGTGCCTTAGTGGAAAAACAATTGGGAAAAAACTACAAAACCAGGAATGCCTACACCATTTACGAAAAAAAGGAAAAATTGGGCATTCTTTGGGAGAAAGATAGGGTTGATCAGGTGGTCGTCTTTCATTGAAAAGGGGATGGAAACCTACTTTTTCTCTGATTTCTCCAGACCTCGGACTCCGCCTACTGTGGTCGGTGTTCCCAGCCTTTGGGGAGAGTTCTTTTTGGACTGTTCGATGATGTTTTGGAAGCTGGACTCAGTTGTGCCCGGAATGCGAAAGACTTTTTCCTCGAATTCAAACTCCAACTTTCCTTGTTTGGGGATTTTAAAAAGAGTTGTTAAAGGGTACTCTTCGCCAATTTTAGGTTTGTTCCATATGCCATTTTCTTCCACTTTGATGTACCCTATGATCCGCGAAATAACAATGGTGTTGTCCTCAGCAAAGACAGCGGTGGCGAGAAGGAAAGTCAGAAAAAACCTACAATTCGCATAAAGTCTCCTGTTTTACGAAGAAAAGCCCTCGCAATCGTCCTGTTCCTTCAGTTCACCACCCTTTTTTCCTTTTGTAAATCAGAAATTGGGGCACAAACAAGCCCAAGCTCAGGCAAATCCGAAATCGAGTTAGTGCAAAAGATCCCCGTCCTTCTCCTACCTGCGCCAAACCCGGGCCTAGAGGCGACCAGAAGCGAATTACAAACCAATCTGTTCCAATCTGGGAAGGCAGATTTGATCGATCGGGACCGCATGGAATCTGCCTTATCCGAAGTCTCCCTTGGGAAATCAGGGCTGATTGACTCCAAAACGGCACCCCAATTGGGAAAGATGACAGGGGCAAAGAAATTGGTCTCGCTAACAGACGATGAGAAACGCCTCCATATTGTGCTCACCGATATCGAGACCTTACGAGTGGAATACGATGGAAGTGGGCTAAGTTCTGAAAAAAATCGAATCTTTGGTGAACTGGTACAGGTGGTAGGCCACTAAGTGCTACTACGCAATCTTTCCCAAATCAAGAACGGGGCAAGCGAGATCCAGATCTCCCTCAAAAGCTCTAAGAAAAAATATAAAAAGAATGAACCCATTGCTTTGGAAGTAGAAGTTTCGGAAAAGGCTTATATCTATTTGATTTTGGTGCAAAACGATGGGGAGATTGTGCTTTTGTTTCCGAACGAGGATTCGCCTGACAATCTGGTTTCCGCGAACACTCCGATTGCCATCCCTGAAAAAAACTCAGGTTATGTGTTTAGCGCGGGGGAACCCTTTGGGATGGATGTTCTAAAGGTGATTGCCTCCAAGCGCAAGATCGACCTTTTCACTACAGAAAAAATCCCAGGCACTCCCTTCTCGCAGATCAAAGAATCGGGGGAGATGGTCACCAAGGGAATCCGAAGGATCTCGACAGAGATGAAACCCAGCGATTGGAACAGTGCCGAGATTGAGGTGCTAACGTATGAGTAGACTGAGATTTGTACTGCTCTGGTTAGCTTTTGAGATGCTTTTGCACTCTTCACTTTATTCGGAGCCGAAAGAAGCGGATGTGCAAAAGGAACTGGAAAAGACAAGGTCGGAGATTCAGTTGCTACGCCGAGAGCTGTATCAATTGAAGGACGAATTCAACACTTTCAAACGCAAAGAACCAGAACCTATTAAAAATCCCACCAAAT
>JAIXRB010000073.1 GCA_027485405.1 Leptospiraceae bacterium | reverse complement strand
TCAATGTCGATATGTGCCCTGACTGCATCGGGAGCAAAATCTTGGTAGCGGGCTACTCTATCATCAAACCTTGCGCCCAGGTTCAAAATATAGTCGCATTGCAAAACTGCTTTGTTTGCATAAGCTGTTCCATGCATTCCTAACATACCTACCGAAAGTGGATGCGTGCCAGGAAAAGCACCTAATCCCATCAAAGTAGTTGTGACAGGAGCGTTTGCCTTTTCGGCAAGAGTCTTGATTTCAGCAGAAGCAAATGCATTGATTGCCCCACCCCCTACATATAGCAAAGGTCTTTCGGCGCGGTTGAGAGCTTCTGCAAACTCTTGCACGTTCCCTTGGATTTTTTGGCGTTGGTAGTGGTGAGACGCGATTTTGAGTTGTTGGGCTTTGCGAACAGTCGTGGTTTTGATTTGGACATCTTTTGGAAAATCGAGTAAAACTGGTCCCGGTCTCCCTCCGAGAGCGATTTTTACTGCTTCTTCAAAATGCCGAGCTATATCGTCTGGAGTTTTGATTAGAGCGTTGTATTTGGTGATGGGAATTGTGATTCCAAAGGTATCAGCTTCTTGGAAGGCGTCTGTTCCTATATCGGTCGTGGAAACTTGCCCAGTGATCGCAAGAATAGGTATAGAATCCATTTTGGCATCGGTCAGCCCAGTGACTAAGTTTGTTGCCCCGGGTCCAGAGGTGGCTATGCATACACCCAATTTTCCAGTGGCGCGCGCGTAACCCTCTGCCATATGAATGGCACCCTGTTCGTGTCGCACGAGGATATGTTTGATTTTTTTGCTGTGATAGAGTTGGTCGTAGAAAGGTAAAATGGCTCCGCCAGGATAGCCGAACACAATTTCAACCCCAGCTTCTTCTAAGAGCTCAACCATGAGCCGTCCGCCAGTGATTGGTAATGAGTCCATCGTAAACCTCTCCTTTCATGCCATTTGATCAAAAAAGAGTTGGGAGTCAATGTTCTCTCGTTTTTAAGATGATTTTCTAGGTCTAATTGCAGAAAAAGAATTGAAAACAATACAAATGATTGAAGCCGAAAAACCACCCGAAGAAGAAAAATTTTCCAAGATCAAAGCTTTGGCAAAAGAAGCCTATCGTTACCTAGACCAAGGTAGGTTTAAAGAAGCGAGAGAAAGGCTTGGGATTCTATTGGAAGAAGATCCAGGGAATACTTACGGCTTAGTTGGGCTGGGAGATTACTTTACAAAAACAAAGCAACCTGGGGAGGCCATTCCGTACTATAGGCAATGTCTGAACAAAGACCCTTCCAATAAGTTCTCGCTTATGGGGCTAATGAATTGCTACCGAGATTTAGGTTCTTTGAAAAAAATCTTAGAAGTTGCTGAAGAATTCAAAAACATAACAGATTCCGATGCGAGCATTCTTTCTCGTGTTGCTGACGCACATAGAAAATTAAAGAACTACAAAGAATCCGAAGAATTCTATATGGCGGCTCTTCGAATCAATTCAAAAGACCAATATGTGATTGTAGGTTTGGGTCATTTGTTCTTTGCCTGCCAGAGATATTTGGAAGCTATCCAGTGGTGGGATAAGCTACTCGAAACCCAGCCTAAGAATATTAAAATTCTAACGGAAATTGGAAACAGTTATCGCAAGATTAAAGATTTCGATCGAGCAATCGAATACTATGTCAGAGCAGAGTCATTGGATCCCAAAAACTTTTTTGCCTTGTATGGCTTAGCAGAATCATTTAGAGGAAAAAAAGAGTTCAAAATAGCGATTAGTTTCTGGGAAAGAATTCTAAGCTTTGATCCTGAGAATAAGCTAATTATCAATCGTTATGCCGACAGCTTACGGGGACTTGGGGAATATGACCGAGCTTTGGAATTTTTCAATCGAATTCTAGAATCCGGCGAAGACTATTTTGCCCTGCTCGGGAAAGCAATCACTTTACAAAAAAAAGGCGATCCTATCCAAGCTGAAACAATTTACAATTCTTTGATACTAAAATCTCCGAACGATCCAAGGCCTTACCTAGAACTCATCGATCTATGGTGGGATGAAGGAAAAAAAGAAAAAGCAGTGGCAAAATACGAAGAAATCAGTAGACGGTTTCCAACTCATGAAGGTGTTTTAGAAAAGGCTGACAGGTTTAAAGTTTAAAAAAAAAGGCTGGAATTATCCAGCCTTTGCGTCTCGGTTGATTGTGAGCTCCGATTAAGGAGCGATAGTTTTAATCAAAGTTAAATCATCTTTCTTGAAGATTCGAATTGTAGTCTTGTCTCCCTCTTTTGGTTTTCCAGTTACGTAGACCTTGTCTTTGAAGAAAGTGATTTCGGAGTTTTCTTCTACGTCGTCGCTCGACCGAATGTCAAGAGTTAAATCAGGTTTGAAACGAGTCACATGGTATTTGTCTTTGAACTTTTCGATTACATAGATCAAATCGTCTCTGTAAATCATTGGAGTTCGCCAGAAAATATCTGCCGCCTCACTTGTTTTTTTAACGCTGAGTTTGTCTGGGTCTAGAATAACCAGCTTGTGCTTTCTAGTCTCAACTTTGTCACCGTCATATCCTAGAACCAAAATTCCTTGGTTTGGAACTTCTCTAAAGTCTTTTGAACAAATGTTGTTGTATGGGCTCTTGAAAAGAGCATCGTCTTTTGTAGTATCGATTGCCCAAAGCTCGTTTGAATAATGACCGTCTGAATCGTATTTGATGAACTTGAGAAAGATGATCTTGTTGTTAACAACGTTGTCGCTTTGCTCTTCTTTCTTTTTAAGCTCTTCTTTGACGACAGCGATTTCCTTTTCTAGTTTTTCGACTTTCTGTTCTGCTACTGCGGCTTTTTCTTCGGCTTTTTTGACCTCAGCCACTGTAGTTGTCTCAGTAGTAGCTGTTGTTGCAGTTGCGGAAGCATCTTTTGCTCCAGGGTCGGTTGCTTTTCCGTCGGTAGTTGCTCCCTCTTTTCGAGCTTCTTCTTTTGCCGCTAATTGTTCTTCTTTCTTATCTAATTCTTCTTTTTTCCCTTGGGTAGCGGCGGCTTTGTCTTCTACAACCTTCTGTTCTTGTTTGATTCCACCGAGCTCTTCTTCTTTTTTCTGAATTGCATCTTTGTTTTTGGTAGGATCTTTTTTAAGTTCGTTTAAAGAAGCAACAGTCTCTGATTCTTTCTTCTTTAGCTCTTCTTTCTTTTGCTCAATTTTCTTTTCTTCTTTTGCAATTTCCTGTTTTTTCTCTTGGACTATTTTTTTCTCTTCAACGATTTTCTTCGTTTGGAGAGTGTCCATTTTCTTTGCTTCTTCCGTCATTTTTTGTTTGATGACTGTGTCTTTTTCTTTTTCTTGAACGATTTTGTTTACTTCTTTTTCCAATTCATCAGTGGTTACATCTTTTCCACCATCTTTAAGTATATTGGATTCGATCGGGATAACGATTTGAGTTTTGCCTGGCCAGTTGCGGTAGTTGAGGTCGATACCAACTTTGTCTGCTGTGAGTGACTTGATCACTTCTTCTGAATACTTTCCAGCAAAGAATTTTAAGTCTTTTCTATGTGCCGCATTGTAATACAAAGCGTACTGAGCTAACGTAGATGATCCACCAGCTTTGTATTGAAAACCGGCTTCTACATATGATTCAATAATTCGTGCCACAGAATTGATGTGATCATAGGAGTTTGAATCTCCCAGAGTGATAATGTCTGCACCTAATTTGCCATCGGCGGAAGGCTGGATTCTCTTTACGTTGATTCCATCGACTGTCGCTCCAGCGGCAGTACTTGCTCCTTTTGCCAGTTTTTTCCCGAGGCTTGAATTCTCTTCGCGGATGTCAGTAGAGGCACGAACTGTCGTTCGATTGATAAACTCGATCCGTTTTGAACCTTGGATTTCTTTTTCACCCAAGGAAGCCTTTGTCTGCGCCATTAGGCTTGTGAATCCAACAAATAAAAAAATAACAATTGAGCGTCGCAAAATCATGAATGCCTTCCCGAACCTTTTTAAATACGATTTAACGCAATAATGAAGGGGGAAGGGAATCTGAAAAGCAAGATTTACCTCTCTTGAAAAAGATATTTGCCTACACTGATTGTCTGAAAAAACGTAAGTTATGGCGAAATTTACCCACCGCGTATACAATTTCAATGCTGGTCCTGCCATGCTTCCGGATCCAGTCATGGAAGAAGCCCAGCGAGATTTCTTGAATTACCGAAGCACAGGAATGTCCGTTCTCGAAATCAGCCACCGAAGTTCCGAATTCCAAGCCCTTTTGGACCAATCAACTGAGGATTTACGAGAATTGCTCCAAATTCCATCGAAGTTTGGTATTGTTTTTTTCCCAGGTGGTGCCACTCTACAGTTTTCAGCTGTTCCGCTGAATTATCTGGAGAATGAAGATTCTGCCGATTTTTCTCTGACTGGGCTTTGGGCAAACAAAGCTTACCAAGAAGCACAAAAATTCTCTCCAAACGTCAAATCCATATTTGATGGAAAAGTTGGCTCTTATACAGAGATTCCCAGTTTGGATTCTAAGTCTTTAAATCCCGGTGCAAAGTATTTACATATCACTTCCAATAATACAATCTATGGAACCCGATACACTAAGTTCCCAGAACTGGGTTCCGTTCCCATAGTAGCCGATATGACAAGCGACATTCTAAGTAGGCCCATTCCCTGGAATTTGTTTTCTGTGGTTTTTGCTGGTGCCCAAAAAAACATTGGTCCTTCTGGTTTAACGCTCGTAATTTTCGACAAGGAACGCCTTCCAAAAACGAAAAATAAAATCCCAAATCTTTTGGATTATGCTTTGATGGAAAAGAATGGATCTCTATACAACACCCCTCCCACTTTTTCGATTTATATCGCTGGTTTGGTGTTTCGTTGGTTGAAAAACAAAGGCGGTTTGTCTGTGATGGAGAAGGAAAACGAAGAGAAGGCCAAGCATTTGTATGATTTTTTAGATCAGTCTAGCTTGTTTTTTGCCAATGTTCCAAAACCTCATAGATCTATAATGAATGTTGTCTTTAAAATCAAAGATTCGAATTTAGAAAAACCACTATTGGAAAGTCTCGAAGAGCAAGGATTTTGTGGACTAAAAGGCTATCGAGATGTCGGTGGTTTTCGTGCCTCCATTTACAATGCAATGCCCAAAGCGGGAGTAGAAGCTTTGGTCTCTTTTCTACGACACTTTGAATCCAAGATTTAGCACCATTATTTTCCTTGTCTGCCTGTCATTGGATGCCTCTCCTTTATGGATTGCCCCCGAACTGAAATCAGGTGCTTTCAGTGCAAAATGCAAAGGGGAAGAAAAATCCACCAAAGGTTACGGCAGTGGTTTTTTAAGTAGAAACTTAGAAGAAATCAATTCAAAGGCCATTGATGCTTTGGCATCCGAGTCAACAACTTCCCGGCTGAATTCTGTGGAGTGCCTTCGAAATCTGCGAACAAGCCCTGAAGAAAGAAACGAGCTAGTCCAAGATTGGAGAATCAGTAACCAAAGAGAGGACATAGTGTTTAAGGCAGAATTGGCAAGGCTCTTAGCAAAAGACCGATCCTATTCTCTAAACCCTGCGGAAGCAAAGATTGCAAAAGAATGGGCGATAGACCGACAAGAGATGATCGAAGCGATTCGATCCTTAACGGAAAAAGCCCTCCTCTACTCCAATTCAGAATGGAAAAAAGAATCAACTGATCTAATCTTGGAATGGAAGGCACGCTACGGAGCTCTTTTGCGAGCGAGAGAAACTTTTTTTCTATCACTCTCCCCCGAGACTAGAGAAGCCTACCTGAAAGAAATACTTTTAAAGGATTGATCGAATGAAAGAAAAACTGGGAATTGCTTCCGATCATGGAGGGTTTGCTTTGAAAGAGTTCCTTAAGAAAAGTTTAGAGGAATCTTTTGAAATGGTCGATTTTGGAACTAAAGACGAGACTTCAGTTGATTATCCGGATGTGATCGGAGCGGCTTGCAAAAAGGTTTTGGCTGGGGATGTGCCTCGGCTCATTGCACTTTGCGGAACTGGCATAGGAGCCTCCATCACAGCAAACCGGATACCTGGCATTCGAGCGGCTTTGGCACATGACGAATTTACGGCTGAGATGTCTAAACGACATAACAACGCAAATGTGTTAGTGCTGGGCGGGAGAGTTTTGGGAACTGATTTAGCTCTTCGGATAGCAAAGAAATGGATAGAAACACCCTTCGAAGCCGGAAGACATCTAACAAGAATTCAAAAAATCGAAGAATGGGGGCGTGTCTCTTAGCACTCCTCATTTATTTTCCTCTCTTTTCTAAAGAAATAATCCAATCCCACGAGATTTCTCTTTCTGATTGGAAAAAAGAAAAAATCACATTAGAGTCCATTCCAGGGAAAAAAAGTGTTCTACAACCAGAGGAAAACCTGCCCAGCCAGGGATACTTGTTTTTGGACTTTGAACCAGAAGAGAACTTCCAACAATCCTTAACTGTTATTAGTAATTCATATATTCCCGATACCAAGAATTCGGTCTTTGGTAAACGCTCAGGTTTTTTCTCAGGGAAACGAAATCAAATCCAAGTTTCGCTAGAAGGATCAAAATTGAGCCCACAGGTGAAAGAATCTTTCTCGATTCGCATGCCTATTCTCTTGAACGAACAAGGATCGGCTTCTACTTTGTTTGAAAAGTTGGTTTTGATCAAAGGAAAACTGTTTGGAATCGTTTTGGAATTAGAGGAAAACAAACCTATTGTTACAATTCACAATTTATTTCGTTATAGTGATGGAACAACTAAATCTACGGAACTAGTTTCAGACGAAGTTGTCCCTAGAAAGAAATGGCATGCCATTACGGTTACTATAGATCCCAATGCGAAGAAGATACTTTTGTTTCAAAACGGAAAACTTCGTGGGGAAAGCAAAATGGATAACGGTGAATTGTTGAGCCTAGGATTTCCAGAAGAAGATTCGACTCCTTTGGTTTTGGCTAAAAATTTTTATGGAAACATCGACGCTGTCCATATTCACAAAGGTTATCCTAATCCAGAAGTCTCTTATACTCGATATCCAAATGTCGAATTAGATATGGAAACTTTGATTCCTAGTCAAACTGGGAGTACATTGACTTCGCCAATTTTAACATCTCATTACAGCCAAGCGAGTTTACACAAATGGACATTAGGTTCTGATAAGCCAGAAGGTTCACTTCTCAATCTTTATTTTAGAGGGAGCAATGAAAAGTTTTCAGCAAGTAGTCGTAATGCACCTAATTGGCAAAGAATTACCGACAAACCACCGATAGATCGATTCAAATTTCACCAATGGAAAATCTGGCTTAGACCAGATGCGCAAGGAGAGAAAGTTCCTCTCTTACATAGCTTTAAATACGAATTAAAAGAACAATTGCCCCCTAGCACCCCGACAGCTATTCGGATTGAAGCTTTCGATTTGCCCGAAAAGAAGGTCTGTCTTATGTGGGCATCGAATCATGAGAGAGAAGTCCAATCTGGTGGGGGCTATATGATTCATTACGGAGTGAAGCCCGACACGATGGTTGGGACTCTTTTCTATAAGCCTGATCCGCTTCCTGATTCTATCTCAGGAAAAGAAGAAGGTGGAGATTACAAGAATCTAAAGTTCTGCATGACGGAACAAACTCTCTATGAAAATTTTTATTTACCCGAAGAAAGGGAACCATCTGTTAAACAAGGGTGGAATGAAGAAGTTTTTCGTTCAAAGCGAGAGAAGAATGGGCTAGGTTTCCATTCTGGCATCACTTACTTTTTTCGAATTTCAGCTTATAATAAATACTATGACGAATGGAAGGGGCGGGATCAAAGGAGTGGTTTGACAGAGGCTGTTTCAGCTTCATTCTCAAAAGACTTGAGTAAACGTTAATCGGAGTTTGGGTAGAGATTGTAAGTCAATTTGATCTCCAATTAAAAATTCCTCCATTCCTGACTGATACGCTAGCAAAATTTCCAAATACAAATCGTTTGGAATTGGGGCTGGGTTACGAAGAGTGATCAGCTCAAAAATCGAGGAATCCAATGGAATCAAGTCTGTTACTAGCTCTTGGATTAAGTGAAAGAAAGCTCTCTCTTTGTCCTTAAAATCCAATTTTTCCCAAACGCGAAGAACACTTGGAATCGATGAATAAAGGGAATCGCCATTTTCAATTCGCTTTTCCAAAAAATTGACGACTTTCTTCTTTGAACTACCAACAAGGATTCTTTCCAAAACGAAGGCCGAGATAAATACCTTCATGAGAATAATTTCGCTAGGTTTCTCAGAGCTTGGAGCCTTGAGTAATCAGATTTTTTCGTTATTTCTTTCTGGAGTGCCAGCCTTATGAGTTCTGCCTGAGAGATTCCCCGTTTGTCTGCTTCAGCCTTTAAAGAAAGAAGCTCTTCTTCCGGAAATAAAATTTGAAAGCGTTTGTCAATTTTTGCCATAGCTCACCTTGCAATCATTCTTCTTCTTCTAATTCTTTTTCTGCTTTCTCGTATTTTTTCCAGAAAATTTCGGCATCACGCATTTGGTTTGTAGATTCGTACAAAGCCGCAATATTGTAGTAGGACTCCGTTAAACGGTAGTCCAATCGAACTGCCTTTCTAAAAAGCAAAATTGCCTTTTCTTTATTATCTGAGAACCATTCGCTGAAGGCCCAGAGATAATACCATTTTCCTAAATTTGGATCTCGAGGTTTCACTTTCTGTAAGTGAATTACATTTTCAGCAAATAACTCAATAGCTTTGTTATAATTCATTTTGATTGCTCTGGACTTTTCAGTTCGAGATTCTATGTTTTCTTCAATTCTAGGAACTGGCAAATCTCTTCGATACAAAAGAGCTTTTGCATACAAAAGTTTGTAGTACAATTCTGTGGGATTCATCTCCAAGTATCTTTCCAGAAAAGGAATTGAATCCGTTTCTAGATCTTCTTTATGAAGACGAAAAACTTCTTTTCTCAGAGCTCTTGATTGGTCTCGTTTGGATTGGGAGTAAAGGTTATTTAAAGAAATAAAGACAACGATGAAAAACCAAATGAGGTTCGAAAAATTCATTTTTTAAAAATAGAGAAAGTAGTTTTCACCATCAGTCGGGTAATGCATGAATTTTATGTCATAGGGGAATGGGAACGTTTTTAATTGCAAAATGGTTTCTGTTTTGATGTCTTTTTCACTTAACAACAGGAATGAATTCGCAGAGGTTTCAAGAATTGCATCATGTTGAATTAAAAGTTGACTTAAGTTTTGAAAGATTTTTCGCTTTTTCACTTCGTTTTCAGGTTCCGAAATAAAATTTTCCCAGATCACCCTCGTTACAAATATGGCTCTTTGCCCGCCCATTGTTGCATGAATGAAACTTCGAATTTGCCAAGTTAGTGAATCTCCGTAGACTTCTGATTCTTCCCATTCCTCACGTGCAACTTTATGCAATGCTGGGATCAGCTCTCTCATATAGCCTTGGAGTTTTTTCTTTCTTTCTGCTTTCCACATGGTTACTTCTCTCTTGTCTAAGAGAAAAATCAAAAGACCTTCAAAGCCTAATGAGTTTAGATCATAAGCTAAGAGTATTTCAGATTGAGAAAGGATTTCCCATGAAAATTTTTTAGCGAGAAACACATTTCTTCGCCATTCATCAGTTAAATTCAATTCAAAGAACCCTTCTGAATCAAATTGAAAAAAAGGATCTTTGAAAAGGAAAATCAAATTGGATTTGGTGCTGTAGTCCAGACCCGAAGAAAATGAATTGGTATAAGAACCTAACTGAGTATTCAACGAAAGAAGTGAAAATCGGGAACCAATATTTCCAATTTTAATTTTTAAATAGTCCAGAAGTCCCTCAGAAGAAACTTCACTTTTAGTGTAAATAGCATCTAACCACTGCTTTTCCATCTCAGATAAACTCGGGATTGGGGAAAAAGGAAGTTCTTTTGATGGTTTTTTTATAGCTAATGGTTTCGTGTTTATTGCGATTGTCTTGGGTTTACTCTTTGCTACAGATTGCACTAAGTCTTTCAACTCAGGAGTAAAAATGCTCTCTCTCTTTTTTTGAATTTCCGCTTGGGAGTGAAATTTTTTCCAACTGCTTGGCGGAAAAAACTCTGGTTTGGGGAGCCTCATTGGCTCTATTTTACTAGGTTCTGGTAAACCTTCAGCTTCTTTTTCTTTTATTTGGTTATCCGAATCTAAACTTTCACTTGGAATTGGTTCTATAGAATTCGGCTCTTCAACGATGGCAGTAATTTCAGGCAGGAAAGTTTCTTCTTCCTTAGGCTTTTGCTGTTCCGGGTTTCGTCTTTTGGAAAACCATTGAAAGAAAGAAAGCCCAAGCAAAGGAATAGTGGAAGAATTGCCTACAAAAAACAAAAGACAAAGGATCAGGATGAATATGAAATGGAAGCGAGGGATTTTCATCTCTTATTACTATCGGCTTTTGATTGATAAAATCAGATTCCCCAAAGGAAGTGAATGATTTTTTACCTTTTTTTAGACGGGGTTGGACTTGGGACTTATAACCCTGAAACAAATCCGTTCGCTCGTTTTGCTCAGGGTTTTTTCCATCCGATGGGTGGAAAACCTATAGAAGATTCTAATCTTTCCCCCCTTGCCTCCTTGATTCACTACATTCCCACGGATGCTCACATGGGCATTAGCGGCTTTCCTCAATCTGCAACGGGGCAAACAGCTATTTGGACGGGTCTGAATGGAGCAAAACTCTTGGGTCGTCATGTCAGTGGTTTTCCAACAATCACTTTGCGAAAAATGATCCAAGAACATTCTATCCTAAAAATCCTTAAAGAAAATGGTAAGTTAGGTGATTTTCTCAATTGTTTTTCTCCCCAGTATCTAGAGCATGTTCGAACAAAACCTAAGTTAGTGAGTGCCTCTACATTGGTTCAATTGGCAAGTGGCAGGCCACTGAAAGACCTTGAAAACCTTCGAACCGGAGATGGTTTGTATATGGATTTAACTCATGAGATATTGAGAGATGTGGCTAAAGATTATTTTGATTCAAATTCTTCCATCATGCAGATCCAGAATCCCTACCAAGTGGGAAAGAGTTTGAGATCTAGGTTTAGTAAATATGACCTTTGCATTTATGAGTATTTTATTACAGATAAGATCGGTCATGCTATGGATTGGCAGATGGCAGAGAAAGTCATTGTCAGTTTAGAACTTTTTTTTCAAGGGATTTTAGAAAACTGGGATTTGGAAAATGATTTATTGATCGTTACGAGTGATCATGGAAATCTTGAGGACTTGGGACAAAAGAACCATACAGAAAACAAAGTCGCAACCGTGGTTTTCGGAAAAAACTCACATCGATTTACTGATAGGGTGAAATCTCTGTCCGATATAGTTCCCATCATTTATGAATGTCTAGGTCTTGAAGAAGAGACTGAAAAGCTAAAGAAGAGTGAGTTTTTCGTTTAAAAATCTAAGTCAGAACCCCACTCTGTTAGCTCATTTTTAGGTTTTTCTTGGACTTCTCCAGCCGCGGCATCTTTGATTTGAGGCTCACTGAAACTAGATTTCTCTAAGCCTTCCCCTTCTTTGTATTGATCCAAAGATTCTCTTTTCCATGCCATTGCTTTTTCTGTTATATGATTCTTGGGATATTTTTCGACAATAGTTTGAAAAACGGATGCCGCCTTTTCAAATTCACCTTCTCGAAAATAGATAGTTCCTTTTTTGTAAAGAGCCGTTTGGTCCAAGGAATAGTGTTCGTTGTTTAGAACTTTGTTTAGATGATCCAGAGCTTCTGTTTTTTTGCCCAATCCATCGTAAGACAAAGCAATATAATACAAAGCTGATTCTTGAATTGCTGGGCTTGGGTTCAGTGTCAAAGCTTTCTTAAAGTATTCAATTGATTTCCAATATTGTTTTTTAACAAATGCCATTCGCGCATCCGAATAAACTGAATCGCGATACTCTGAATGCAATTTTGGATCAATTCCATCCATTTCTTTTTCGGTATCTAGGTATTCGTCAAAAACATCGAAAGCTGCCCAGTCTTTGCCCAATTTCCGCAGAGTCCTTCCCCAACCAATTCTTGCGGGATTATTATTTCCATCTTCTCTAAGCGCAAGTATATAGTTTTTTCTTGCGACTTCAAATTCGCCTTTGCGAAAGGAAAAGTCAGCTAATGATTGCAATACTTTGGATCGTAGTTTTGGTTCATTGGAAGAGCGTAAAACTGCCTCCAGGTGACCTTTCCCTTCGGTCTCTTCACCAACTTTTAGTAAAAGGATTCCTAAAGAGGCGGCAAGTTTTTCTGATTCAATTGGAGTTGCGTTTGTTACTGTTTTTAATTCTTTTAATTTTTCAAGAGCGAGGTATCTTTCACCTGCTCGTTCCAGTGCTTTTGCTTGGTTAAATTTGACTCGAAAAACTAGGTCAGCCGGAAGTTGCTTTCCTGCTAATTCCGAAAAAATACTAACCGCTTTTTGTTTGCTGACTTCATTGTTTTGCTTTAGATACTCTTCGCCTTCTAAAATTCGTTCTAAGACAGAGTTGTCGACGGATTCTTCTTTAGCAACTGTAGTGTGATAAAGCGCAGTAAAAGTCCCAGTAGCAATTAGTAAAAAACCAGCTAAGGCGACTATGGCACGATTCATGATTTATTCTTACCTAATGCTTCTAGAGTTTGATTGGTCCAAAACTGGGTCCTCTCGGGTTCAAAGGCTTTCGCTTCTTTCTTCAATAAATATCGGAGCGCCGGCTTAAATTCCTTTCTTTTTATATGACTCATACCCAGATAAAAATAAGCCTTTCCTAGCAATTTTGGATCTTTCTCTTTTTTGGAGAATTTTTCAAGACGGTGAACTGCAACTTCATAGAGTTTTGCTTGGTAGGTATCTCGCAAAATAGTATCTAAATCGGACTCTTTCTCTACCAAAGGGAGTTCGGTGTTTTCTTCTTTTTTCGGAAATGAAAATTCCGTATCTGAGTTGTCTACTACGCTTTCTTCTTCTTTTACAGGGACTCCGGAGAGTTCTGCCGGAGAGATTAGCCCTTCTTTTTTTGGCTGTTCCATTGGAGACTTCTCTGGACTTGCCACTTCTTCTTTGCCTTCGTTTCCATTCAGAGGCCGGTCTCTATCAAAGAAAAAACGAAGATAAGATATTCGATCTTGTAAGGTGTAGTCTTCAGGAATGGAGGAATTTTTAGCTGTAATTCCAAAATAGAGGGATTCCATTTCTTTTAGTTCTTTCACATAAAAACTGGTTTTTGGATGAAGAACTGATGTTACTTTTACAGTATTACTAGAATTGAATGACGCTATTCCATCATTCAAAGGCCGAATAGAAGCATACAAAGTATAAACGGTTGTATCATCTGCTTTCTCGGGTGGAAGCCAGGAAATGACTGCTCCTTTACCAACTCTTTCATATCCAATGGCTTGGATATGCATAGTACCCACTGGATCTGGGGTCACGCTTGCTTGGGAAACTTTTGGTTCCTGCCTTCCACTCATGATTTTTGTGTCTTGGATCAATTCAGCAGAATTGTTCTTTTTATCGAACACATAAAAAACTCGAATTGTTGAACTATGATCAATAAGTGGTAGTGCTTCGTCCCCATTCCAATCTTTGACACTTACACCGTAAAATATCGTTTGCGATTTTTCAATTCCTTGGTCTAGAAAACTGGTAACTGGATGACTTACCTCTGCTAATTTTACAGATTTTTGCATCAATGGTAAACTAGTAAGCGGTTCAGTGGACCTATAAATCGTGTAAATAGTTCTTCGGTTTGTGGCTCCAATTGGTGGACTCCAATTCAGCCTCACACTTTTTCTTTCAATGACAGCTTCTAGATTCGTTATATGATCACGACTACCCGACCTTGGTTCTTCTTTTCCCATTTGTCCGAGACTGGGAAAGGATTGGTTGTTTCCGAGCATTCCATCCATATCTTCAATAGTAACCGGAGTCGTCGTATAATTTTGATTTGCAAAGAGCTTGATCTCTCGTCGTCTAATATCCTTAGCTAAAACAATCGCAAAGTAGTAGGTTCCTGGTTTTAGATTGTAGTCATAATATGTTTTTACTGAATTTGCCCCGCCAGACGAGAATTTTCCTAAGCTATCAGCAATGTAAAGTTTATCTGGTGTATCAATGATTGAGTTGGAACGAGCAATGATCAATTCGCCCTCTTCCTTTGGTGGATCCCAAGTTAAAAAAACTGATTTCCGATCAGAAAGAAGAGTAGCTCGCAAAGTTTTCGTTATATTTGGATTTCGTCCCTCGTCGAATACGGTTTCTCCGAAGAGGTAAAAAGGAACCAGAAGCCCCAGAAATAAACCCAAAAATCGAGAGTTCGCCATGCTCTGAATTTCGGTTTAAAGAATCCTCGAATTGAATTTTTCTCTTGGAAAGAAACGATAATGATCCAAGATCGGAATTATGTCGGATATAGAATACTACCGATCCCAGGCTTACCAAGACTTTTTAATGTCGAGCCTCAGGAGAAATCTAGCCACACCTGAAACAATCCTCAGTTTTTTTTCATGGAAACATGCGCAAAACATTGTGGATTTCGGATGTGGCTTAGGCTACTATTTCCTAGAATTCCGGAAAATGGTTCCCAATGCTTGGATTTGGGCAGGAGAATGCCAAGAGGAACTGCTAGACCAGGTATTGCGCAGAAAGCTAATGGAGGGAATTGAAAACGTCACTCCCTTCCATTTAGAAAAATCAGACCACCCTCTCCTGCCAGAATGGATTCCTGTTCCCGATATCATTTTTGCTAGTTTATCGCTTTCTACATTTCCAAACCCTGGCCTTGCCATGGACGGACTGATTCGGTCCATGAAGAGAGGAGGAAAATTGTACATCGTAGAATGGGCGAAAAACGAAACAGAATATGGACCTAGCATAAACGAAAAAATCTCCATTGATAAAATGAAATTCTTAGCTGAAGAGTTTAAGCTAAAAGTTGGAAAGTCGGGGCGAATCACCGAGAACTTTTATGGGCTAGAAGTCACTGCAGGATCTGAGTTTGTATACGGCTACTATGATCTCAAAGATGAAACAGAAGAAACCGAACTCTTTCAGATGTAATTCCTGAATCCACTTTCACAGGTTTTTTGCCTGAGAAGGTATGTGGTCTGAAGAACAACTCGAAATTATAAAAAGCCCTGCCCCGATCAAACAAGTCATTGCTGGAGCTGGTAGTGGCAAAACCAAAACCATGATTGGTTTAATTTCTGAAGTCGCAAAGAAAAAGGACCATAGACCTAGTAAAACCTTTGTGGTAACCTTTACGAATAAAGCGACCAATGAGTTCAAGGAGAGAATTCAAAATGAGGGTCTCTCCTCCGAATATCAAATATCCACCTTTCATGCTTTTTGTTACAGAACCTTACGGGCCCACCAACCCTTCTTTAAAAACAAAAATTGGAAAATTCTCAGCGAATTAGAAAAAGAAAATTGGAGCATTGCTTTTTTTAAGGAGTTTAAATTTGAATTAGGTGGAATTCCTTATTCTATGTTGGCAAAGGACAATGGAAGGCTACTTTTAGAAGAGTTCCCAGATGTTTATCAAATCTATAAAGCTAGGTTGATGCATTGGAAATCTGAACAAGGACTTTTCGAATTGGAAGACTTGGTGAAAGCTCTCTTAAATGAATTGGTCTCACAAGAAAAATGGACAAAAGAATTTTCAGCAACATACGAACGTTTTATTGTGGATGAATTCCAAGATACCGATCCCATTCAATTGCAGATTCTAAAACACTTAAATCCGCAAGAGCTAACGGTCGTTGGTGATGATTGGCAAGCCATTTACGGATTTCGAGGAGCAAGCCCCGAGCCCTTTTTGAACTTCCCAAAAGTATTTCCAGACTGTAAACAATACATTCTTTCAACAAACTACCGTTCGTTACCGGAGATTGTTCGAATCTCAAAAATTCCTATCTCAAGGAACAAAAGGCAGATTCCAAAAAAAACAAAATCTGGACGAAAGGGCAAAGGCAAAGTCCTATTTTGGGAATTGCAACAACCCAAAAATGATTTATTGGAAGTAATAGTTTCACTTCAGACCTTCCAACTCCCCGTCCAGGTTCTGGTTAGATCCAATTACCGAAAGTCTGCTTGGCAGAATTTTGGAATGCCAGCGAATCAAATTGGGACTATCCACTCTGCAAAAGGATTGGAATGGGAAAACGTTCTGGTCGATTTGACTGAAGGATGGCAAATTTCAAACTCAACTAACCAATTGCAATGGGAAGAAGAAAGGCGGATATTGTATGTGGGTTTATCGCGAGCAAAAGATACTCTGATTCTACTGGGCAGGTCCCATCCAAAAACGGAAGAGCGCGGGGAAGATCAGTTGTTCAAAGAACTAAAAGGTAGTTTACGAGAGAAGCCGAGACAGTTCCCTGGTAAGAGAATGGGGGATTAGCTCAGTTGGTTAGAGCGCTACCTTGACATGGTAGAGGTCACTGGTTCGAATCCTGTATCTCCCAGATGCGTTTAGATAAATTTTTAACAGATTGCGGGCTTGGTTCCAGAACCGAAGTCAAAACTCTATTGAAAGCTGGGCGGATCTCCGTTAGTGGAAAAGTCCAAAAAGACCCTTCCTTTTCTGTATTGCCGGAATCTATCGAAGTCTTCGTTGACTCCAAGCCAGTTTCCTGGAAAAAAGAACGAACTTACCTTTTGCACAAACCTGCAGGAGTCATCACTGCGACAGAAGATCCCAAGCAAACCACAGTTATGGACATTCTTCCGAAATTCGTTGTCCGAAAAAATCTGGCTCCAGTGGGTCGCCTGGATAAAGATACAGAGGGTTTCCTACTTTTGACAACAGATGGAAAGTTGGCGCATGAATTGATTTCTCCTTCCAAAAAGATTCCAAAAACCTACTTTGTCCTCTTAGAAAATCTGTTTTCAACTGAGGATAAACTACGATGGGAAAACGGCGTTTCAATCTCGGTCAAAGGCGAAAAATTGACAACAAACAAGGCAATAGTTGAAATTCTCTCAGAAAGAGAAGTTCGACTAACAATTTACGAAGGAAAGTACCACCAAATCAAACTGATGGCGGAAGCGATCGGAAACCAAGTCATCTATCTCAAACGGGAATCAATGGGTGGGCTTTCGTTGGGAGATTTGAAGAAAGGGGAAGTCCGGGAGCTAGACCCACCGGACTTAGAATTACTGAAACAATCTAGGGATGTTTAAAAGCTGTAATCTTACGATAGTCTTCTTTTAAAGTAGCGAGCAAAATCTCATCGTTTTCGATTGAGATTGCTTTTTGGTAAAAAGGAACCGCTAAGAGTAGATCCATACGAACCAGCCCTTCCGATGCTTTTTTTCGGAATTCAGGGTTGTCTTTTTTTAAATAGTCGACTAAGGAATAGAAGGTTGCATTTGGAGATTTTTCAAGTCCTCCAATTGCTGATAGAATTCCAATCTTTGCTAGATCATCTTTCTCTGTGTTCAGAGCGTCCCGAAGAGAAGGTAGCAATTCTTTTTTTCCATTGCTGTAAATTGCATCAGCGGCTGAAGATCGAATGTACGGATTCTTATGAGCCAAGGCTTGCTTCACCGTTTCTTCTGACTCTGGGCTAAGACCAATGTCTCCAAGAGCTCTCAACATTTCCCCTGCGGCTAAAACGATTGAGATTTCGTCCGAGTAATAAAAATAAGGCGAAGTTACACTATCTGCACCTGCAACATTTCCACTCAATTTTCGTTTGGTCTTGGTAAACTCACCTATCGGTTCTGCCGCTTTCTTAAATTCTAATATTAAGTCTGGGATAGCCGAAGGTTCACCTTTTTTTCCGAGTGCCTTAGCCGCATAAAACTTGATAACCGGATCGTTGTGCGATGACCTTGGAAACCGAATGTCACCCTGCATGGTGTCCAAAAGATCTCTCATGGCGAGGTTACTTTTATGGTAAGTAAGAAGGTCGATCCCTTTTAGAACTTCTTCAATTTCGCCGGAGTGGAGAAGTTCTCTGGCTTCTTGGATATAGCGTAGGTTTTCTTTAGGGACGTACGATCCTTCTTCAGCAAAGAGTGCTAGGCTAATAGAAATGGTGAGGAGGGTAATTGTTTTTTTCATTGGAATCAATCCCAGAATTTGTGTATTAGAGAGATTAGGATTCTTTCAGTTTTTCTGCAACTTCTTTCAGCTTTTCTGAAAGGTCAGTAACGGATGGAGATTCCGTGTCCTGGATCACTTGCGAGAATTTCTCTAAGTCTTTTTGAATTTGTTCTTTTTTTTCGCTGGCTCGAGATGCCATTTTTTTAAGCAAATCGTCTTTGTAGGTTCCAAAATCTGCTTCTTTGAGTTCCCCCAAAGTCACCATGGAGGTAATGATCTTTTCTAGTCGCTCTGAAGTCAGGTAATTGGCTCCGATTCCACCCAAGACCAATCGCTCAAAAAGCCCTGAAATATCTCTTCCAGTTTCTCGGATGAGGGAAGTCAGCATAAAATTAGAAAAATCTTCGTTCCTTTGCCCTAAACTGACCTTTAAGAGGGTTTGGCCCAAAATTTTAGGGGTGATGTCTTCCCCTGTGAGATTGTCTACGACTTTGATTTCTTCCCCACGAATGATCATTTGAGCGACATCTTCTAAGGTAATTGTTGAGCTGGTCTCAGGGTCATAGAGCCTTCGATTGGCATACCTCTTCAGAAGTTTCATCTCACTGATAAAAATCCTTTTCTAAGACATGGGTCAACTAAAATACAAATGATGCTTCCCCTCTTTGATGTCATATTTGTTTCAGATTCGAGGGAGATTTCAATACTACTAACATATTTAGAATTTAGAAGAATCAGCGTTAGCCATACTAAGGAAAAATTCTGGAAAGAGGAAAAGGCCGATGTTCTTATTTTCTCTAAGTTTTCAATTCAGTTAGTTGAAGAGCTAATGGATTTCCAAAAGTCCATTTTGCTTTTTGGAAAGTTTGAATCTGGGCTTCTCTATTCAATGCTTGAAAAAGGAGTAAGTCTGGTTTGGGAAACAGGTGCAAACGCTCTTTTTTCTTTTCCTCTGGAAATTCGAGAAGAACCAGGTTGGTCCTGGGTCATTTTCACCCAAGATCGATTGTTTGATCTTCATTTACAACATTTACTCCGAGCATTTGGCCACCAATGTTATATTGAAACAGATTTTAATCTTTTTATGGAAAGACTCAACTCTCTTTCAGCAGAAATGGCGATTATAGATTGGGATGTTTTAGGTGAAGAGCTTCAGGACTCCGTTCAAAGACTAAAATCCTACAAAGAGAGGAAACAAACTATGGTTTTTGGGATTAAGGATTTTGAAAAGACCAATTTGTACAGAGAACTTTCCTACGGAATTCAATCAATTTCTCCGCTTCTCTTTTCAAAATCAGAGTTAATCTCTGTACTACTCCATAGCTTAAACATCAACAATGACCAAAAATCAATCCCGATAGCTTCGAAACGAATCCAAAGAGTACAATTTGAACTCCAAGAGAAAAACAAACCAATTCGAATGAATCTAAACGAAGAATCTTTTGCAATTGCAGAGTTTCAAGATTTAAAGGAAAGCTGGGAGGTGGATTCGTATAGAGAGTTGTTAAAATTCTTACCTTTGGTTTTTATCAAACATTAGGTCTTCTGGGCTTAGATCTGAAGCGCCTCGGTTCGGGAAGGCTTGCTCAAAAAAAAGTGCCGTGAGAAGATCAAAATCTGGATCTTCTTTTCGATCTTCCTTTTCCCAAAGTTCATTTCTCCTTTTTATCAAGAGAGAAACAGTCGTATCTTCTAACGAGAATTCAATTCCATTTTTATTTAGTTCGCGAATCCAAAAGTTCAAATTATAGATCGAGAAGTCTTTAAAGTATTGCAAAGATGCGAGTGTAGGTTCATATTTCAGCAAAGCTTCAGTTACGTAACAAGCAGTCTTTATCTCTTTGGTTTCCCCGGTTTCTCTATAAGCTCCGAACATCTGATGAATATGTTCAAGCATATTCATTGAGTAATGGTAGGAGCTTAAGACTTGTGCCTTGGCTTCGGGTTGGTTTTCTAAAATGTCGATTATATCCAGTATCTGATTCTTTTCTTTTGCCTGTCTTAACAATTCCTGAGTTGGATCTTCTTCTGAAAGATCTGGATCAACTAGAGGAATATAAAGGTATTTGGTTTCAAAGGCAAACCTAGACTCTTTTGGAATGTAGTATTCGATCCAAATTGGTTCTTTGTAGTAATCTATCGCCTCTTCTTTTGTTAGTTCAGGCTGAACTCTTAGAGATTTAAGTTTTTTTACATCATCTGTTAGGATTTTCTTCCCTTCGATCCGAGTTTTGCTTCGCTTCATTTGGCGAAGTTCAGATTTGTTTAAAAGGGGCTTGGGCTTAAAAGCATCCATATAGATTAGATCGTCAAAATTCTTATAAAAATCTGAGTAGAAATCCCCGAAGCCAAAATCCAACGGGGCTTATGATTCCAGTGTCTGAGAATAGAATGTCTCGGTTCCCGTTTAAAAAAACCGTAGTTGGGAAAGCCTGCACATCGAATTCATGCAATAAATGGTAGTTCCCACGGAAAACCGGGAACTGGGAAAGATCTCGAATCAGAGCTTCTCTTTCCTTGGGTGTGGCTTCCCCCTCCTCGACACTGATGAAAATTGAGTCACTGGGCAAAAGCTTCAGGTTCATGGCAAGGACTGGTGAGTATGTTTTGCAAATCCCACACCAGGATGCCCAAAAATAGATCACAAGGGGCTTTCCCATCCATTTGCTAGTGATCTCAGGATCGCTAGCGATATAGTCAATCTGAGGAACGCGATGCAGTCCCCGGGTTTTCAAATGGGCAAAAAGTAACGTAGCAGAAAAAAATAAAATTATGCCGAGGATTGCTTTTGCCCAAGTTTTCATTTTCTCTGTCCTATCTTAGGACTGGAAAAGGAAGAGAGAAGTTGCCAAACATTAGCAATAGAACCAAAAAAAGCCACAGAAACCCAGAGGTAATTACGGAAGCATCTGTTAGAATTGCCTTAGTTGGATCGTGGCCCATGTTTTTAATGTAAATAATATAAAGGCTTCGAAAGACTGCATAGACAACAATAGGAACAGTATAGACCATGTTTTCTGTTCCTAGGGACAATGCGGTCTGTGGGCTAACTGAATACATAACATAACTGACAAGTGTCAGTGTAGCCGATACAGCCATCATGAGATTTAAAAAATCTACGGAATACTCAGATAAGATTTTTCTGTGTTTGCCAGCATCACCAGCTAAAATCTGTATCTCTCCCCGCCTCTTTGAGAAACCCCAAAATAGAGATAACATAAAAGTACAAAGTAATAGCCAATGGGAAAAACTGACTTGGATAACAACTGCCCCAGCGATGGCTCGAATCACAAAGCCAATGGAGATGCTCATAACATCTAAGATCACAAGATGCTTCAATACCTTGCTATAAAGGATGTTAAACAATAAATAAAACAAAGTTAAGGCAAAAAAAATTGGTGATAGTACATAGCTCCCGACTAGGGCAAAGGGCAAAATAATGCCCGTTACAGCAAGTGCCAATCCAGCATCCAATTCTCCGCTAGCCAATGGTCTTTTTTTCTTTTCCGGGTGTCTTGCGTCCTCTTCTCGATCTAAGTAGTCGTTCAAAACATACTGTGCGCTGGCCACTAGAGAGAATAAAAAGAAAGCAAAGATAACTTTTTCAAGTGCTTCGCATTGAAATACTTTTTTTGAAAAAATCAAACCAGCAAAAAGGATCAAATTCTTGATCCATTGCGGGATTCTCATCAGCTTCAGGTAGAGTAAAAACACGAATTGGTTTGCGTCTCAGACTTCCGATAAACTACTAGTCTTTAAACTTTTTATGTGCCTCTATATGACGCACTTTGACCAAAACTTTTTTAGGAGATTTTATAGAATCAAAGAAAACTGTCAAGTAAGGATCTTCTCCGATGGTTTCCAATTCAATCAGTTGGTTCGGTTTTGATTTTCCAGCTAATTTCAAATCGTTCATTGGGCCAAAACTTTCTTGGAGTCGCGGAAGACCCGCTTGGTCATAGTCGATTCTGCGCTCAAACAGAATTTGGTCTTTATCTCCTAGAATTTGAAAGTTCTCAATCGAAAGTCTCACTTTTCTATTATCCGCAGGATCCATCCTAATTCCTGACAATTGCCTTATTGACGATATTGGAAATTCGTAAGTCACCCATTGGCCTTTTTTTGAGATATCCACATCATTCACAAAGGAAAGTTTTTGTAATGGAATTCCATCTTTTTCTTCTAAAAAGAAAACTTGGAATTTTGTCTGCAAGAGGTCTGGATTGTTAGTTCTGTAATTTACAAAAGAAAATACGATACAGAGAGCAAGTGCAACCACTAACCCGCTTTGAACCTTTAAGCGAGACTTGAACAAGTCTAAAGCCGTTAAAAGTTCCTTTTTTACATGTTTCTTAAAATGCTTTTCCAAACTAGAGAGCAAATCTGCAAGGGAGCCTTCGATTTTTTCTAGTTCTTCTTCGTTTGTGTTTTCTGGTATTGAATCGTTTTGAATCAAATCAGTAAAATTTGCAAAGATTGTTTTGACTTCTGAATTGCTGAGACCTGCTAAAAACTGAGCATTTGAAATAGAATTTGAATATGTTTTCTTTTCGCTAAACTCATAGCCAAACTTCCTAAGATCGCCTAAGAGAGAATTGGAAATCAGAATTGCATCAGTAGATTTCCCGTTTGCATTTAGAATTTCTATGGATTCAAGTCGGGAATAGGCGTTTTCCAAAAATTTTTGGATGTGTTCAGCTTCTTTTACCTTTGTTTTTTCTTCTTCCGATAAAACTGGTTTTCGAAGTTGAAGTTTAAAATAATCCTTAATAGCCATGCAAGATCCACCTTTCCCATTAGATTGAACAATTCAGCCTACGCGTAAAG
>JAIXRB010000160.1 GCA_027485405.1 Leptospiraceae bacterium | reverse complement strand
TTTTATAAAGGAACCAATTTTTTTACCTTCGTTAGTGACCTTTGGTCGTCGTGCTATGGTGTTTGTTGTAAAATGAAATCAATTTTCGAAAATCCACTTTAATCTAATTAGCTTTCTTTCTGAGAGTAACTTGCGCCCTAAGCACCATTCTTTAAGTAAGTTACACCTCACTAATTGGTGCTGGATCGTCGTCGAGGAACAATCCCCCAGACAGTTTCTATGGTGTTTGTTCGTTAGATAACGGATGACAGAAGACAGAGGACAGTGATAACCGCCTAGCGGCGCTGGGCACTAGCAGAAACTTCACCAGTTCGGTGAGGTTTTTTTCTGCCTTGACAGGGATGGCAAGTAAATGGTATTGTGATATTTGTCCTTCATGGAATTGCTTTTGGACTTTGAAAGTAAAGTTCTATTAAGGATGAAACAGCCTTGAAACCAGTTCGTATTTGTATATCTTCACCAAAAGGTGGAATCGGTAAAACGTTAATATCTGTTCATCTGTCCTGGTTTCTTTCTTTAAAAAATGTAAAGACGGCACTAATCGATTTTGGATCAACCCTTACTGCTACAAAGTACGTAAATCGCAAAGCATTTAACGAAATGCGAAAAAATAGTAAAGAATCCGGAGTAACTCGTTTAGATAAGAATTTGGTTATAGCTTCTTGTGAAGATTGGGACAAGCTCCCGAAGTATGATAAGGAAAAGGAATCTCTATTCAGCAACCCGCAAAGTCCTCCATTAACGTTAGAAAATGGAAAAGAGCTGGAAACTTGCAGAGTGTTCATTTATGATACTGATCATTTCATAAGTTCTTTGGTTTATTTTCAGGACAATTTCGATGTAATTTTTCTTGTGATAGATCCAGGTGACTTTAATTCTTTGGATAATTTAACTGACTTTTGGATTATGCTTAAGAACGCCAGGGACCTGGAAAAATCAAAAAAAAGAATTTTCATAGTCGCAAACCGAACTAAGAATTCGAACTTAGCTTTAAAAAAAATTAAAGATTGGTTGAAAATACGTTGCGATGAACTTGGGATAGAAAGTTCAAAAATTAGGCAGTACCAAAATTCAATAGAAGAGAGCTTTGTTTATCAATTTACAATTCCTAAATTTCTTAAAGCGAAAGATTCATTCATTTCTTCGCAGCCCGTGTGGGCTGTGAACAAGGATTTAAAAGATCCTTTTATACAGTTTTACAAATTTTTAAAAAACGGGAAGGTTTTATGACTTTACAAGATCACTTTCAAGGAAGCAAAAGGGAAATTCAAATCCCAGTTAGTGTTAAAAATTTGGAAAAACTGAGAACAAACCAACGGAATAATTACTCAGTGCTTAGTATTTCCGATGTTTTCTTGTTTGCATTATTCTCTCATCAACGCGTCGCTCTAAAAAACAAAAGAAAATCTAAGCCGCTATCTGAATCAGATCTTGATGCAATTTTAGGTCAGAAAAGTAATAGTTCGCTCTCACTTCCAACAAATATGCCTGATACTGTTCTTAGTGCTCTTGCGATTTCTATTCCAAATCTTCGATTTAAAGGAAATTCTAAAAAAAATAGAAATATTGATGACTATGCAGGAGCATTGGTCAGTTGGATGGAAAAACGGATACTTCCAAACAAATGAACGCTATTACCTACTACTATTCTAAAAGCTTTGAATCAAAAGACTCGAAAGAGAAACAAAAAATTGGTCAAAGAATAGTTGAAGCCTTAGAGGGCAATCCAGGTCCTTTGGGACCTGATGGTGGAATCGATGGTTTTATTAAAATTAAGAATATTATATACGCATTTCAAGTAAAGCTCTCAAATCGGCCTATTAGTCGCGATGTTGTTTCCGCCTTCAAAGTGCATGCATTAGGAAAAAATGCTCTTGGCGGCATAATTATCTCAATTCATGGTCTATCTTCGGCTGCAAAAAAGTATCTAGATTCAGAGGAATATTCGAAATCTGGAAAATTCCCATTGGCTAACTTGACGATTAATGATATAATTATGAATTTCCACTACGAGAAGCTGAGAATTTTGAGCTTGGACGAGTCTGATGTGTTAGCTCAGAGACTAAATCATTCACTTATAGAGTAACTACGAAATTTATTTACTTAATTTCGCTTTTTGCATTAGCCTTCGTCTTGGTAAACTGCTGCTAATTTGTGAAACCTCACCAGTTCGGTGGGGTTTTTTTATGCCCAGAGGGAGCGGGAGGGTATGGATGTTACGTTTATGCAACAGATGAGAGACTACCCGAGTATTTAAAATCAGGCTATCAGGACAAAACTAAGGTTTGATCTCAAAGAGAGAATTTAAAGCCGCTAGAATTCTTTTTGAATCATAATCGGATAATGAGCCAGCTAACCGATTAATCAAGAAGTGATCTAAGGTGAATAATTTCATGCGAACAATGGATTCAGACGGTAAACCTGCTTCTTTCAAATCTCGAATCGGGGTGTCTAACGGCCAGGGATTATGGTTGGAACTTGTTATCATTGCCATAACACTTTTATCAGTCGAAGTGTTAAACATTTTATCGTTTGATAAAACTAATGCGGGTCGATTTTTTGAGGAATTCTTATCCGTAAAAGGGAAAGGGACAGAAGCTACATCAAACTGTTTAAAAATCAAGATACGCTTTGTCGTCTTCCTCTGAACTCCATTCGCTCAAAGTCAAGAATTCAAAAAAAAATTGACATTGAAAAATCATTCCCAAATGTTGACACTATCCACAAAGTAGACACTGTCTATTTTGTGGAATAAGGAGAAAGGGATGTTTAGAAGATCAAAATTTATTTTGCCTGCAGTTTTAATTCTTTGGGGATATAGCTTATCGGCTATCGACCTGGAAGTTGAAATTCTCAATCGAAAGCAAGAAAACTCTAAAATCAGTTGTGCTGTATTTGAAACGGAACAGGGGTTTCCTACTGAATCAGAGAAAAGACTGATGGGTGATACAGCTAAGTTAGAATCTGGAAAGACAATTTGCCGCTTCTCAGGGCTTTCGAAAAAATCGTATGCAGTTTCCGTCATGGAAGACCTGAACGGTAATGGAAAGATGGATTCTACTTTTGTTGGTTTTCCCAAAGAACCATGGGGAGTTTCCAATGATGCTCCTATGCAAACATTTGGACCACCGAAATTCACAGAAGCGCTATTTCTCTTAACAGAAAACAAACGAATTCAAATTAAATTGAATCAGGCAAAATAAGGGAAGAACTATGAAACCACTAGACAAAAGTAAATCGAAATTTCTCACAAAATACGGTCCGTACGCTTTGATCACTGGGGCTACAGATGGCATTGGCAAAGACTTTGTTTATGAACTGGCAAGACAGGGATTCTCTCTTCTATTGGTCGGTCGAAGAAAGGAAATTTTGGAAAGTATACGGTCTGACATTAATAAAGAATTTGGAGTCACCGTCGAACACCTAAGTTTAGATTTATCAAAACAAGCAGATTTAGAGATTTTAATTAAAAATCTGGGCTCCAAAGACATCGGACTAGCAGTTCTTGCGGCTGGATTCGGAAGTGGGGGCGAATTTTCAAAACTTCCATTGGATCTTGAGCTAAATATGGTAGATGTAAATTGTAAAGCCTGTGTTCAACTCTCTCATAGCTTAGTGAACAAATTCGAAGGAAGAAAAAAATCAGGGATTATTCTTTTTGGTTCTTTAGTTGGGTTTCAAGGTGCTCCTTTTTCCGCTACTTATTCTGCAACAAAAGCATTTATGCAAAGTTTTGCGGAAGCACTTTACCATGAAGTAAAACCAACGGGAATCGATGTTTTGTCTGTGGCTCCTGGTCCAGTTTCAAGCGGTTTTGGAAATCGGGCAGGGATGAAAATGTCGATGTCTCAATCTTCCCAAGGAATTGCAAAAACCTGTTTAGCGGCCTTGGGTAAGCAAAATACCGTCAGACCAGGTTTTTTATCAAAGTTTCTCGGCTATTCCTTGATCACTCTCCCGCGATCTATTAGAACTCTAATCATGAAACAGATCATGACCGGAATGGTGCAAAAATGAATTAAAAAAAGACTATGCTTAAATCACTAGCAAATTACTCTGGTTATTAGATTCGAAGTATTACCGATTTTTAACAACTAGAGTAGTTCCCACTTTTTTGCATTCTGATTGCTTTCTTAAGTTTTCCCCCTGCATTTTCGTAGTGTTTTTACATCAAAGTCCCGTTTTGGGATAGTCGTTTTTAAAATAGAAATTTTGAGAGTCAAAAATTAAATTTTGAGGATATCAAATGTCAGTTAACATATATGTTGGCAACCTTTCATACGAAATGACAGAAAGCAAGTTGAATGAACTTTTTTCTGTTCACGGAGCAGTTACTTCTGCAAAAATCATTACAGACCAGTACTCTGGTGGATCAAAAGGTTTCGGTTTTATCGAAATGAAAGAAAAAAGCGAAGCAGACAAAGCAATTAGCGATCTAAACGGAAAGAACATTCTTAACCGTGAAATGAAAGTAAACATTGCCAAACCAAAAACCAATAACTGGAATTAGTATCCACTCGTTGATTTTGAATTCAGTTTCAGGGGTTTTTTCTCCTGGAACTGGAATGAGTTTGAGTTTCTAAGTTAAAAGTTCCTTCAATTCCGCAAAACTCGGTCTTTCTTCAATTTTTTCTACCAAACATTTCTCTTTCAAATGCAATAACCTTTCAAAGGGTTCTGAATTTCTTTCATTAATTTCCAAGCATCCAAGCAAATCTTCAACCAAGCAACCGAAAGCTCGAACTTCTAGCCTTTCCAAGCAAAAAGCAATCCTGGAATTTCTGTCATAAATTGTAGCGGCTCCAAAATCTCCAAACAAGATAGAGCTGGTTTCAAAATCGATCAAAGTATTGTGAGCATATAAGTCGCCATGCATGATTCCTTTCTCATGCAAGTGCAAAGCCACCGAAGCCAAACTTTTTAAAATCATTTGAACTTCTTTACCAGAGAATTTTATATCAGGCGAAAAAGTATCTCTACTGCAGGTTTCGTAGTTCGGTGGACCACCTAAATTTTTGTAAGATTCTGGAATCAATTGTAGCACTAAGCCTTTTCTCCCTTCAGGATGATTTGTTAGTTCTCCCAAAACAGGGATTAAGTTTGCATGAATTCCAGCATGCATTGCGGCTTTCATTTCATCTTTCGGATTTCCATCACTTGTGATTGTGTCTTTAAATATTTTAAGAGCTACCGAATCTTTTAATCCACGAAGAAAACTAGCTTTGTAGATATAGCCAGAGGCTCCAGACCCTAGCAATTCTTTGCATTCTAGATCCTTCCAATCAATGGTTGGAATTTCACTTTGGACTTTTTCATTCAAAGCAAAGGAACAGGGATTTCCAGCCAATGCTAACCAAGATAGCCTAGGCATTTTGAACAGCCACTCGGGAAACGAATCGAATTGATTCGCAGATATTCGCAAGAGTTGAAGATTTGAGCATAGGCTGAGTTCTACCGGAAGATTCGTTAGTTGATTTCCAGCAAGCATTAGCTTTTGCATTTTTGCGCATTTGCCTATGGATCTAGGGATTTTGGATAATTGGTTATTTGTTAGGATAAGCCATCGTAAGTGCTTTGGAAACGAGTGTTCAGCTATGGTTTTAATTTGGTTGGATTTGAACCCAATGATTTCGAGATTTGGACAAAGACTTAAAACCTTTGGAAACTCCGTAAACTTATTTTGAGATAAAAACAGAATTTTTAAGTTTTTAAGCAGAGAAAACTGATTTGGTAATTCCGAAAGCTTGTTTGTCGACAAATCAAGGAACTCTAGGGAATCCGCTAAGGCTAGAATTTCCAATGGAAAGGATTCTAGATTTTGGGAAATAGAGAGAGTTTTCCTTCCCAATAATTTTCCAGATAGCAATTGTTCTAAGGAAACTTTTTCTGGGATTTCCATTTTGTTGTGATTTGAATGCAATACAAAAAAGCTAGAATCAGCCTAAAAAATGCATTTACTCTATGGACAAACTCCTTAATTCTAGACTCATATTTCCGAGGTTTCTATGCCAGAATTTTTTTATTCCGATCCATTCCCGCTGGGAGAAGACACGACTCCTTACAAACTATTGACGAAAGATTATGTAAGTACAGTCCCGTTTGGAGACAAGGAAATCCTCAAAGTAGAGCCAGAAGGGCTTACATTCTTAGCCCAACAGGCCATGGAAGACATTGCATTTTATCTAAGGCCTGGGCATTTGCAGAAGGTTCGAAATATCCTAGATGACCCTGAAGCAACAAAAAATGATCGATTCGTTGCCATGGCATTATTAAAAAATGCGGTCATTGCGGCAGATAGACAATTGCCCTCTTGCCAAGACACAGGAACGGGAATTGTGGTCGCAAAAAAGGGCGAGAACGTAATGACAGGTGGAAACGACGCGGAAGCGTTGTCGCGCGGAATTTACAATACCTACGTAGAACGAAACCTTCGTTATTCGCAAGTGGTTCCTCTTACTATGTACGAAGAGACCAATTCAGGCTCCAACCTCCCGGCTCAAGTCGATATCTATTCCACGCCAGGAAACAAGTATAGTTTTTTGTTTTTAGCGAAGGGGGGAGGTTCAGCAAACAAAACCTACCTTTACCAAGAAACCAAAGCATTATTAAATCCCACTTCCTTAGAAAAGTTTATTACAGAAAAAGTTAGCGGTCTTGGCACTGCCGCTTGCCCTCCTTATCATATAGCGGTAGTAATCGGTGGAACCTCTGCTGAGATGAATCTAAAAACTGTAAAGCTCGCTTCAGCTGGCTATTTGGATCATTTACCAACTAAGGGAAACAAAGACGGAGTTGCTTTTCGAGACCTTGAATTGGAAGAAAAAATGCTAAAAGCCGCACAGAAATCAGGCATTGGAGCGCAATTCGGCGGCAAGTATTTAGCGCATGATTTTCGAATCATTCGTCTCCCTCGGCATGGCGCTTCCTGTCCAGTAGGTCTTGGGGTCAGTTGTAGTGCGGATCGCAACTTGAAAGCAAAAATCACGAAAGAAGGAATCTTCATAGAACAGCTAGAATACGATCCAGCTCGATTTTTACCAACTGTCGATGATACAGACAACAATTCCGAAGCTGTGCATGTCAATTTAAATCAGCCAATGAAAGACATTCTCCAAATTTTGAGTAAGAACCCTGTAAAAACTAGAATCATGTTAACGGGGAGACTCATCGTTGCCCGAGACATCGCTCATGCGAAACTCAAAGAAAAAATGGACAAAGGTGAACCATTGCCAGATTATTTCAAAAACCATCCAATCTACTATGCGGGACCAGCTAAGACTCCTGAGGGGATGCCTTCTGGATCCTTCGGCCCAACGACTGCTGGTAGAATGGACAGCTATGTTCCGATATTTCAAGAAAAAGGCTATTCGATGATCTCGCTTGCCAAAGGAAACCGATCCAAGGTCGTTACAGACAGTTGCAAGAAAAACGGAGGATTCTACTTAGGTTCCATCGGTGGACCTGCGGCACTCCTTGCCAAAGAAAACATCAAGAAAGTAGAAGTGCTGGATTTTCCTGAACTGGGAATGGAAGCTATTTGGGCTATCGATGTGGAAAACTTCCCAGCCTTTATCGTAGTCGATGACAAAGGGAACGATTTCTTTCAAATGCTCGCGCACTAAATCCCCAAGGATTCTGGAAAGACCTTAAGCGGGACTTAGTGCCAGTCTAAGTTCCGCAAAACGTTTGGTATTCGCGATCTCCCCCAACAGGGACTTCTGCTTCATAATCATAGCCAGTTTTTCTGGTATAGGGGCTTTTTCCTCTTTCAATCAATTGTTCTGAAACAGTTGTTAAACCTTGGTTCGCGTTCGCCAACGCCACTTCGACCAAATGGTTTCTTGGTATAAAACTTGGATTTGTTTTTTGCATCAAGGCTAGGGAATCCTCGTCTCGAATTCCGCGCTTTTTTTTAGCTTCACGCCAAGTTTGAACCCAATCTAACCATCGAGTATCTTTGTAAATCGGATCCTTTGGTTCAAACTCTCCCTCCAAGATTAAGAAGGTATTTGTATAATCTGCACTTGTATCTTGCATCCATTGGTAAAGACTTTGCACAAGCGGTAAGTCTTTTTCTGTTAAATTTGGTATTCCTATTTTCTCACCCAGCATTTGGATATAACTCTGTTCCAGCCAGTCTTCTAAGAGTGTGAGCTTTTGTTTGGCAAGCTCTATAGCCGTTTCATTTTTAGGATCAAATAATGGAAGCATTGCATTTGCAAAGCATGCCAAATTCCAATGACCAATCCCCATTTGATTCGAATATGCATATCGCC
>JAIXRB010000057.1 GCA_027485405.1 Leptospiraceae bacterium | reverse complement strand
GGTGATCGATAAAAATGCAAAGAGACTAAGCTTTCTCATTGAAAACCTTCTAAAACTAACAACCTCAAGGGAAAAGGACGAAGAAATGGAATCAATGGAATTCTTCGATCCTTCTCCAATCATAGAAGACGTTGTTCAGCTCAATGCCCACCTCTCCAAAGGAAAGAACATTGATAAGAACCTGGACTTGGAAAAGAATCTTGTCTTAAAAGGATTTCGGTTCGAATTCTCTCAAATTGTAACCAATCTTTACGTGAACGCATTGAAATACACACCGAGCGGTAAGGTTTCCGTAACCTGGAAACGATTGAACGCTAAAGAAGGGGAATTGATTGTAAAAGATTCGGGGATTGGCATTGATCCAAAATACAAACATAGCATCTTTGATCGTTTCTTTCGAATTCCATCGAAAGACAATAAACGAATCGGAGGAACTGGACTTGGGCTTTCCATAGTAAAGTCTCTCGTAGAAAAAATGGAGGGTAGGGTAGAAGTAGAAAGTGAATTGGGCAGTGGAAGCACGATTCGGGTCTTCCTTCCTTTGCAGAAGTAAGCCTAACTTTTGCTCTTTGATTTTTTTTTCTTTGCCACTGGAGCTGGGGCTTTTTTAACCTTTTTTTCTTTTTTGCCTTTTTCAGAAACTTCACTAGGAACCGCCTGGTGAGTAAGATCCATTTCTGAGATGAGCTTAGAGAGTCCCATCATTTCGGAGGCTCCGAGCAAATGAAGCAGTGCCAAGGACTGGTCCATACCCATTTTATGAAAAATTTTTAGAATGAAAAAAAAAAAAAAAAAACGAACAAAAACAGGCAGTTCCTCTAGACCCCTTGATTTGATCCATTTTTTACAATCAACCACAGACAATTCAGTCACAAGCACCAAGACTGCGTGAACGTCCGTCTCCTTCAGTAACCAGATAAAGTCTTTCATTGAGATCTCTTTTAAAAGAGAAACACATTTGTCTACCCCTAGTGTTTTGATGATTTCAACACTGGTCTCCCTGCCTACGCTTGCCGCAAGCAATCGAACCTCAGCCGGGGGGATGGAACGCGAGACAAGGGCAAGATCATCTAACGGGAGGGAGTGGATGAAATAGACCAAATCATCATCGGAGTTTTCGAGAATCATTTCCACTAAGATGCGTTCGGGGATTTTGTTTACGAGTTCTACAACTAATGCCTCGGATAGCTTGTGAGTTAACCCCAAAAGGCGCTCTTTGGGTACTTTGCCAGTTAAAGATAGTAGCTTTTCGTAACCTAGGTTCTTCAGTATTTGAAAAGATTTTTTAGGCCCAAGCTTTTCTAGGTACTGGTAAACCATCTGGATTGTGCCTAATACTTCTTTCATTGATGACAATTCTGACTATGTCTCCAAAGTATGGAAAGGGAAGGGGATTTCCAGAGAAAATTACTATGAACCGAGTTTTTTTGTGAGATCGTACTTCGAACCAAAGCTAGCTTTTTTGGGAATTCTGCTAGCCTGTTTGCTTCTTTCTGTCCTCATTTTTTCTAAAATCCAGCCATACGATAGCAATTTGTCTGCTCTCATAGGAATTTGGGAAGGCTTTCATTCGGTTAATCCTGGATTGGTGGAGCCAAACTCGATTGTTTTCCCATCAGGGGGCTACGATGGACAATTCTTTTTTTTGATCGCGAAATCTTTGTACAGCGGATGTTTAGACGGGCTAATTGTAGATTCTTTTTTCTTTCGCCTGCACAGGATAGGGCTACCTGTCCTAGTGGGTCTGCCAAGCAGTCTACTCGGATGGGATCACTATCCAGCGATCGCACTTTTCCTACTTTGGTTCTTTCATTTTCTATCGTTTTTGCTTCTCTACGATAACTTAAAATCCAAGCTCCTCTCTTTTTTCTATCTCTTCAATCCATTTACCTGGAACGCTAATCTTCTCTTAGTTGCCGACGGACTCTTTGTATCCTTTTTGGTTCTTTCTTTTTGTTTGTATCAAAAGAGAAACTGGATAGGCTTTCTTATTTTTCTTACGTTGGCTATGTTCACCAGAGAATTGGGTCTAATCATTGCATTTTCTTTCTTAGTTGTATTTGTTTTGCAAAGGAAATGGGTAAATTCCCTCTCCATTGCTCTGAGTATGTCTCTTTTTGTATTCTTTTTTGTTGCCTTGCCTTACTTGCCATTATTCGAAAAAACGGCGCTTGGAACCAATCCACTTCACTTTCTAGATATGATCGATTTTCCTTTCTTTGGATTCTTCTACAGCTTTGTAGATGGCGCAAAGTTTAGTTTATCCGCAAAGGGATCCATAAAGCTGTTTCTATTTCTTGGTTTCTTTATTCTGCTTTGTTTGTCTTTTCGTTCGATTTGGGAACTTTTTCCATTGTTTCAGCAGAGAAACGAGCTCTCAGCAAAAGAAATTGAATTATTAATAGCGATTCCAATCCTTTTGGCTTGCTTTACGATTGTTATAGCAGAACAGGGATACTGGAGATCCTTTGATAACCTAACGAGAATGTTTACTTTGTGCCTTCCTTTCATTGTTTGGAAGGTGGATCAAAAAAGAGAGTTTTTTTCTCTGTCGTTTCTTATCTTTTCAACAATTCTATTTTTTTTCTTAATCTTTCGAATCCTATTTATAACTCCGTCTAAATCATACTTCTTGAGCTTCTAATGCAAATAGCCTTCTCTCCCTGTCCGAACGATACATTTATCTTCTATCATCTTTTGCAAAAATCCAATGACTTCAGCCCTTTTTCAGTTGAATCAGCACTCGAAGACGTAGAAAGTCTCAACCAAAAAGCCAGGACTTCTTTTTTTCCATTCACAAAACTGTCATTTGCCGCTTATTTTGTAGTTTCCAATTCTTATGTTTTACTCAATTCCGGAGCCGCTCTGGGGAGAGGATGTGGACCTCTGATCGTAAAAAAGAAAGGCAATCCAAAAAATCTTCAATCCGACTCCACAGTGCTGATACCAGGCACATTAACAACTGCAAACCTACTGCTTTCCCTTTTTCGAAACTCCAATGAACCTGTATTACCAGTCAGGTATGAACAGATCATCCCGAGTCTACTTGCGGGTAGGGCGGATTTTGGGGTTTTGATCCATGAAGAGCGGTTTACGTATGAAAGCTTGGGACTAGAAAAAATAGTAGACCTCGGAGAATTTTGGGAGACTGAAACAGGTTATCCAATTCCTCTCGGTGCCATTGTTGGAAAAAGAAGTCTCCCGCTTTCCGAACTACAAGGAATGGAAGACTCCATTCGAAAAAGTCTAGAGTTAGCTTATAAAACTTCAAATAACAACTCCAAGATGTGGGATTACATTCGTCAACACTCTCAAAACAAAAGCGATGCAGTGATTCGCTCTCATATTGAACTCTATGTGAACGATTTTTCTCTCGATCTAGGTCAGGAAGGAAGAGAAGCTATTCTAGCTTTGCGGGAAAGGGCACTCAGAGCAGGCTTTCCAATTGAATCCACTTCTGAGATGCCTTTATTTTTAACTAAAAGCGCTTAAGCGAAAGAAAGCAAAGCAAGGATAGTACCTTTATCTTTTTTCCAAGGCTCCAAAGCCTTTGCCACAATACAGCCTGGCTTTAACTTATTTGGGTCAGATTTGATAGCGTGCCCAGAGCTTAACCCACTGACCAAAAGATCACCTGGTTGGATAGAGCCAGGTTGGGCATCTACGTGAAGCCTTACCAGTCCAAACAAAGCGACCAAAACATGGTCAAGGCTCTTTACTTCTTTGCCTAGGACCACAGAAGGATTTCCTACGCAAACACCGATTACATTTGTAGAATACGGTTGCTTGGATCGAGACAAAACCCCAGCCTCGTCCGTTGCAATCAAAAGATCTCCAGGGCTAATCACATCCTTCTGGTCTAACTTGAAATAGCGGGCTATACATTCCTCTTGACCGTCTTTGGATATGCGGATCACGCCTTCAAACAAGCTCTCGCCTTGGGCAAGAACGGCTTTTCCTGATCCTTTCCAATCTCTTTGGATGTTTCCGAGACCATTTGCAAAAAGGGCATAGTCTGATTGAGAAATAAACTGTCCCCCAGGCGCACCCGAAGACAAACCTAAGACACCTGCTTCCACTCTATCTTTGGATTTAGAAATTCCAATGACTCCAGTTCCTTCCGAAAACCCAGCAAGACCTCGAGACCCTCCAAGACCTATAACACCCGTTCCGCTAGCCTTGTTTTTTGCATAAATCACCGAATCATTGAACTGCGGAGGAACAATTCCTTTAAAATCAGAAGAAGTCTCTCCTTCTATCTGAAGAAGTCCGGAATGGGAATTGAAATCATGTTGTTTTGCCGCATATTCATGTTCATGGGGTAGGGGGTTTCTAGAATCAGATAGCCTTGGGTCACTGGCTTTGACAGCCTTTCCTTCTTGTGTGGAACCGTGGCTTGCCATCTGAACGATTCCAAAATTTTCTTCTGTGGCGGCGACCAAACGTTTGTCATCACCTTGTACAACGACACCACTCTTGACCTCACCGGATCTAGCTAGCTGAACAATCCCAAATTGCTCTGTTGTCGCAAGTTGCAATCGCTTGTCATTCCCCTGCACAACGCTTCCGGGGCTTTCTTCCCCGTTTTGAGCCAACCGAACGATTCCCTTAGCAGTGACAGTTGCCTCTTTCAATCTTGGGTCATTTCCTGTGATAACTTTGTCTGGATGGTCTTCGCCGAGCTCAGCCAATTGAACCAAACCGGAACTCTTTAATGTTGCTTTTTTAAGTCTAGAGTCATTGCCCTGAACTACGACTCCAGGACGAGTCTCTCCATCTAATGCTAACTCTACGATCCCAAAGGAATCAGTTGAAGCTTGTTTCAGTCTTTCATCGTCAGACTGAACAACCAATTGAGGTTTGCTCTCACCGGAACGAGCAAGTCTTACCAATCCAATGGTCAATTCCGTGGATTGTTTGAGGCGTTTATCATTTCCCTGGACCACCTTTCCTGGTTTTTCTTCCCCGTCGGTCGCAAGTTCTACGATACCTTTGTATTCTGTAGAGGCGTCCCGAAGCCTTCGGTCGCTGGATTGTAGCGCGACTCCTTCTTTGATTTCACCGTCCACAGCCAATCGAACGATCCCTGACCTGAGAACTGTTGCGTAGGGCAGGGTGATCTTACTCTCCGGGGTTTCAATTTTCTCTTCTTTGTGATCGGCTTTTGAAAAAAGTTCAATTTCTATGATTTCTGTCACATACTCTTTGTGATTTGGTACCTTTTCTTGGGTGAAAACCAGCTTCAAGTATCTTAAATTAACAGGAGTAAACTTCCAAAGATACCAAATTCCTGGTTCAGATAAAAAGCCACTTTCCTGGTGGATTTGATGCCAAGTTAAGTCATCTTCGCTGGTAAATACGACAAACTGCTCAGGGAAATGGTTCGGGAATTCATTTTTTGTGAGCATCCGCATTTCATCGAGACGGTGGATCCCACCCAAATCTAAAACTAGAAACTCATCGCTTGGCTCTTCTTTTTTTCGGGAACTCCAACCGTAGTCTACTCTTCCATCCAATAAGTTCTCTTTGACCCAAAGACGATCCAATTCAGAACTTGCTTTGATTTCTTTGACACCTGTGACTAAAAACTTCACCTTACCGAACTGTAGCTTGCTTTTTCCGGTACTGGTTCTTTTGCTGATTTTTGAAACTAATTTTACATAGCGAGCGCTTGTTAAAGAAAAAATCCATTTGCCGATTCCATTGGCACTTCTTTTAAAACCTGACTCTTGCAAAACGGGCTCCCAAGCCTTGCCGTCTTGCGAAAGTTCAAACCGAAACGTATCTGGGAAAAAATCCCCTCCCTCTGGACTAGGATGTAATTCAATTCCGTTGAAGTAACCGATTCCACCAAAATCAAATAAAAGAGAGGAAAGACCGGGGGAATCCTTTTCTTCATAGAAGGAGAGAAACTCCGAATTTTTAGTTTCAAATAGCCCTGAGGTTGTGACTTGTCGGATGGGTAGGGTAGTGGGGTGGCTGATTCGAATCATATGGTTTTCCTTCCAAAAAATCGATTTTTTTTCAAGCGTCTATCGAATTTCCATCAATCGGGAAGCGTCTTCTTTCTCTTGGAACAAAACAGAAGGTGCTTCCTTTCCTAAATTTTGGAAATATTGTGATACAATTTGTCTGGTGATTCCGGAAAGGGGGGTTTGGATAAAAATGGACTGCCCGTTCCACTCCACTTCCGCACGAGACAACTCTTGCCAAGTGGACAGACTCAAATGGCGAGAACCCCAATCCAAAAATCCTTTCCAAGAGTTGCTATGAGAGCGAAGACCCGCAGGACTGTTGTCAGACTGCTTAGATTTAAGCAAAACTTCCTTTCTGCATGCGGCTTTTAAATAGTTTAAGTCTTTCTCTAGGCGAAGAGACTCAGCTTCTTTGTAGACTGGGAAAAAAATCTCGGCACCAAAAAGATCCAAAAGTTCAGAAAGCCCTGCAGAACTAGTTGCGGATTCTCTTTTTTCTTCCTTCTTTTCTTCTGCCGATCTAGGCTTTTCGGATTCCTTCCCCCAATGGTTTTCATTGGAAATGGTTATATTAATATGGTTTGGGGTTCCAGCCGTAGCCCCCTCCTTTGCAAATTTATCGCCCACAGAGGCATTCGAATCTACTCCCCTGAGGGGTATTTGTTTATCCCCCAGAGGGGTAATTTTGGAGCCCGGGTAATGAAAGGAAAAATGATACCTTGTCGAGACCCTTCCTCCGCCCGGAACTTGGTGCAAAAGCCCATGCAGAACCAATTCTTTTTTAGCTTGGACAATGGATTTTTTGGTTTTAAACCCTGTCAGCCTAAGAAGGGTTTCCGTGCTTGGCCAAACAGGTTTGAAATTGTAATCACTAAATTTAAGCAGAACGGGATACAGCGTTTTTGCCGCACTGGATAGCTCTGCCCATAGACCGGAATCGATGATGTCCGTCATGATGCGAATATAGGGATGGTAATCGCTCATCCACTCCTCCTGGGAAATCTGCAAAAACGGAATTAAAATTAAGCAAAAATTTCCAAAAGAAGTTGACTTTATCGGACATAATGTTAATTATGTCTCATCCAACAACATTCCTTCGGGAAAACCCGACCCCCTGGTTTACCCCAGGGGATTTTTTTTAGCCTGCCTTTTTATATGAGATGGCAGAACTAGCTTTCGTACTACAATTCCGTTTACTAAATTATGTCACATTGTTCGAATCTGGAAGGTTTCGTCAATCCCTTCTCGCTGAATTGTAACTTTTTTTGAGAAAAAGGCAAAAAAAATGAGTACCAGTACTTGACAAGTAAGTACTTGTTTAGTTTATTGCTGATTTCCCCAGTGTTTTGGGAGCTCTTTTCTTAGATACTTCAAGATTTCACCCAAAAGGATTTCATCTTCGGATGTAATCGATATCTGGTTTCCAATTCTTTTGATCTGATACGGAGAGATGGACTCTCTCGTCGGAGCTTCTTTTTTATCGGTTTTATTGAATTCTTTGGCATCTCGGACGGTTCTCAGCTGACCTTGCGAGTAAAGTTCCAGGAACTCAGAGAAGCTTCCTTTTTTCGAGGCTTGTGCCGCTTGGACTAGCAAATTCTTAGATTGAATGTCCTTTTCTTTGCATTTTAAAATCTCTTCTTTACTCAGGCTCGCAATGGAGAGAATTTCTGACATGTAATTCCTGCTTTTTCCAAAGAGGCCTCCTAGGTCAGAATCCGAATAATTGTGCAATTGTTTTAGATATTGCAAGGCTTCAATTTCTTCATAGGGGGAGAGGTTTTCCCTTTGCAGGTTTTCAATGATGGCTAGTTTATAGATTTCTTTCTCGGGGCGATCTAAGATCTTGCATTCAATTTCTGGCCATCCTAGGCTTTTAGCGGCATGAAATCGACGTTCGCCTGCAATGATTTGGTAGGTCTCATTGGAGCGATTCTTTGAGACCACGATAGGTTGGAGGAGGCCCTCCTGAGACAGCGAAGAGGCAAGTTCCTCTATTCCTTTTTTTCTTTCTTGTCTAGGTTGGTGTTCCGCCGGGGAGATGCGATCCATCCGGATTTTTCGGATCGTGCCATCCAGGGATTCTGCTTGATAGATATCAGCAAGGGTTCCGAGTCTTTTACTTTTTGAGCTCACGCAATACCTCTTCTAAAAAGCCTTCATATTCTTGTGCCTGTCTGGAAGACTTATTGTAATCAAAGACAGATTTCTTTGCCAGGTGGCTTTCACCAATGGCAACTCCATCGGAAATTGTATGTTCGAAAATTTTGAAATACTTACTGAGTACGGGCAAGATCGTTTTTGTCAAAAGTGTCTGAGGTTTTAGCTGGGTCAAAAGAGCCCCTAAAATCTCTAGGTCTGGATTGATCCTTTTCTTGATAGAAGCAATGGTCTGTTGAAGTCCAATGATCCCATCCATAGAGAATTTTTCTGCCTGCAGGGGGATCAAAACAAAGTTTGAGGCAACCAAGCTGTTCACCGTAAAAATGGAGAGGGAAGGGGGACAATCAATCACCGCGAAATCCATTGGAGGATCTATGGTTTGAAGAGCGTCTCTTAAGATATAGGGAGCCTCTACAGAGTTCACAGAAACCGTCTCCATCTCAGCCAAACGAGAACTAGACGGAAGAACCCACATGCAGTGGTTATATGAAGGAAGCATAATATCTGTTATTTTTGCCGTATTTTGAAACAAGTGGGACAAGTCTTTTGAGAGTGTTTCCGGATTGACAAAAATGCCAGTAGAGTTCGCTTGCGGGTCCATATCTACTAGCAAGGTGCGAAAATTTCGCCTCGCAAGACCCATGGCTAAGTTAAGGGAAGTTGTTGTTTTCCCCTCGCCACCCTTTTGATTAGCTACTGCAATAGTGATCATCCGCAACAAATTCCTTATGGTTTGGTAGTTTTCCCTTTTGGAAAACAGGAATCAATAGAAATTTCCCATTTTTCTAAAAAAAGAAAATCTTATTCCTAGGCTCCTATTGTCGGATGTCCGACTCCAAAAAGAAAGAAAAAGAAAAGGAAAAATTGTCGGACATCCGACAATACTCACAGTACGAGCTTGACAAAGTGATTAAAATTAAACAGTTTTCTAGTATGTCGCCGTCCTCCAAAGAGCTTCCACTGTTGTGGTCACCTTGCAACCTCTCGTGGATCCAGTCCTCTTTGCCCGAAGTCTGGGGAGACCTTGTAGAGGGTTGGGGAGCGAAAGCGGGAGTGGTAGTTCTGAAAACTTCTGATGAAGACTCCTTGTATGAAAACGCAACTTTTGGATACGGCGAGGATGGTTTCTTTTATGAGTTTCTCTCTCGAAATAGTTCGGATTGGAATCGCGTTTTTTCCTCTGAATCGCCCACTGTTCTAGCTAGCGATTCTCATTCTCTTTTTTTAGATCCCGGCATTGCAAGTGTTCATAAGATCGGATCGCTGAGTTCCCCGCTCGGATTCTTGGTCTTGGAATGGGAAAAAAATCCAAGCGATGCCCAATTGTATACTTTTTATCTGCTGGCAAAATGGATTGAATCGGGCTTTGGACTGGACCTACCACGCCAAGAAACTACACCTTTTGACGCTTACTATGTATCGATTCCAGGCCTTCTTTCCGACCTGGAAGGGCTTTCTAAAAAGCCATTTTTTTGCGTTTCGGGAGAGTCGGGTAGTGGGAAAAAAACCTTCGCAAAATACTACCATGATCGGCATAAGAAAGGCGCGGCATTTTTGCTTCTGGAAACCATCCCGGATCACCTGGGAAAACTGGAAAAATCTCTATTAGAATGGGTATCTCAGGCGGGTTCTGGGACTTTGGGTTTTGCGGGAATTGAGAATTGGACGGAAGGTCAGCAGGCTACTATTTACTCGTTTTTAAAGGAAGAAATCCGAATTCCACAGATCCTTTTTCTAGAAGAGCCAAACCC
>JAIXRB010000038.1 GCA_027485405.1 Leptospiraceae bacterium | reverse complement strand
CTGAACACGAAATCCTACTTTCTCGAATCATCGACCGACCTATTCGACCTATGTTTCCAGAAGGTTACTTCTCAGAAGTTCAACTTATGGTTCAGGTTCTTTCGGCAGACAAAACAGTATCCATAGCGGGCCATGCCATTTGCGCGGCTTCTGCGGCTCTTTCCGCTTCCCCAATTCCTTTCTCGGGACCGATTGCTGGGGCAAGGATAGGGCGAATTGCTGGTGAATTCATTTTAAATCCAACAAACGAAGAGATGACGAGAAGTGATCTCGATCTAATTGTCGCTGGAACCAAAGAAGCCATAGTAATGATTGAAGGCGAAGCGAACGAACTGTCCAAAGAAGACATGATGTCCGCTCTTCGCTTTGCTCAAAACGCTTTGAGAGAAGCCGTGATACTGCAAGAAAGCTTTGTTGCAAAAGCAAACATCACCAAGAAATCCGTGGTATTGAGAGTTCCAGACAAAGAATTTCTCGGCAAAGTGCGAGATTTCGCTTTCGCTAAATTGACTGCGGCAAACCGAAATTCGGACAAAGCAAAACGAAACGAAGAAATCAAAAAAACAAACGATGAAACCATCCAGCATTTCAAAGCGATCACAAGCCCAGAAGACAGGTCTCGGGAAATCAAGGCTTATCTCCATGAACTTGAGTATGAAGTAGTCCGCGAACTGGTGCTCGGTGAGGGCATTCGCTTTGATGGTCGAAAGACCAATGAGATCCGGGCCATTTCCTGTGAAGTGGATGTTCTCCCGGGGGCGCACGGATCAGCTGTATTCACTAGAGGACAAACCCAATCATTGGGCGTTGTTACTTTAGGAACGACCACAGACAACCAGAGATACGAAACTCTGGAAGGTCAAAAAGAAAAGAATTTCATGCTCCATTACAACTTTCCCGCTTTCTCCGTGGGAGAAGTGCGAAGAAACTCAGGACCTGGGCGAAGAGAGATCGGACATGGAAACCTTGCCGAACGAGCTTTGAAAAAAGTTCTCCCTCCGCAGGCTGACTTTCCTTATGTGATCCGAGTGGTATCTGAAATTTTAGAATCCAATGGTTCCTCTTCCATGGCATCGGTTTGTTCTGGTTCACTTGCTTTGATGACAGGTGGAGTTCCGATCAAGGCTCCTGTTTCTGGAATTGCGATGGGTCTATTCTCTGACGAGAAAGGTCGATTTGCGGTTCTCTCTGACATAGCAGGTATCGAAGATCATTTTGGTGACATGGATTTCAAATTGGCTGGTACTAGCAAAGGTATCACTGCCTTCCAAATGGACTTAAAAGTCAATGGATTGGGTTTGGAAGTCTTACAAAAGGCAATCGAACAAGCTGAAGTAGGTCGCGATCATATCTTGGGGGAAATGTACAAAGCAGTTTCCCAAGTAAAGGGCAACCTTTCTGCAAACGCTCCTCGCATCACAATCAAACAAATCCCTAAAGACCGAATCGGAGAATTGATTGGCCCCGGTGGAAAAATGATCCGTGCCATCATTGAACAGTCTGGTTCTGAAATTTCTGTGGATGACACGGGCAAGGTGACAATCGCTTCTCCAAGTGAACCTGCAAAAGAAAAAGCAATCGCTATGATCGACGGAATCTTCGAAGAAATCGAAATCGGAAGAATCTACGATGGAGTGATCAAGAGAATTGCGGACTTTGGTGCTTTTGTCGAGATCCTACCAGGAAAAGAAGGGCTTTGTCATATATCTAAGTTAGATGTAAAACGAGTGCAGTCTGTTCGAGATATCGTATCAGAGGGACAGAAGATTCAGGTTAAGGTCATTTCCGTTGACAAAATGGGAAAAATCGACCTTTCCAGAAAAGACGTTCTTCTCGGAAACTAAAACAGACTCATTTTAAAAAGGAGGGCGCTTTGGCTATTTCAGACGAGTTGTCTCGCATTGTTTTGCCAAATGGGCTCACCCTCTTGTTTCAACAAATGAAGCACTCTGCTTCTATGGCTGTGGGACTTTTTGTCAAAGAAGGTTCCATTGCCGAAGAAAATTCAGAAGCAGGCTACTTTCATTTTTTGGAGCATATGCTCTTCAAAGACTCGGAAACTCGAACTTCAAAGCAAATTGCATCAGACATTGAGCGAGTAGGGGGCATTCTAAATGGATCCACTAGCAAAGAATATACGCAATACTATGTAGTAGCTAGCAAATCTGATTCTAAGCTTGCCTTTGACATTTTATCCGATATGGTGTTTCGTCCCAAGTTTTTAGAAAAAGACATTGAAACCGAAAAACAAGTAGTCATCGAAGAAATGAGATCTTATGAAGATGCTCCCGATGATTTTTTATATGACTTTTACTTTCGAAATCTTTACAAGGGTTCAGCCTATGGCAAAGACATTATTGGAACCAAAGAATCCATTTTAGCCATCAAGCGACCCAAGCTAAAGGCCTTTTACGAAAAGCATTACTATCCAGCAAACATGGTTCTTTCCGTTTCTGGCAACCTGCAATGGAAGGCAGTTGTCAAGCTTGCTGAAGACTATTTTTCTTTTCCCAACCCAAAAGGCAAAGTCCCAAAAACAAAAGTTATGGGAAAAGACTCAAAAGATAAAGAGCCAAAGAAACATTTTTCCAAAAACCTCGAAAAAAGAAAAATCGAGCAAATCAGTATTATGCTAGGGGCAAACGGAATTCCTCGTGACTTTCATGGGATGACTTGTTTTCAAACTCTTTCCACTATTTTAGGTGGGGGCATGTCAAGTCGCCTGTTTCAAAACATCCGCGAAACGCAAGGTTTGTGCTACTCGATATACAGTTTTCCGACTTTTTATAGAAGTACGGGAGTCTTTACTATTTTTTGTTCGACCTCCAAAGACAAAACAGAGAAATGTGTTCGTTTGTTGTTAGAAGAGCTAAAAAATCTAGTCACTAGCGGAATCACCAAAAAAGAGTTAGAAGACGCCAAAAGCAATCAGTTGGGCAGTATGGCAATTGGATCAGAATTGCCTGAAAACCGAATGAACAATATGGGCTTACAAGAGATCTACTTTGGGCGGTATTTTTCCTTACAAGACAGAATGAAAGCTGTCAAAAGCATCACCTTAGAAGACATCGACAAATCAATTCAGCATGCCTTTGCAAATCCGACATTTCAACTTTCCTGCATCGGAGACATCTCCGAAACCAAATTCGAAAAAATCCCCAATCAACTTCTGTAATCCATGACGAGCGTTTTTTGGAAGGCACTGCGACCTGGAGCTCTGGCACCAGAACGAAAAACCCAAGGTGCGGCAGGCTTTGACCTAGCCGCCTGCTTGGAAGAGAACATTCTCCTTCCACCAGGAGAGGTTGTATTTGTGCCCACGGGAATCGCCCTGGCATTGCCTGCGGGATGGGAGGGGGAAGTGAGACCTAGGTCAGGGTTCTCAACCAAAAACCGAATCCTCATCCCCAACAGCCCTGGAACCATTGATGACGACTACCGCGGTGAGATTTTTGTTCCGCTTTTGAATCTAAGCGGAAAGCCCTTTGCCCTAGAACCAGGGCAAAGGATTGCCCAAATTCTATTTCGAAAGTATGAGACCCCAAAGCTTGAGGAAGTAGCTCAGTTGGATGAGACAGAGAGAGGAGAAAAGGGCTTTGGAAGCACAGGTGAAAAATAAGACATAATTAAAAAAAAACGCACTTACGGAATTATCAAAGTCCGCCGATACAAATCCCATGAGAGGATTCCCGCTATGATGAGATCACTTTGGACCGGTGCGACGGGTATGATTGCCCAACAATTCCATATCGATACAGTTGCGAACAACCTAGCGAACGTCAATACGACTGGATTTAAGAAAAATAGAGCTGACTTTGAAGACCTAGTTTACCAGCACCAAGTTTTAGCTGGAACGCCTGCTACATCTGTTTCCGAAATTCCCACTGGAATCAATGTCGGTCACGGGGTAAAAGTAGCCGCTACACAGAAATTATTTGAAATCGGTTCTTTCCAAGCCACAGGCAATAAGTTAGACCTTGCCCTAACCGGTGAGATGGGATTCTTTAAAATCCAAATGCCGGATGGCACATTTAATTTTACTAGGGACGGGTCTTTTAAAATCGATTCTAACCAACAAATTGTTACTTCCAATGGTTACCTTTTAGAACCTCCGATCATTTTGCCTGAAAATGCGATTTTAAATACACTCATGGTTGCGGAAGAAGGTGAAGTCACTGTGAAAATTGGCAATGACATAAGACCCACCACCATTGGACAAATTGAACTCTATCGTTTTGTTAACCCAGCTGGTCTCCAAGCTGTTGGAAAAAACTTATTTCGAGAAACGGTTGCTTCTGGTCCAGAGATTCCAGGGATGCCTAGCCAAGAAGGCTACGGAAGCGTTTTGCAAGGCTTCTTAGAGATGAGTAACGTAAAAATCGTGGAAGAAATGGTGAACATGATTGTGGCACAGAGAGCTTATGAATCGAATTCAAAAACGATTCAAACTTCAGATAACATGCTCTCTACGGCAATTGGTCTCAAGAGATAAGAACATAGAACTTAAACTATGAAACTTGCTGTGATTCAAAGCCAAATTAGAAAAACTTTACAGATAAACTTTATCTTTTTGGCTTTATCATTTTCATTTGTTTCGGCAGAGCTATCCGCAAAGGAAATTACGGAAACTCGCTTTTATATGAAGACAAAAGTGGTTCTTGAAACTAACGAACTAAAACTCTGTGATTTGGTTCGATGCAAAGGAGAAGAAAACCTACTTCTTGCCTCCGTTCAAGAACCTTTCTATCTCACTCCTGAACAAGCAAAGCAATACATCCATGCCGGTTTCTCCCGCAAAGGTTTAGAAACAGCGGGACTCAGTGTCCAGGGCATAGGTGCTTGGGTGATTCCATTTACCGAAGATGTTTCGAAAGAATCCCTTACGAAAGTGTTGCTCGAAACCATTAAAAATGAAACGGAAACATCGGATGAGGAAATTCGATTGATGCTAGAAAGCACTTCGGAAAAATTTCCTTCTTCTAAAGTTAAGTATCAGTTTAGAAAAATTGGAAAAGAGATAAGACCTGGGAAACGAATCTTCCCTTTGGATTTCTTTGTAAATGATGAGAAGATTCATTCCATTCCATTGTCCTTTTTGATTGAAACAAAAAAGGAAGCTTATTTTACAAACAAAGAAGTCCCAGCAAAGCAGATTTTAGGTGCGGAAGATATTCAGAAATTGAGTTTCTTTGATTCAGAATCCGGAAGTGATTATGTTACCGAAAGTCCAGTAGGCAAAACAGCTTTGAATGATCTGGGCAAAGGCAAGCCGCTCTTAAAAAAACAAATCAGACAGTTGAATACCGTTGAACGGGGACAAGAGGTTCAATTGGTCTTAGCTTTGGAAACTGTATTAGTAAAAGTTAGAGCTAGAGCATTGGAATCAGGAAATGAAGGCTCTAGAATTCGAGTGATGAATCTCACTTCATCGAGGATTCTAAATGCTGAAATCAAAGGTCCTGGGATTTGCGAGGTTAAGATATAAATGATTCAAAAACTGGGAAGTTTGTTTTGGTTTCTAATACACTTAAGCTTGCAAGGTCTCCTTTGTCTTTTTCTGTTTGAGAGATTCCCTGGATTGCAGACTCTTTTCCAATCCAAAGAGCAATTCGGGTCCACTTCCGATTTGAAAGCGAATTCACTTTGGAAAGACAAAGATCCTTACTCGTATCCTAAATTTGTTTCTCCTGGTTCGATCGTAAAAGTCATCTTAAAACAAGGAATCAAGGCAGAATACGAATCAGAGTACAAAGCTACTTTTGATACGGATGTGAAGACAGTTCCAGACAAAAAGTTAATCAACGATATGCCCGCTTTCAACACCCGAAACACTTTCATGCGATCAAAAGTTGGAAAATCCAAAACCCAGAGTAAAATCCTGGGAGCTATGGCAGTAGTGGTTACTAGCATCGATCCTGGGTCCGGAGCTCTCACTTTGGAAGGGCAGAGAACCTTTAACTTTGGAGAAGAGAATGTAAGTCTCCGACTGACAGGGATTGTAAGCCCGGAAGATTTGGATAAAGCTAGAAATGTATCCAGTGACCAAGTGGCAAACCTGAGATTGGAATACAAAGGTACTCTTACTCCCAAAGACCTAAAGGATCCTAATCTCCAAGTCAAACGAATCCAGAACCCAGACGGAACCACGTCAGTCAAAGCTGAGCTCTCAGAGCAGGAAAAGCAAGATATCCTTATGAAAAACATCAAGAGAGTTTTGGGAGAGAGTAGCGAATGAGAAACGCACGTTTGTATTCTAAACAAAGAACCGTCTTTTTTGCTACTTGCTTCCTAGCTCTTTGTTTCCTCATTCCACCTTTTGCTCTTTTTGCAGTGGAAGTAAAACTAAAAGATATCGCTAAAATCAATCCCATCCGAGAAAACCAACTCACAGGATACGGACTCGTCGTTGGACTAAATGGTTCAGGCGATACGAAAAGCCCTCTAACGGAAGAAGCATTGGCAAATTATTTGGCTCAGTTGGGAGTAAACACTAAAAAACCCATTCGCGAACCGAGAAACACTGCAAGTGTGATCTTGACAGCTAGTGTTTCCGTCTCTCTCAAAGAAGGTGAACGGATCGATGTGATTGTTTCGAGTCTGGGAGACGCAAGATCATTGGAAGGGGGTGTCCTTTTGCAATCCCCACTGAAAGCTGGCAATGGAGAAACCATCGCTGTTGCAAGCGGAGTTCTTCAATTTGGTGGAAAAGATAAAAAAGGCAAAGGGATTGCGGAAAAAAAAGGAAGTACGAACACAGGAATCGTATTAAACGGGGCAATCTTAGAAAAATCAGTCCCTTCTAATCTAGTCCTTAACCAAGTTAGAATCACCTTAATAGAAAAAGACTATGCTACCCTCAATGCTGTTGTGGAAGCAATCAAAGGTGGATTGAGCGTTGAACCTGAGGTTTTAAGTGCCACCGAACTTTCTGTACCCGTACCTGCTGGAACAAATGGGAATGGAAAAATTGACACAGTTTTTCTAAGTAAATTAGAAAATCTCACATTGACACCGGAAACAGTGGCAAGGGTTGTGATCAATGAAAGAACTGGTACCATTGTTATGGGAGCTGGAATTGCAATAGATGAAGTGGCTATTTCTCAGCAAGGCCTTACGATCCAAGTGGCAAGCCCTAAAAAACAGCGGTTTCTCTTTCCTCTGCCCGAAGATGACAAAGGCGATTCGGTATTTGTTTTAAAAGAATCAACCCAAGTTTCAGATGTTGTCGATGCTTTGAATAAGGTGGGAGCTTCGACCAGAGACATTATTTCTATCTTGGAAGCATTGAAAAAACAAGGGGCTTTGAAGGCAGAGCTCATCGTTCAATAAGAGGAAAAACATGGATATTTTTTCAATCAATGATTATTCAAATCGTATGTCTCGCTCCAGAGAAGATCGCATTTTACAGTCTATGCCTAAGTCAAATGTATCTGCCACTGAATCTGGCAATCTATCTCCATTCCAGAAATTGATGGAAGAACGGAATGAACTGCAAGGTCAAGTGAGCTCTAGTTCACTTCGCGTTCCGCAAAACATTAGGGAAGAAACAGCAAATGATCCCTATAGAAAAAAGCTGTTCGATGCCTCGGTTGAATTTGAATCAGTCTTTGTCAAAATGATGCTCAAAGAGATGAAGAAAAACGTTCAAAAAGAAAAGTTAATCGATGGCGGTTATGCTGAAGAAATTTTTGAAGATATGCTATACGACGAATACTCAAAAAACATTTCTAAAAACGAAAGTTTGGGTTTGGCAGAAGAGATTTACAAACAGATGTCTGCCTCTCTCCCGCCAGTTGCCAAAAAAGCGTATCAGTAAATCAAAGAGCCACATCCTTCAAAGAGATAGAGCTCAGGTGGACTTTTACCTTATCCTCTAGTTGAGAAAGACCAAGGCTCGCTTGCGGAAGACTAGGGTCTTTTGTTTCAGGAACACCCAAAGTGAATGAAATTGTTTTTTGGTAGAGTTCGTATAGATTGACTTGTTCTTTCAATCGAATGGGGGCTATGTTCCCTTTTTCGTTCAATGAAATCAAATCCGCTTTTTCTAGCGCTTCTTTGATTAGTTTCACTTCCCTTTCTGGAAGATTCAATCTCTTCTTCATTTCTGCTAGAGGAATTAGTTTTCCTTGTTTATCTTGGTATTGATAAACATACGCCAAAAATCTAAGTGCATGGTAAAACTCGTATTTGATGTATTCGTCAGCATCATCAAAAGGATGCTTTGGCACTAAATAGCGATCTGGAAACTGTAAAGTCGCAGTCACTTCGGCTCCAAAAAGAACAATGGCTCCTACAGAGTAAATGCTCAAAAGAAAAACCGGCACTGCCGCCAAAGCTTTGTAAATGATCATTGTCTTTTCAGTAAAACTGGTAAGATATATATTCAAAAAGCCCCAGAAGAAAAGAATTAGAATGACACCAGTGACGGCAGAACCGATCAGTGCCGCATGCATGGGAACCTTAGTATTTGGAACCAAAGTGAAGAGTAAAATAAAGAACAACCAAATGGAAATCAAAGGAATTGTAACTTTTAGGATGGTATAGATAGAAAAGATTTTTGCTCCGCCTTGGTATTTTTTCCAGAGCATTTGACCTTTTGAATCTTGCTCGATTCGGATCATTTTTTTATATTCTCCGACGGCAATTATTCCTAACATATCTTTGTTGAGGCTCACTGCATTCGCTGTTGGATCCTCAGGGTCACCAGTGGATTCAACTTCGGAATCCGTTTCTCCGCCACCATCTTCAGATAAGAGCCCGGTCTTTGCTAGATGGATCATATCTAAGAGATCTCCGCCAGAAGGGTGATAGGCGATTTTCCAATTCTCTCCTTCATCTTCCGAAAGAAGAATATCTCCTAAGTTGTTTAATACAAAGACATCATAGTCTTGTTTTTTGGGGCTTGAAAAAACCCAGACCCGATCATACGAATATCTTTTGTGATTTAAACTGATCCAGGTATTGCCCCCATCTTTTGTCCGGTAAATGGCTCCCCCATCTCCCACCACAAAACCCAATGTTCTGCTTAGGAAAAAGATATCGTTTAAGGGTTTTGGAGAAACCTGGAAGGAAGCAAAGGTTTTTCCGCCATCAGCGGTTTTCCAAAGTCTTCCTTCTTTGTCTAAAACAAAGCCTTCTTTTTCAGTGAAGAAACGGACTCGAACAGGAGTGATGCCTTTTTCTGTGAATTTTGAAATCTCTTCCAGTTTGACACCAATTTCATAGCGGAGAGTTCGTGTATCGTCCGTTAAAATGAAAATTGTTTTTAGATCTGAGATTCCAAAGTCTTTGATAAGTAGGTTCTTTAGAGTATGGATCTTCCATGTTTTACCCAAGTCACTGGAGAAAAGAAGCGTACCTTCTTCTGAGAGAGAAAATAGACTAGTTTCAAAGCTTCGTATTCGAAAGAAGTTCTCTTTACTTATATCTGGTTTTTTACAAGTCCCCGTTTCGATTCCAGAGAAATCCACACAGAGCATATTTTCAAAATCAATAGATGATTTAGGAATGAATTGGATGGGGGCATTGAGCCCGGTAACTTTACCAATGTTTCCTTTTTCTCCAGCTACCCAGATGGTTCCGTCCGAGGTCAAGGCAAGAGATTTCAAGTGAGGTGCTCTGAAAACATCTGTTATTTTATCAGAGAAGCCTTTTCCAATGGCAAAGAGTAGGGGACCAAAGGAGATAAGAAAGAAATAGAACACAAACTTGTTAACAAAACTTCTATGTGTATCGATTCTCCAGATAAAATGGAAAGCTCTTTCCGTGGACCGTAAAACTGCTGTGGCAGAAAATATAAAGACAACAAAACCAACAGCCCCGATTTGAGAAGCAGTGCTAATGATATCGCTTAACGTTTCCCAATAGGGTGTGATATCAAACTGTATGTTGTTTTTAACTAAAAAACCACTGACTTCATCGAAGATCTCGCCTTGTCTGTTTTGGATTCCAGACGCAACAGTCAAAAGAGCAAAGACTACAGTTAAAGTAGGAACAAGAGTAACAATTGTAGTGTATGCTAAACTGGATGCCATCATAAGGCATTCATCTTTTATGAACCTGTGGACCGAGACCAGAAGGACTCGAATCGCTAGGATGAGGCTACGCTTAGCGCCAGGGTTTTCTGGGATTTTTGTCCATTTGACTAAGAGGGGGTTTTCACTGATTTTTTCCATACTAGTTCCTACTATTTGAATGCGTATAAAACATAACTAGACGTTTTAGGTTTTCCATCTTTTTTTCTTTTGGAATTAAAATGGTAAAAGGAAATGGAAAACCATCTAAGATAGTCCCGAATCCGCTTAAAACTGCCTTTTGCTTTTTTCAGTTTGGCAAGCAAAGGAAAGTCCACACCAAAAAACGGAAGAAAGCGTTGGAATCCTTTCTTCTCTAAGATGGAGACAAGGTTTGAATGAGAATAGTAAAATATATGGCCAGGAAGGTAGTAGTGATAAGAGCTTCCTGCCTGGATAGCCTGCCAGCCTTCAAAATTTGCTGTTTGGATGACGAGTAGCCCGCCTGGTTTCAGAATCCGAGAGATTTCAGAGAAAATGAGGGCTGGGTTTTCCAAATGTTCTATCACTTCGATAAGAGTGATCACTTCAAACTCATGCTTGGGAAACTTGGCAGAAAGCAAATCTCCATTGTAAGTTGGAATCTGGTTTTGATTGGCATAGTCGGAAGAAAACTTTGAGAGTTCAACGCCTTGTACGGTAAATCCAATTGCCTTAGCCCGAGACAAAAACCCACCAAAGCTAGAACCTATATCTAAGAATTTTCCTGACGAAACATGCTTTTGAATGGAACGAAGGCGAGCATCCCAAACATGAGCATAGTAAGGAAATTGACTTCGTTCGTCTACATAGGAGTATTCTGATTTGCCAGTATAATAGCCTTCATCATAAAGTTCTTTTGCTTTAGGAGCCGGATACTGTGTTTGAAGTCCGCAAGTTGCACATTGATAGATGGGAAGACCTTTCGAGTTACCAGTTGTAAAATATAGAAATTTCCAATCACATTTTTTTTCTAAAGGGCAAAGAGAGAGCAAAGCGTCTGTAAGCTCAAGAGTTATCAAGCAGGTTCACTTCTTTGCTAGAAAGAAATAATGGCAGATTCGTTTTGCTAAGTCTCCTAAGGGCGATCTTTCGCTATAACCAATCTGGACAGTCGAAAAAGGGGAGAGGAGAGACTCCAATTCTAACTTTGAATAGGTTACTGCATAGCCTCCCTTTAGATCGGCTAAACCAATTTCACCGTCATTCAATGCTAGGTGAGAATCTGACTCAGCGCGAATGGATCCTACTAAATACCCGCCTGGTTCAAGAAATGAATAAAGTTGATTCAGTAGATGTTTGGCGGCTTCTTTCTGATTGTAATGCAAGACACCCCAAGCCAATATCAGTCCAAATGATTGATTCGAGAATGGTAGGTCTGGTCCAATGACAAGTTTTGTGAGTATGTTCGGATACAGTTTCTTTACAGACTCTAATGAATTCTCGGCAATGTCTGATGCGACGACTGAATAGCCAAAGTCCGAAAGTAGCTTGCAATGTCTTCCGGATCCAGCTCCAAAATCAAGGGCTTTTTTACTGGGAGAATCTATTTTTGCGAGAATTCGAACTAGGTTTTCGTCGGGATAGTCCAACTTGGAAACCGAACGGTTGTAGTGGGTTTCCCAAGTTTTCTTGTTTTGCTCCAATTCTTTCAAACGGAAGCCTTTTCCAATTGGAGTCTTTCCTGAATGGAGGCAATCCAAGCCTCACGATTTTGATTTTCCCCTTTGGAATGCACTCCGATTGCCCTAATCCTTTGTGAATTGCCCAAGTCAAATTGAAGTTTTTCACCCATTTGGTGGAAAGTTTTTTCAAAAAATATGGATTCCAATGAACCAAGAGGAAAGGGTTTTAGTTCTGGGACAGTACTTTTTCCGATAGGTGGAACTTGGAAAACGATTGCGGATATAGAACCTGCTTCTTTACTTTTTGTTAAGAGCTTGGGTTCCACTTTTTCACCCAGATAAAGTGCCATTAGATCTTTAAAGTAGTTATAAAAATAGTGGTGTTTGAGTAAAAAGTCAGCTATGTATTCGCCCCCTACTTCGGGAGCCGCTTCCATCACATAACAATCGCCTCTATCGGTAATCTTAAACTCAGCCAAAAATGCTCCGTTGGTTAGTCCGGTTGCATTGACAATTGCCTGGCAGATCATTTTTAGTTCTCCGATCATATGGAAAAACTGGGAGGGGGCAATATGTGCTACTTCTAAAAAAGGAGGTTCTTTTGTGGTAATCTTATCGGTCAGAGAAATGGGAAAAAAAACCGAATTGATCACCATCCCGAGAACTGTGACTTCCTTGCCGTGGATGAATTCTTCAATCAATAGTGATTCGGCTACAGAACCTTTGGAGAGCTGTTGGAACTCCTTTTCGGTATAAATCAATCGAATCCCCTTTTTGGAAGATCCGTTAGATGGTTTGACTAAAACAGGCAGAGGAGGGACGACTGCTTTTTGTCTCCCCGATTCCCTTTTTTCCCATTTGATGGCAACGGCGGGAGGAACGGGAACTTGTCTTTCTTCTAATAGGCTTTTGATTTTTTTCTTGGATAGATAAAGAGAAACTGATTCTGGAGAGTTGCCAACTAATTTGTATTTTTTGGCAAGGTATGCCGTTGTATAGACAGCGTCTCCAAAACTTCTGGTAGCAACTCCCATGAGAGGCTCTATCATTAGAACCTTGCTGAGTCCCAAGAGAATTTTGCGGTACTCTTTGGTCGATTCAATGATTCGTATATCGCAATACGAAAACCCAGGGGCATCAGAAATGCGGTCTACCCCTATGACTCGCAGGCCTTTTTCCCGAGCGGCCGAAAGCAACGGGATTTGGTGGTCCCCGCATCCGATCGATAAGAAATTGCCTTTGGGTTTTTTCATGGGTTAGGAGCCGCGGCTACCCCCCCGTCTTTGTACTCCCGTGTTCCCGCCTCCGCCAGGAGAACTGGTTCTTCCAAACTGGTTGCCTTTCGCGGGCAACGGGTTCCCTTTTTGTTTTCCAGTGGTTTGAATGCCTTTTGCCAGTTCTTCTTGCTTGACTACGGCTAGGGTTTTCCCTTCGATTTCCTTTCCGTGAAATGCCGCAATCAATGCATCAGCCTTTTGCTCTTCCACTTCTATTGAGCCGTAACCCAGAGACTTCTTAGTGTTTTTATCTCTTTTGATGATCACATGATTGATAGGTCCGTGATCGCGGAAGAGTTGAGCCAAATCCTCTTCAGAGAGGGATTGGGGTAGGTTTCCAATGGAGATTTTCATACTTTCCATATACTTTTTTAAAGATAAAAGAAACCTTCAATCTTTTTTTGACTATGTCTCATTTTGCCTCTAGGATTTCTCAGATTTTTCCGATGCTTTTTTCAGAAGGTAACCGGAATGATCAGAGGACTATACACTGGCGCAAATGGGATGATCTCTCAACAGGTAAGAATGGACGTAGTGGCAAACAATCTTGCCAATGTAGATAAAACAGCCTTTAAACGAGATACTACTGTGTTTAAAACCTTCCCAGAAATGCTTTTGCATAGGTTTAGCGAAGATGGAGTAGGAAAAACTCCAATGGGATCATTCGATACCGCTCCCGTTGTCGGGAAACTAGGCTTTGGTGCCGAAGTTAACGAAGTCTACACTCGATTTGAGCAAGGTGCTGTAAAAAAAACAGACAATGTATTTGATTTGATGCTCCAAGACCAACCAGGAAATGAAAACCCGGCCTTCTTTACTGTGCAAACAAACAGGGGGGAACGATTGACCCGAGGTGGGAATTTCGTTTTGGATCGAAATGGATTTGTAGTAACTCCTCAAGGTTTTCCACTTTTGGGTGAAAAAGGGCCTATACGAGTGAACCAAGGCAACTTTTTGGTCAAAGAAAACGGCGAAGTTTATATCAATGCAAGAATTGGAACAAGCCCAAAAGACGGAATCAATCCCTCCGAAAACCGATACGACGAACCTTTGATGGTCGATAGACTTAAAATTAGAACTGTTGAACAACCTCGTCACTTAGACAAAGAAGGGGATTCCTTTTACTCGGATACTCCAGAGTCAGGCGAACCCATCGCCATTCCGGAAAAATATGCCCCACAGATTCTCCAAGGGTTTTTAGAAACATCAAACGTAAGTGTAGTGACTGAAATGGTTGAAATGATCGAAGTGAATCGAGCCTATGAAGCCAATGCAAAGACCCTTCAAACGCAGGATCAACTTTTAGGACGATTGATCAATGAAGTCATTCGCTAATTGAGTTAGGGAAATTAAATTGTCTTAGTTGAAATTTTAGAATCGTTTTCTTTGGAAAACAAATCTGAAACTTTTTCTGGCAAAAGGCAGACTTTTTGGTTTACAAAATCAAACCAAAGGATGGTGGCAAGTCCCCCAGCTACCAACTGTTCCCCGAGCCACATAGTGCAACCGATATCGAACCCTTTTTTTGCTACGGACAGCAAACCGAGGGTGACCTCTAGGGTGTTGGGGTAGTATACTTGTTTTCGATAGTCCATTTCCACTCGAATGAGAACAGGTCCTTGGGTAGCCAAAATGGGATCTGGGGAAACATCATTTTTAGTAGTCCAAATCCCAAAGTCTGAAAAGTAATCAGCCCTCGCGGACTCAAAGTAACGAATGTACGCAACATTGTTTACATGCCCGAAAGCATCCATGTCTCCCCAAGCTACGACTTGCTTAGTTGAATATGGCAACTTATTAGTGATGCTCTGTTTCAATTTGACTCCCACAGAATTATTCTTGAGTGAATTCGCTTCTAAAAAACCATAGGGGAGAGGATTCTCCAATGAAACAACTTTTAATTCTAACTTTCTCCCTTGGTTTGCTCTTTAGCTGTGCTTCCGTAGATTCCAAAGACGAAAACACTGACAATGGAATGCTTAAACAAGGTTTAGATGCCGCTAAGTCTGAAGCTGGACAAAAAGCATTGCAAACTGCAAAAGAAAAAGCAACTGATCCGGCCCTTCAAGATAAAGTAAAAGAAACTCTCAAGAAAAAACAGCAGTAAGCAATTACAGACAATTGATCGAGACTGTTTCAGTTAGTTCTAGATTCAGCTCGATTTGTCTACTTCGCCCCTCTCCACATACTTTTCCACGATCCAGACTGTCTTCTGCTGTTCCCGCATCGAATCCTGATTTAGCAGAAACTAAAATTCGATCCCCTAACAACTGAAGGGAGTTGATTGTAAAGGATGTAGCAATTCCATTGGAATCGCTGGCTTTTAAAAAAGTGGAGTTTAAGATTCCCCCTGTCTTCGGATTCAACCTGGATAAAAAGGCGACAGGCTGTCCCCTTCCTCTTTGGAAGGTTGATTGCAAAGCCCCGGTAGTAGGACGGAATCCGGAACCTGGCTCTTGGACTGAAAAACCCACGAAAATCTCAGATGCCAGATATGCGAAAGTTGTCCCAGAAGTTTCAATGGGAGTTTGGTCGTAAAACAAGCACCAAAGAATCGCAGTGCCGGATTTTTGAAGGACATAGGCATCGCCTTTTCCATTGTTTCCTAAGGCATAGCCTGTTTCCCAGGTAAAGCCTTCACCCGTTACCGAGGCCACTCGCATTAAGGCTGTATTTTGCGAGCAATTGGGGTTTGGTATGGTGAGAAGGAAAAGGGCGAGGAATTCTCCCGAATTGTCCTTTGCTGGAGGTTGACAATTTGCCAAAAGGAGGAGGAGACAGATCAAACTGAAGGTTTTCATACTTTGCCTTTATTTTTTGAAAAGAAACCGATGAATTGGTGTTGACATAATTTATTAAAATGATCTCCTCTCATCGTTCCTTTCATATAAGCGAACATTTTTTCGAGGCAGGCTATGAGCAATAGTAAGATTTACGTAGGTAACTTAAAGTTCACCTTAAAAGAAGAAAACATCAGACAGTATTTTTCTGTTTTTGGTTCAATTCAAGACTTAAAGATGATAAACGATCGGGAAACTGGAAATTTTAGAGGTTTTGCCTTCATTACTTACGGTTCTCCAGATGCCGCCGCTGAAGCGGTTGCACAAATGAATGGCCAGGAAGTGGACGGCCGCAATCTCAAGGTTACATTCGCTGAAGACAAGCCAAGAGTAAACAAACCGCGTTAGCTTTTGCATTTGAATTCGGGGGGTGAGACTCTCCATCACCTCCATGACTATCTCCCGCCCGTTTGGTTAACCCCGCGAGCTAAAATCCAATTTATTTTGGATAAACTCAACACTCTTGTAAAAGTTGAGTATGAGGTTTCACATAGAGGAACAAGTGATTCCTTTCCCCCTGTCGTTTTCCATGGCGTTGAATTGGACTTTGTTTCGATTCGATGCAATGGGGCGATTTGTGATCCCAGTCACTATCAAATCAATTTGGATGGGCTTGTTTTTCTTCAACCGCCTAGTTCCAATTTTCAATTAACAATTGAAAACCGAATCAGCCCAGCTCGAAACACAAGCCTAGAAGGTCTTTATTATTCAGGGGCAATGCTGTGTACCCAGAACGAACCGGAAGGATTTCGAAAGATCACATATTCCATTGATCGCCCTGACAATCTAATCCAATTCCAAGTCACTTTGATTGCAGATTCAACAGTTTACCCTGTTCTCCTTTCCAATGGAAATCTCCTTTCCGAAGAAGTGACTAGTCTTGGAAAGAGAATCGCTATCTGGGAAGACCCGTTCCCCAAACCCACTTATCTTTTTGCCCTGGTTGCGGGAAAGCTCGAGGCACGATTTGGTGAGTTTTTTACTAAATCAAACAAAAAAGTCGAACTGAGAATCTACACCGAACCAGGTCAGCTTTATAAAACGGAGTTTGCTCTACAGGCACTCCAGATCGCAATGCGATGGGAAGAAGAAACCTTTGGATTAGAATACGATTTGGATCTTTATATGATTGTTGCTGTCTCAGATTTCAACATGGGAGCAATGGAAAACAAAGGTCTAAACATTTTCAATTCAAAGTTGGTTCTGGCAGATAAGCGATCCGCAACCGATGAAGCATTTGAATCAATTTTGGGTGTTGTGGCTCATGAGTATTTTCACAACTACACTGGAAATCGCGTAACACTACGAAACTGGTTTAATTTGACTTTAAAAGAAGGTCTTACTGTTTTTCGCGACCAATGGTTTACAGAAGACCAAACAGATCCTGATGTCAAACGGATCAAAGACGTATCCTTTTTGAAAGAATACCAATTTGCAGAAGACTCCAGTCCTATGAGTCATCCCATTTTACCCAAATCGTACCGGGAAATGAACAATTTTTATACTGTGACCATTTACGAGAAAGGCGCAGAAGTTATTCGAATGCTATCAGTGTTTTTAGGGAAGGAAGGATTCAAAAAAGGACTTTCTCATTACTTGACCACCTACGATGGGCAAGGGGTTACTTTTGAAGAATTCATTAGCTCCATGGAATTGGCAAACAACGTTCGATGGGAGTATTTTAGAAATTGGTATCATAGAAAAGGAACACCCAGTATAGCCGTGCAAGAGTCCTGGAACCAAGAAGCTTCGGAATACAATGTTCAACTAACAGATGTCGACACTCCTGCCCTTGAATTTCCAATTTCTTTGGCTTTGTTTTCCGAACAAGGTGAGTTATTGCAATCCGAAACCATGCATTTCAAAGGGCCGTCTTCAACTTGGAAGGCGAAACTCCCAGCCAATTCAGGCAAACCTGTGGTGTCTTTGTTTCGGCATTTTTCTGCACCAGTCAGAGTAGAGCACAAAAGACCTTTTTCGGAAACAATCCTTCTCGCCAAGAAAGAGTCAGATGGGTTTAGCCGATTTGAAGCTAGAGATTTGGTAATCCAGACCTCTATTCAAAGAATTCTCGAAGGAGACTATTCTATCTTTGAATCTGTCGTAGAACTTTTCCAAACCGCATTGGAAGAAAGACAATCAGTGCCCAAAGACTTTTTAGGTTTGTATTTAAGCTTTCCTAGTATCACGCAATTGTCCGAAATACTCTCGCACTCAGATTATTTTGAATTGAAAAAGATTCAAAAATGGTGTTTGGCAGAGCTTTCTAAGCGGTTGAAGCCTTTGTGGCTTGCCCTTTATGAAGAAAACCAAATGACGAGTCCTAATCAATCTAGAGAAAGCATTGGGGGCAGACGTCTTAAAAACCAGAGTCTGCGGTATTTGATGGAGGAAACAAAAGAGCCTTTCCAAATGCACCGATTGGCACTGCAACAGCAGATGGATGCTAAAAACATGACGGAGGAGTTGTATCCACTTCGTTTCTTGCAAGAATTGGAATCTCACCTAGCAAAAGAAAGTTCTACAACTTTCTTTAAGAAATGGATCGATGATTCTTTGGTTTTAGATTCTTGGTTCCAGGCCCAAACGCTAGGCTCTTCAGACCAGGTCTTTCTTGAAATCCAGGCTCTGACCAATCATCCCAAGTTCCTATGGACAAATCCGAACAAAGTCCGAGCACTCATTGGTGGTTTTGCCAGAAATCCACTGCTTTTGCATAGAAAGGACGGATCAGGTTACGATTTCTTGGTAAAATGCATTGAGCAGGTGGACACGATCAATCCCCAAACAGCGGCATATCTAGCCAAACAAATGCAAAAAGCTCACATTCAGTCTGAAGATTTAAAAGAGATTAGCAAAAGTTGCTTAAAAAAACTAACAGAAAACAAAACAGCTTCTACAGGCTTAAAGGAGATAGTAAACACACTCCTCCAAGCCTGGTAAACTAAAGTCTAATACATTTCTTTGATTAGCGACTTATACTTATCATGAATGACATTTCGTTTCATTTTGAAAAGGTTCGTTAGCTCATCCCCAACTTCCATCGCTTTCGGTAGAAATCGAAAGTCTGTCAATTTTTCAAAAGATTTAAACCCATTTTCAGAAGAGATCTGTTTCTTAATGATGTTCTGATAAAAAGCTTTTGCCGCCTTGTTTTGATTCCAATCTTCTCCATCTTTGAACACCAATCCCGCTTCTTTGGCTCTTTCTTTGTCTGGCCAAATAAGAGCTGTTAGTGATTTTTCATCCTGACCAACAACGATGACTTGGTTGACAAGAGCGTTTTCTAATAGAAGGTTTTCGATCGGAACTGGCTCAACATTCTCTCCGCCCAATAGTACGATTGTGTCTTTGACTCGTCCTCGAACGGATAGAGTTCCGTTAAAGGAAACAAATCCTAAATCTCCCGTGTTCAGCCAATTGTCTTTCAGTGTTTTTGCAGTGGCCTCTTCATTCTTGTAATAGCCTTTCATCACTTGGGGTCCTTTGACATGGATGATTCCCATTTTTCCTGTGGGAACTTCCGTTCCTTTGTCGTCTAGGACTCGAACATTGGTTCCATCCGTCCATTTTCCTACAGAACCTTGGATGACTTTTCCAACGGAACGAACCGAGATGATAGGAGCACATTCAGTCATTCCATAGCCTTCATAGACTGGAATGCCTATGACATTGAAGAATTCATCCACATGGGCAGGAAGAGCTCCTCCACCAGAGATCGTTCCTCTAAGTTCACCACCTAAAACGTCTCTGATTTTTGAAAAAACTATGCCATCCAAAACCTTTGCCGCAACAAAGAGATTGATTGAATTTGCCAAGGCAACCGTTGTGTTTTTCATTCTTTCAAACGGTGACTCTTCAGTAGCGATTAGCTTGTTGCCATTTAAATAATCGGCACCGTCTTTCCAGCGTTTGCAAACTTCGTAGGCGATATCAAAGAGCTTTCTGCGTGATTCGGGGGCTTTTTCTAGTTTTTGTTTGATACCCGAATAGAGGTTTTCCCAAAGTCTAGGAGCGGAAGCCATAAAAGTAGGTTTGATTTTCTGAAAATCATCTCGCAAATCTCGAACATTTGTGTAAGCAATGCTTGCTCCTTCGGCTAAGATAGCATAATCGATTGCCCTTTCAAAAATATGCCAAACAGGTAATATGGATAAGGACCTGTCTCCTTTGGAAAGCCCCACTCTGGGTGGAACTTGAACTACGTTGTAGATCATGTTTTGGTGAGTGAGCATAACACCTTTTGGAAGCCCAGTTGTTCCCGACGTATAAATGATAGTAAATAAATCATCGTATTTGGTGTGTTTTGCTCGAGTTTCTAAAGTGGAAAGGTTTTTCCGTAAGGATTCGCCTTTTCGAATCAATTCAGTCATAGCCAAGACAGTTCCGTCTTTTGCCGTATAACTAGGATCCATAATTATAAACTTTTGAACCTTGGTTTTGTCTGCCAAGGGTCGAATACTTTCCATTAGTTTTTCGTGTTCTACGAAACAGAATTTTGCTTCTGAGTGTTCTAGGATGTATTGGATTTCGGAAGGAGTTGAATCAGAACCGCGAGGAACGTTGCATGCTCCATTGAGAAGTACGGACATATCGGCAACAGCCCATTCAGTGCGGTTGTCCGCCATAAGTCCAACTTTGTCGCCTGGGTTTAGTCCCAATTCAATAAGCGAGAGTCCGAGGTTTTCTGCCTGATGGAAAGCCTCTCGAAAGGTTGTAGATTTAAAGTTTTTCTGGGAGTCTTTTGCGAAGAAAGTTTCCTGTGAGCCATACTGGTCTTTGGCATAGTAAAACAAATCATTTAGTGTGGTAAAATTTCTCATAATAAGGTATTATGAAGGCTTTACTGAACGTTCAAGTCATATTTTCAAGAGATTTGTGACTAAGGAGAGGGTTTATTGAAGTCAGGAAAGAACCCTATTTTCTCTTTTAAACTGGGATCAAGGACGATGGCTTTGTCCAACCAGACTTGGCTTGGTTCGATCCGACCCCGTCTTCTTTCAGCCAAAGCGAGTTTAAAAGCTATGGTGCCGATCGCGTCTCGGTCAATGCAATTGTCCCAGCTTTTCTTTAAATAGCTAACTGCTTGGTCCGAGTTTCCCATTTCCAAAAGACAAGACCCTTTGAAATAGGCAAAGTAGAAAGACTGAGGCATGGGTAGGGTTTTTTCCGTTACCTTCTCCAAAGTGACAAGGCAGGAAAGGGGGTCGTTCAATTGCAATTCAGCTAGAGCCGTATTGATCACCAAATCTGGGTGGTGCTCTCCCTTTTCTTCAAAATACAATTGGCTAGCTCTTTTGTAAGTTTTTCTGGCATTGCTGTAGTCTTTTTTTCCGTATAACTCATGGTATGCCTTATACCCCAGGATTTCTAAAGTTGTTTTTTCACAATAAGGATTTTCCAGAAAACCTAAAATGGACTGCTGAAAAGATTCAAAATCCTTTCGATCAAAATCCAAGATGACTTTTTCTCGAAACAGCCCGCAAAGCCTAAAACTCGGTTTTGAGCTTTCTTTTTTGATTTCTAAAATTGCATTACCGTATTGTAAACTAGCAAGATCTAAGTTTCCTTGTTCTTTTGCAGAGCGGGCAAGGGCTTCTTCCTTTTCCCCCAATCCTTCGCAGTATTTGAGCTTTCCTAAACTAAAATAACATGTTCTTTCGGGATTGCCATTTTGGTTTTCATCATATTCAATTTTTGATAAATTACAGTTTTCATAAAACCACCATTCGTCGATGATTCCTGAATTGTAGCGATCTTTTCGGCTTTCCACAGGACAGTTTTTGCCTTGATACTTTGTAAAAGAGGTTTTTTTTCCGGAAAGGGTAAGGTCTTCTTCTACAAAATGAAGCGTATCGCCTTGACTGAAAGAATCCCACCTGGAAGGAATGAAATTTCCAGCTTTCCAAACAAATTCAATTCGTACATAGTTTTCTTCTTTAGATGCTTTCGAATAACATGGAAAAGAGGTTTTGCCTAGAAGCAAGGCTTGGGTGGGATCTAGATTGTACTGTTCTTGTAATATCTTTATATCCTTTTTTAGTTTCGCACGAGCCAAATCCGGGTGATGTTTCTCTAAATAATGATGGCAAAAGAGAAAAAGCATATGATTGACAGCATCTTTATTGATCTGGTTAGGTGAATTGGCTCGAAAGCTAAATCGAAAGCGATCGGGCGATTTGTCATCTAAGCCAAAACGAGAAGCTGAGGATTCAATGCTCTTTTTGATTTCTTCTAAAGAAAGAGGATACAATGCACTGGAGAGAAACCACAACAGTGCAAGGAGAAAGAATCTACTTTTTGAGATACAAATCAAATAAAATAGGGTTTTCGTAAGGGTTGCCCAGCTTGCGAAGGGAAAACAATTGTAGCAAAGGAAGACCGTTTTCTAGAAAATATGCCGCCTTGTCTGGTAAATAGCGAATGATACCAACTTCCTGAGTTAGGTTTCCGCCTTTCGCAATGGTATGCTCAATGATGTCTTCTTCAAAAAGTTCTTTGTCATACTTGTCTTTGATTCCCGTATAAAAATGGATCACATAGTGTTCATCTTGGGAAGAAACTTCTTGGCCCATTCGGATCAGTTTCCCATTCAATCCGAGGGTATAGCCTTTATTGACAAATTCCTTTGCTTGTTTATCCCAGATTCGAAAACGATTTGGAAAGCTCATTTGTAGACCTTCCAAGTAAGGGCTCTTGAATCCAAGGAAAAATCAAAAAATCCTTGGTCTTTCTTTTCCCAATTGCAGATTGGGAACATGAAAGTCGTAGTTATGTCAAATATCAAAGGCGGTAGCGGAAAATCCACTACCGCCGTCCACGTATCGGAAGCCCTGGCAAGACGAGGCAAGACTCTTGTCATTGATTTGGATATGCAAGCCGATGTTACGGACTTTTTCCTGCCTGGAGTTAGTTTAGAGGAGCTGGAAAAGAAGAACATACTACTTCTCTTGACTGGGCAGAAAAGCATTGGAGACCTTATTTTTCACGGGAAATCAGTGGACATAATCCCGGCAACCTTGACTCTTTCGCGACTCCAGAAACTCACTGAGGAATCTTACTTTTTCTTAAACCAATTGAGAAAGGGCCTAGAACAAGTCTCTTCCACTTACGAGTATGTAGTGATTGATACCCCAGGTTCTTCTCGATTGGAGTTGAATATCGCTTTGACAGTGGCAAATCTTGTGACGATTCCAGTCACTCCCAGCAAGTGGGCAATTCGAGCTGTGAATCTACTTCTGGATGAATTAGCGGCGACAGAGACTCTGTTCAGCGGAAAAAAAGATGCGGCATTCATTCCCGTTCTCTTTGGAACTTCTCAGAAACATAGAGACCTCCTTGAAAGATTAAAATCCATCGAGGAAATCAAAACTCTTCCCGAAATTCCTCGTTCCGAATCCATCAAAACCAAAACGGAGAGGCATCAGTTTTTGAAGAAGGATTCCAATCCTTGGCATTCTTTTGATCATTTAGCAGATGCAATTCTCCTTATTTTAGACCCTCCTATGAGTTATCCGCTTGGCTGAATCCGAAGACATTTTAGTTCCTGGGAATGGAACTGTTCTTCAGTTTCGTAAGTTTGCAGGAGATCCAAAACGAACCCCAATCGTTCTGATACATGGGTTAACTGGGAATCTGCTTTTTATGGAAGGTTTGGCAAAATCCCTCACGACCACCAAACGCACGATTTATACGTACGATCTGAGAGGTAGAGGGAAGAGCGAAAAGCCAAATTCTGAGTATTCGAGTAGGGTTCACGCTAAAGATTTAGAAATGGCGCTTACATATCTAGGACATAAGCGATGCATTGTAATTGCTCATTCGCTGGGGACGTGGATTTCTCTCGCACTAGCTAAATCTAATCCCGATATTTTGGAAAGGTTGGTTTTGCTCGATGGGGGAGGTCACCAGTCTCTTTTTCAAAAGCTCAAAAACCTGCAAATGGTTCAGAAATCTCTCACAAGGCTCGATCGAATTTTTCCATCGAAAGAAGACTATTTTTCAGAAATAGCTGGCTCTCCTTTCTTTTCCACCTGGAAGAAAGAGTGGGAATCCATCTTTGAATACGAACTAGAAAAGAAAACAGGGGAAGCCGTAATTTGCAATATTCCCTTATTTGTGATGAAGAGCGAATTGAAATCCTTAGGAGCGAGTGTCTCTTGGACGGGAGTTTTTCGATATATTTTAACAGAACCTATTCGATGGATTCGATCCATTCGTGCTGGAAAAAATTTGGAATATTTTAGAATCACTTGTCCGACTTTGGTTGTACGCGCCTTAGGGGCAAACTTAAGGCCTGGGGATGCCATGCTTCCTGATCGTGCCTACCAACTGATGCTTAAAAAAATCCCAAATGCCCGTGGTCTAACTCTGCACGGATTCAATCACTATGGAATGGTAATGGAAGATTGCCCTGTTTTATCCAGGGAGTTGATTCAATTCTGTGATTGAGATAACTTTTTTTCTTTGGTCATACCTATGGGTATTTGTCGGTAGTGGACTTATCTTCTTTTCTCCTCCTATCATTCGTTGGCTTTTAAAAATTCTGGGCTTTAGAAAGATAATTGTGGAAGGCTCCGCTGATGCTCTCGAAGCCATGACAAAAATTGATAAGAAGATGAAGCCATACCTTGTCTTTTATTATAATTCAAGTGCGACAGAGCTTTCCGTAACTGAAAAAACTACATTAAAAACTTGGGTTTTGCAAGGACGAGATTCCGGTGGATTTTTAATCAAAGCACATTCAGATCAACTAGGACCTGCGGCAATGCGAAAGAAAATCGCACAGAAAAGAGGTGATTCCGTCAAAGGTCTCTTATTGAACTGGGGAGTTTCTCCGAAAAAGTTAAGTCTCGAGAACTGCGAAGATAGGGAACTTGCTCATCCTAGCAATGCCGCAAAAAACAGAAGGGTAGAGATTCACTTTTTAACTTGAGTGTTGGCTCTTGACTGGGCGTCGTTTGCTCGTTTTTCAACAAATTCCATAACATGTTTTCCAAATGAAGGATGATGTCTTGTTATCTCATGAAACGAATCTTTGCTTAAAGTATAGATATCACAAAAGTCCAAAGCTCGAACGGAAGCGGTTCGCAGTGATTCTTTGACTAGAGCAATTTCTCCAAAGAATGATCCTTCTGGCAAAGTTGCTATAGAGATGTTTCCTTTCTCTAAGAAAATCTCGACACTACCTTTAGAAATGAAAAACATATGGTGAGCTACATCTCCCTCTCTAAAAATCAAATCTCCCTTCATAAATACACTTGGTTTCAATTCCATAACCAATTCTCTTTTTAACTCGATGCTAGCATTTTGGAAGAAAGGAACTTTATTGACTAACTCTTCATGAAGATAAAGCGAAAGGTCTATTTTGATGGCACTCGGTAAATCATGCCAAATATCCTTTTCATCTATCCCGTGTTTGTTCTCCCAAAGATTCACATAATAGGATCTTACTCGGTTAGAAAGGGCAGGGGGGATTTTTTTGTATTTGAGAAAGGAATCAATATGGTTCAACTTCTCTTGAAACGCAACCCGAGAAACATCTAGATTAGAAAGAATGGAAGATACGTTACCTATGACATAACCATAGATACCAACACCTATGATCATTATACACATTGTATAAATTGTTTGTATATTTGTGGAAGGAGTGATATCTCCGTAACCAATAGTCGTAAGAGTGGTTACTGCCCAATACAGTGATCGTATATAACGAGTTATATTTGGTTCTCCAGCTAAGAATTCAGGGTTCAGCTGAATCCAACCACATGCAGTCCAGTGAGCGAATAAGGAAGTCCAAAATCCAAAGAAAACCAATCGAAAGGTCACTGGGTTGAAAGCTTCCAGCGATTTAGAATCATCCTCACTCGGTCTTTCAAAGAGGAATCGAATAGACTTAAAGAGTTCAAATACTCGAAGCGCCTTAAAAAGTCGAACGGTTCTAAGGATGTCCGTACTGCCAAAGTATTGATAGACCACTGAACCAAAGAGGTGAAAAGGGAAAAAAGAAAGAAAGTCAATCAAAAACCAAGATTTTAAATATCGTTTAGCAATTCGTTTTCGATCTAGAACCAACTTACCTTCTTCCATATAGCCGGTCATAAAATTCAGTACTATATCAATTCCGAAGAGAAACTGGAAGCACCTTTCCATAATGTTTATATTTTGATCTACTTCTGAATGCAGGACATATCGAAGAGGAACTTCTATTGCGAAGTAACTAGTAATGATAAAGATCGCTAGATCCCACAAGAGTTTCCAAGGTTTGTCAGGTCGTATCATCCTTTCTAGTATCGGATCAGGAGTGGGGTGGTTTTTAGTTCTTTTAATTCATTTACGCAAGATTTAGGGAAGGAAAACTGGGTTTGTAATTATTTTTCAAAATTCAGGAGTGAACCATGTTCGGTGGTGGAAACAAATTTGATCAATTGAAGCAGATGAAACGGATGCGAGGCCAGGTGAAAACCATGGAAAAAGAGCTCGCGAACCTCAATTTTGTCGGAATTGCAAAGAATAAACTTCTTTCAGTCACTTTGGATGGAAAATTCCAAATGAAGGCAATTCAGATTGAAGATGAGTTGATGGAAAAAAATGACAAAAAGCTCCTAGAAAAATGCATCCAAGAAGCTTTTTCGAAGGCGATGCAAGAAGCCCAGGCTGGCGCCGCAAAACAAATGCAGGCCATGGGTGGTTTCCCAGGCCTGGGGTTATAGACTAACCTTTTTTCGGTACGATTTCGATCTCAACTCGGCGATTCGCTCCATCCTCTGGCTTAAGCCCGGGGGTTGGTTTAGAAGAACCGAGACCTTTCACATCTTGGAAACGATTGTCTTCGATTCCTGCTTCGGATAATGCTGATTTAGCTTCCTCTGCTCTGGCTTTGCTCAAGGTAACATTCAGGTCTTCCTTTCCTGTCCGATTGGCATGGCCAGAAACGTTGACCTTTGTTTCTGGATAAGCCGCAAGAGCCTCAGCGATTTTATCTACGTTTTCTTTTCCTTTTCCTTTAAGATCAGCTTTTCCGTCTTCGAACGAAATTCCCCCATCCATTTTTACCAATAGAGCCTGGGTCTCACCATCAGCACCTGCTACTTTTTCTAAAGCGATGCCTTCTTTGCCCATTTCTTCACTCATATTGTCATACATAGTATTCAAATAAAAACCAGCACCGACTCCAGCTAAACAACCAACACCAAGGCCAACGATTTTACCTTTGTTCTGTGGTTTCTTTTTTTCCATTTGGAGAGTGGAAGTGATCTGTCTTTGGAAATTGTTACTTTTGTCTTTTGTGTCCCTTTTTCTTTGGGACTCGTCATAAATCGCACCAGCGGCTAGACCCGCGGCACAACCAATACCCACGCTTGCAATCATTCGCTTTGCATTGGATGACATGGAACATGAATAGGAAAAAATGAGAGAAATGAGGGCAAGCCCCGAAATGAACTTTTTCAACTAGAACTCCTTATGCTGTAGTTCGTATATTGCAATGAAAGAGAAAAATCTGAAAAGGAAAAAAGAACGAGGAAACCATGAAAATTTATACTAAAATGGGAGACCAAGGGGAAACCACGTTGGCCTCGGGAAAGAAGGTTTCAAAATCTAATCTCAAAGTCGATCTTTACGGAACTTGTGATGAATTGAATTCGGCGCTGGGCCTTGCACTTTGCTTTGCTCCTGAAAACCTACCAGATCCTAGACGAAAATTCTTTTTGCAAATCCAGAGCCTGCTCTTTGAAATCGGTTCAGAGCTCGCAGGTTATATCCCTCAAGAAAGGCTACAAGCTAACTTACAATCTATTTTGGAACCAGAAGACACTTTGAGTCTGGAAAAAGAAATTGATACCTTGACCGAGAGCCTTATCCCACTAAAAAGCTTTGTTTTACCCGGGGGCACTCGCTTTGCTTCGCATTTGCACCTAGCCAGAACAATTTGCAGAAGATTAGAACGAGATATCATTCGAGCCGTTGAATCCGGTGAAGAGGTAAGCGAGCCAATTCGGATCTACTTAAACCGTCTTTCCGATTACCTTTTTACATTTGCTAGATATGGAAATTCTTTAGAAAACGTAGAAGAGCCCCAATGGAAATCCAGAACCAAATAACCAAACATCCAAATGGTCTAGGGACACTTTTCTTCACAGAAATGTGGGAGAGATTTAGCTACTATGGTATGCGTGCCTTGCTTGTTCTCTATTTAGTCAATCATTTGCAATACACTGATAAAGAAGCAGGGCATCTTTATGGCATTTATACTAGCTTGGTTTATTTAACTCCGTTAATTGGTGGTTACCTCGCTGATCGATACCTAGGTCATTTAAAATCTGTTTATTTAGGCTCGTTTTTAATGATATTGGGTCATTTTTCTCTAGCTTTAGAAACCGAAGTAACATTTTTTTTGGGATTGGCATTGCTGATTTTGGGAAATGGCTTTTTTAAACCAAACATTTCGACCTTACTTGGTTCCCTATATCGAGATCGTCCAGGGCTACAAGATTCTGGATTCACTATTTTTTATATGGGTATCAACTTAGGTGCTTTGTTCGGACCAATTGTTACCGGATCGCTTGCCGACTATATTGGATGGCACTATGGTTTTGGAGTGGCAGGGGTTGGAATGGTTTTAGGTGTTCTTATTTTTAGGCTAGGGGCAAAGTCTTTCGCACAGATTAGAGCATTAGATTACAATCACCAAGTAGGGGACCAAGCTATTGAGACCAAAGACAATTTCGAACGGATCGTACTAATCCTAGTTATGGCTTTCTTTAGCATATTTTTCTGGATGGCTTTTGAGCAGATGGGTTCTTCAATGAATCTTTTTGCCGATCGTTATACGGATCGTGTTGTGTTTGGTTTCGAGATTCCAACGGCATGGCTCCAATCGGTAAATCCTCTTTTTATTCTGCTATTTGCTCCTCTCACTGCCGAACTTTGGCGAAAATTGGGGATCGCAAACAAAGATCCTCATCCTCTTAAGAAATTTTCCATGGCGATGTTTATCCTAGGATTGGGGTTTCTGGTTCTAGTTTGGGCAAGCTGGGGATTTCAAGAAGGTGAGAAAATTGGGCTTTTTTATTTGGTTTTTGCCTATTTTTGGAATACGATCAGCGAACTGTTTTTGTCTCCCACTGGACTCAGTTTTGTGAATAAAACGGCACCAGCGGCTTATAGCTCCTTACTAATGGGGGCTTGGTTTTCTTCCAATGCCGTAGCCCATTACTTGGGTGGTCTTTTTTCTGGTCTGATGGAAGAAATGGGTTCCTACTCGCAGTTTTTTCTGCTCTTTGTCATTACATCTTGGGCTGGAGGTTTGGTTCTTTACCTTTTTGGGATTTGGTTTCTAAAAAAAAATCCACGCCTTACTCAATCGGTCGATCTTTAAACTGACACTATGCCTTTTCTAAAAGCACGATCCGCAGTTTTATCTCAATACATTACGGTAAAAGATTTATTCGTCAGTTTACCAAAAGAAGTTTTAAAAGAAATGCTCCTCCTCACTTCGCGGGAGTTTATTGCGGGCGGAGACACTCTGTTCGAGCAAGGAGATGAAGGCAAAGATCTATACATTGTTGCGGCTGGGCGATTGAAGTATGAAAAGTACAACCTAGACGGCAAGATAGACGAAGGTGAGTTTCAGAAAATGGACATTCTCGGAGAACTCAGTGTTTTTACGGGGGAACCCCGATCTGCCACTGTTCTTGCCTTACGAGATTCAGAATTGATCCGAATCCCAAAAGAACTTGCTTTGTCTGTGCTAACAAAATACCCTGCGGCTCTGCTTCAAATCACTTCAGTGATTGCCGAGAGATTGGCTTTGTCTCGAAGAAAGACTAAAAAGAAATCTCTCAAAGTTAAGAATTTTGCAATTTTACCTACCTCCAGCAGTTTTTCCATCGAGCCCTTCTTGCAGGTATTAGTGGAAACTCTTCAGAAATTTGGGACTGTGGGTCTCGTAAGAGACTCAGATTACAAACAAGTTTTGGATCAGTTTGAGAATGATACCGAAAGAGACCACCAAATTGTACACTGGTTTCAGGCCTTGGAGGCTCATAATAATTTTCTAATATTTGTTTGTGGAACCGAATGGAACGAATGGGAGGCGACCTGTATTCGGCAAACTGATCGGTTTTTGATTGTACAGGATGTTCAAAAAAATGTTTCCCGTTCCAGATTAGAAAAAGAATTAGAAGCAAGGAAAATCAATAAACCTATGGACTTGGTTTTGATCCAAAGAGATTACCCCAAGCTTCCAGAAAACACAATTCATCACTTAGAAATTCGAAACATTTCTCAGCACTACCATATCCATCTTAATTCAATTCAAACTTTAGAGAGAATGGCTCGAGGCATCCTGGGAAAATCCATAGGAGTTGCTTTTGGAGGGGGTGGTGCCAAAGGCTTTGCTCATTTAGGTGTTATGGAAGCCTTTGAAGTAGCTGGAATTCCCGTGGACCAAGTAGCTGGAACAAGTGCAGGTTCTATATTTGGTGCACTTTTGGCGCTGGGGTATTCGGCAGAAGATGCAAAAAAGGAAGCTAAGAGTTTTTGGGTCGATCGAGATCTATTGAACGAGTTTACAGTTCCCGTTCTTGCCTTGGTAACTGGCAAAAAATATACGGAAGCCATTCGATCCTTTTTCAAAGACATTCAAATCGAAGATCTATGGATTCCTTTTTATGCTTTCTCTACTAATCTAACTAGCTCTAGTGAAAAAGTACATGACCGAGGTTCACTTTGGAAGGCAATCCGTTGCAGTACTTCCTTGCCTGGCATTGTACCGCCATTTGTGGAGAATGGAGAGATTTTTATTGATGGGGGAGTCTTAGACAATGTCCCAGGCCTCCTTTTGCAAGAGAGAGGCGTGGGTTATCTGGTCAGCATAGACGTATATGGTGATCATCCTCCAGAGAAAGATAAAAGTTTTCAAAACTACTATGAATTTGGCCAACCTGGAGTTGTTGCGAATCCAGTGGTTCAGCTTGGCAATTTGATTAACTTTCCAAACATTTTGGAGCCGAAATTCCCTCCCATTGGTGAAGTGATCATTCGAGCGATTTTAGTCTCTGGTAGGCAAAAAGTTTTGCAAACCAAAGAAGCTTCCGATTTGTATTTGAAAATACCAACCAACCAATACGGTGTTATGGAATGGTCTAGCTATGCTAAATTAGTTGAACTTGGATACAAGGAAAGCATTCGGCATGTTCAAGATTTTGCCAGATATGCGATTTCTCCTTAGCCTGCTTAGTGTAGTGCTTCACCTAAAAGAGTATCTATTTCCGCGTATTTTTCTTCACCAGAAAGTGTGATGATGGCATCCAATAGTTCTTTTGATTTCCAATGGGAAACTTCTGTTACACATTTTTTGATGGTATCTATCAGTGGCAAAGCACAGGATATTTCTTTAAAGCCCAAACCAATGAGAATGGGAATAAAAAAAGGATCGCTTGCCACTTCGCCACAAATGGAAACCGGGATTTTTTGGGCTTTAGCTGTTTCTGCTATGTTCTTTAACACCAACAAAAAAACCAACTGAAAGGGATTGTAAAGCTCCGAGATCAAATGGTTGTTTCTTTCCACAGCTAACAAGTATTGTAACAGATCGTTTGTTCCCACACTATAAAAATCCACGTGTTTTCCAAGGAAGGGAAGGTTAAGTGCCGAAGCAGGGGTCTCCACCATAATTCCAAAAGGAACTTTGGGAGAAAAAGCAAAACCCTGGGCTTCCAATTCTAATTCGCATTCCTTCCAAAGCTTTCGGGTTTCTAAAATTTCAGAAACCGTCGTAACCATCGGTAGCATAACGCGGAGATTTCCCGCAGTACTTGCTCTTAAAAGAGCCCTGATTTGCTCTTTGAAAAATGAAGTATGTCTCAATAAATACCTGATCCCACGACTCCCTAGAAAAGGGTTTGCTTCTTCGTACCCGACTTCCATTTTATCGGCACCGACGTCCCAAACTCGAACGGTGACAGGCAAGGGGCTAACTTCGTTTAAGATTTTAGAGAAGATTTGATATTGTTCTTCTTCCGTAGGTTTATGATTTTCAAAACCAATAAATAAAATCTCAGATCGAAGCAGTCCAATTCCGTTTGCTCCCTTTTTCTTAGAATACAGTGCTTCGATTTCAGTATCAACATTTGCTTTTACTTCAAAGATCATTCCATCTTTGGTCATCAACTGTCCAGAATAGGTTTTTGGTTCTTCGATTTTGATAGGAAGATCACAGCGTAACCCAAAGGATTTGATTTCTTCTAAGTTTGGTTGTCGTTTTACATTGCCTTTGAGTCCATCGAGTAGGACAAATTCGCCATCTTCGAGTAAAGAACTAAGATTTTTTAATCCAACGACTGTTGGGATACCAAAGCTTCTAGCAATGATCGCCATATGCCCAGTCTTTCCTCCGTAGTCGGTGGCGATACCAGCTAACCTAGACTTATCAATAGAAATCAATTCCGAAGGCGAGAGCTCCTTTGCGATAAGAATTGAGTTATTGGGTATCTCAGGAATTGTAACCGTATTGGATTCCGGTATTAAGTTATGTGAAAGTCTTTTGGCAATATCTAAAAGGTGATCAGCTCGTTCCCTAAAGAATGGATCTTCGATTCTCTGGAATTCTTCATAAAGGTTACTGACAGCTGTTTCGAGTGCTAGCTCAGCACTTTCTTTTTCTTGAGAGATTCGTTCAGCAATTTTTGCTCGGAAAAGAGGATCGTTTAAAAAAACAATTTGGCTCTCTAAGATTTCGATTAATTCAGATGCCTTTGGATCATTCTTTAAGCTCTGGATTAGGTTTTCCAGCTCGCGTTCTGTTCGATCTAAGCTCTTTTTGAGAAGAATGAGTTCTTCGTCGCATTCCTTTTTAGATTGTAGGTTGCGGACTTCTAACCTTTGGCGAAGAGAGCGCCATTTGTAGACAGGACCATAGACCATTCCTGGAAAAACAGCAATTCCCTTGAAATCTATCCTCTCTTCCATTGGCGTTGGAGAAGAATAGACCTTTCCAATCCTATGGAAAGTAAAAAATTTTTATTATTTTTCGGCTCTTTTTCTGGCGGAATGCGGGATTCTCTTGCTCTTGAAGTGAGAGAGCTCATCACCTGTGACTTTGCTCATAATGCACTTTGCAAGGGAAATGTCTAGGGCATGACCCGCTTTGCTCGCAATCAAATGTCCTCTAAACGGTCGTCCCATGACGGCAAGGTCACCAATCAAATCTAGGATTTTGTGGCGAACGCACTCGTTTTCATAGCGTAGGTTTTCATTGAGATAGCCTTCTTCAGTAAGAACCACTGCGTTGTCAAGACTACCACCTAAGGCGAGTCCCCGAGCTTGCAGAGCTTCTACGTCTTTTAGGAATCCAAAGGTACGCGCTGGGAGGATTTCTTCAGTTAGGATAGTTTCGTTTAACTTCGTAGTGAAAGACTGTCCACGGAGGAGGGGGTGTTGAAAATCTATGCTGTAAGTCACTTTGAGTTCGTCAGAAGGGAGCATAACCAGGTATTTGTCACCATCTACAACCCAAATCGGAGTAGAAACTGTGATAGGAGTGACGGTTTCTGAGTGCTCAGTGATTCCAGCGGATAAAACTGCTTCCATAAATGGTTTTGCGGAACCATCCATGATTGGAACTTCAAAAGAATTGATTTCGATATCAGCGTCCGTAATTCCTAAAGTATGCAATGCGGCTAGCATATGCTCTATGGTTTGCACTCGGTTGGATCCGCCATCTCCGATTGTGGTTGCATTGCTTGTGTCGACTACATGGTCCAATGAAACGGGAATGATCGCCTTATGAAGTTGACGCATCTGATGAAATATGATACCGTTCCCAGCTAGAGCAGGGTGGATTTTCATGGTAACGGTCTTTCCAGAATGCAGTCCGATGCCTTGGAGGACGATCGACTGGGAAAGGGTCTTTCTGTGAATTTGTTCCATGTCTACCTTATAGCAAGGATCGTGCCTAGAGTTTTGATCCCCAAATGAGGGCCTTTCAAACTCTGATTATGTCTATTCAGGGCTGTTTTGCCAATTTAACCATGTTTACGATTTGAGAGGCTTTAGACTTCGGGAACGAGTTGTTGTAAATTTACAACAGTGTTTCTTCTTCACAACAGAGCCTTTTTCTAGAAAGCAGACAGTGCTGATCGAATGAAACTTGTAACGGGGGCTTGTTCCCTGGTGTCTTCTAGGCCTTCTCTAATCTCTTTTAGAACGACTTGGGCATCACCGAGCGTTGTGTTCACAGACTTGTGTACGTCACTTTCATTGATGAGCTTGCCTAAGGTTCCCTTCCCGTCATTGATTTTGCCAGTTATGCTTGCGATGTTTGCGATTGTTTTCCGAATGTCACTCCGGTTCTCTGCGATGAGCTCAGATAAAGAAACCAAAGGATCTTGCGTTACTTTCCCTTGGATTCGTTTGGTGGAACTACCGACACTGTTCATCGGAATGGTTACGTTCTCAGGCGATTCCTTGGAGAAGTCTCTGGTTTTTGGGTCTCTCGCATATTTGGAGCCAGGGTCTAATGCCACCACCCGGCCAGAAAGTAGGCTTTCGTTTTTGATTGTAACCGAATAGTTTTCATAAAGTTGGATCGGAGCATTTAAAAGCAGTTCCAGTTCCACTTTGGTTCCGATTCCTAGTTCGCCTGGGGGGACAGGGTCTCCCATTTCGTCTATTTGCACGAGTTTGATTTTGGAGACATAGCCAAAGGTAACTCCTTGGACTGTTACTTTGTTTCCAATTTTAATTCCCTCTGCATCCGGAAAATAAACAGAAAGCAAAAAGCCTTTTTTCTGGAAAGGGCCCCCTTGCGTTGCGATTGTGAAATATGCCACCAAAGCAATTGCAAAGGCAAACAAAATTCCGACCAAAGCTGTTCTAAAAAATCCAGACATTTTCCTTACTTATCGGACTTGGCTCATTGCAAAATCAGCTGGATTTCTGTGGCTTTGTTTCGGAGTGATCTAAGATCATAGGACCCTCTGTTCTACCATGGATGAACTGTTGGATCACGGGATGGGGAGATTTTTTGATTTCTTCTGGGGTTCCGCAAAAAAGCACGATTCCTTCATAAAGGAAGCTAATTCGGTCGGCGATGCGGTATGCTGACTCCATATCGTGGGTTACAACAACGCTGGTAAGTCCCAGCTCCTTTTGCATTCGAATCACTAGATCGTTGATTACATTGGACATTACGGGGTCAAGCCCCGAAGTGGGTTCATCGTAGAGCACAATTTCTGGACGAGAAGTGAGGGCTCGAGCGAGTCCTACTCTCTTCTTCATTCCACCTGAAATATCGCTCGGCAGAGTATCTTTGGCTGGAACTAAATCTAACCAGACAAGCTTTTCCATAACCAGTCTATGGATTTCGGATTCGCTCACTCCTCTGTGTTCGCGGAGAGGCAGGGCAACGTTCTCATACACTGACAGCCAATTGATCAAAGCCCCGGATTGAAATAGCACGCCCAATTTGGCTCTTAGCTTTTCTCTTTGTTTTGAGTTTGCCTTGCTCATGGATTCACCAAAGATAAAGCACTCTCCTTGGTCTGGTTCCAAGAGACCAGTTATATGCTTTAAGCTCACCGATTTACCAGTTCCTGAAGGTCCAAGCACCACCATGGTCTCTCCTTTTTTAACACTCAAGTTGAGGCCTTTGAGGATTTGTCTTTTACCAAAGGCTTTGTGGACGTTGATCATTTGTATGGCGAAGTCTGGCATAAAATTAAACTCAATTATAAAATAGAGCCGTCATCACATATCCGAAAAAAATAACCATTAAAAAAGAAGTAACAACAGCTTTTCTCGTAGTTTCTCCCACTCCAATGGCTCCGCCTTGGGTTCGAAGTCCTTGGCTACAAGAAATAGTTGAAACCGTTAGTCCAAAAATATAGCCTTTAAAGATTCCGACATACAAATCTTTTAAGCCAGGAACGGATGTGATGCGACTTTGTACGTCTTGGAAATAAGCTATGATATCTATACCTAATTGAAATTTCCCTATGACTGCTCCTCCCAAAATACCCAAAGTACTTGAATAGACACAAAGAACGGGTACCATCAGTGAAAAACCTAAAATGCGGGGCAGAACCAGATATCGGACAGGACTAATGGACATAACTTCCAAGGCGTCGATTTCTTCGGAGACTTTCATGGTTCCGATCTCAGCCGCCATCGCAGAACCGACAGAAGCCGCAAGAATCAAAGAGGTCATAAAGGGAGACATTTCTCTAGTGAGAGTGATTGTAAGTAAAAGTCCGATTTGACCTTCGGCTCCGAAGTCACGTAAACCAAGACCAGTGTTTAGTCCCATGATCATTCCGGTAAAAATGCTGACAACAGAGACTACAAATAAGGAGCCCACTCCAGCAATAAACATCTGTTCGAGGATTTCTTTGCGTTTAAAAAAGATGTAGGGTGTTTGCAGAATTGTCTGAAAAAGAAGAAGTACGGTAAACCCCATTCCTTCTAAAACACCTAAGATACGGTTTGGAAGATTGGCTAAACTTTTAAGAGCCATAGAATCTGAATCTCTGATTTTTCCTTTCTAGTGTCAATGCCCAAAAATCCATAGAGGAATTGGTAAGAAAAACCAGACTCTTCAATTTGGATTTCGGCTAATAAGGGAATATGAATGGACGTCTTTTTATCCGTCCACCTTTGAGAATAGAGCCTACTTACTAGATTGATTCGTTTTTCTCCGTTACTTTCTCGCTTATATTCAACAATGCTAAAAATTGGATCCCAAACATCTTCAAAGGCTTCAAAACGAACTGGCAAAAGGGAGACAGTATTGAAGACGTAATTGGATTCGGAGTCTTCTTGGATTCGAAAGAATGGCCAGAATTTGATATATCGATCCTTTCTCCCAGTTTGGGGAAATTCTTGGTTCATAATAGATAAAAAAGGAAGTACGAACAGGTCTTCTGCTTTTAAGTGAGATGTGTTTTGTGTCAGACGAATGTAAAAGGGAGTGATGTATTCTGCTTCTTTGTTCGCAAAGTAGGAATATCCATAAAACGGAAAAATGACTATTTTTTCCATATCCTTTTTGTCAGAAGTACCATACTGGAAAAAAATGAAGAGTGCTGAATAGTTCCTGTGTCCTGTTTTGCGATCATAACCGTAAGAAAACAAAGAATTTAAAATCGGAAACCAAAGAAAGGCCCTACTTTTCATGTTACCATCTTGGCTGTCCTTCCTATTGTAAAATGGAAAAAAGAAGCTGTATGAAGTCGGTTCTTTTTTATTTAGCTTTTCCTCGCCCCATTGGATAAAGGGCCAGAGAATTGACTGTCTCTTGTATCTTCCGAGATGTTCTTTTACGGAGTAAAACGGAAAAAGTCTAAAATCATCTCGCAATTCACTTTTTCCAATCAACAGAAAAGGCCATAGAACACTTTTCGCCGAATACGTTTTATACTTCCACTCAGCATAGACAGGAAACATTGCGAATTTAATTTCAGAATAAGAAAGCTTACTTCTCAAGTGTCCATAAAACGGGAAAAAACCAAAATAGGATTCGCGGAGAGACTCTCCTTTTCCCCAAAAAAAGAATGGCATTAGAGTTGTGTCTTCTTCTTCCTCTCCTTCTGGATGTTTAATGCCCGTTCCAGTAAAAAAGAAAAGAGAAGTCCAGGTATACCAATGGTTGGTTTCTTCTTTGTAGAAGATGGGCATAACATAGGATCTGGATTCAAGAGCTGTTGTTTTATCAGAGTAACTGTAATAAAATGGTCGAAAAGCTGTTAACGATTGTGAGCCTCTCTTTTCTGCCTCGTACAAAAACCAAAACTGGTAGTAGTCGGAAGGGGTTTGGTTTGTAAAGTGAGTGGGTAACTTGGCAAAAAGGGTAGAGGGCAGAAGCCCGAAAATGAGAACCAAAAACCAGGGTTTTTTAGTGGAAAAAAGCACTCTCTTTAGAAAGATGCAGGATTGAGACTAATTGAGCAAGTGAATAACCAATGCAAAAACCAACTCTAGTCGGACTGCTTCTGGGCGGTAGTTCCTCTGAACATGAAATTTCTTTGCGATCTTCACGGTTTATCTACCAAACCATCGATCGAAACAAATACCGAGTAAAGCCAATCCTGATTTCAAAAACTGGTGTTTGGTTGGTACCCAAAGCTTTCGAAGGTGAATTCCCTCTTGAATCCGAACTTTCCGAATCGGAAGGTCAATTTGCCTCTAGCTTTGAAAAGATCTTTTGCGAAAAGCAAGGAATCCCAATCCCAAACCAGGGACCAAGAGTAAACCTTTCGGATCTTGATGGTTTGGATGTCGTGTTCAATGGCTTGCACGGTGGTTCTGGAGAAGACGGAAGAGTGCAGGGTTTTCTAGAGACCATAGATTTGCCCTACACAGGTTCTGGGGTCTTGGCATCAGCGCTAGCCATGGACAAAAAGAGAAGCAACTTACTTTTCCAACAACTGCGCTTGCAAGTTGCGCCAAACTTAGAAATTGAAAAAAAAGAAATTTCAAAAATCAAACAAATTCTGGAATCCTCAAATCTCAATTTTCCTGTTTTTATTAAGCCAACCTTAGGTGGATCCAGTGTTAGTACTTCTCCCGCTAGTTCAATTCGAGAAGCCATTCAATTTTTGGAAAAGGGATTTGAAACCGAAGAAAGATTCTTAGTCCAAGAATTGATCCGTGGAACAGAAGTTTCTATCGGAGTTGTAGAGCGTATCAAAGATAACAAATTTAGTTTGGAACCGTTGGTTCCAACGGAGATTCGTCCAAAATCCGAATTCTTCGACTACAAAGCCAAGTACACAAAGGGCGGTTCGGAAGAAATCACTCCTGCTCCTATTTCGGAGAGTCTGACTAAGGAATTGCAAGCCCAAGCAATGAAGGCTCATTTGGGTTTAGGTTGTCGAGGGTATTCTAGAACCGATTTTATCATTCAAGACCAGATTCCTTATATTTTAGAGACAAACACTTTGCCAGGTATGACTGGAACTAGTTTAATCCCACAACAAGCGAAAGCTGTCGGTATCGAAATGGTAGATTTATTTGATTGGTTGCTCGAGCGAGCTCTTTGGGAAAAGAAACATACCAACTAAAATTCCAAAAAAACTGACTACTGTTCCATAGAAATGACTTGTTTGGTCATCAGCTAGAAACTCCAATCCAATCCAGGTCACCAAACCTAGAACTAAGGAAAATATTCCAGCAGATTCGGAAACTCTTTTTGAATATAGCCCAAAAACCAATGGAATGAAAAGGGTTACTAAAGAAATGCCACTGGAATCTTCTACTAAAGCATATATGCTGGGTTTACCGATCGCTAAAAAATAAGATACAATAGAAACCACTAACACTGAATAGCGACTCAAATTCAACAAGCTGACCTTTGATTCATCTTTCCAAAGATGTTTTAAAATGTTTTCAGAAAGAATGGAGGAAGGAGCCAAAATTGCTCCAGAAGCTGAAGAGAGAATGGCCGAAAACAATGCTGAAAAAAAGAGAATTTGAATCCATTCTGGAGTTTTGTTCTGAACGAGCATTGGAATTAGCATCTGTGAGTTGTCACCTTCCAGAGAAAAGTCCGGAAAGGCTATCATCGCTGAAAGTCCGAGAAATAAAGGGATCATCGAAAAAACTAGATAAAGCAAAGATGAAAGTAAGGCCGCCTGAACTGCCACCTTTTCCGACTTAGCAGACATGACTCTTTGGAACAAGTCTTGTTGCGGAATAGAACCTAATCCTATGACAATCCAAGCGGAGATATAATGAACATAAGAATTAGGTGTATGCTCAGGTAGAATTTGAAAAAAGGTTGGCGGTGCTTTTTCTATGATAGAAAGAATGGGAAGCTCATCTTGAATAAAATAAAACACTGCGATCAGTCCAATTACGATAGAAATGGATTGTACAAAGTCCGTGAGAGAAACAGACCACATACCACCTAAGTATGTATAAAAAACAACGAGCAAAGCCCCAGCAGAAATTCCAATCCATTGAGGAAGACCAAAGATCAGTTGAAATAAGATTCCGAGCGCTACAAATTGGGCCGCGATCCACCCAAAGTAAGAAAGAATCAAACAGACACCCGAAATAAACTCCATTCTTTTTCCAAACTTGATTCGATAAAAGTCACCGAAGGTTAGAATCTGCATTTTGTACAGAGGACGAGCAAATACCGCTCCTAAAAGAAACAAGCAAAGTGCCGCTCCCAATGGATCTTGGATGACACCCATAAATCCGTATTTTGCGAATTCTACGGAGGAGCCTAGAATTGTTTCGCTACCAAACCAGGTAGCAAAAAGAGCCGCAGTGGAAATGGGTAAGGGTAGACTTCTACCTGCTAAAATAAAATCTTTTGCATTTTTCACTCGCTTGGCGGCATAAACTCCAATCCATATTGTTCCCGCTAAGTAAAGGAAAATCCAAAAACCCTGCCAATTCATCCTTAGAAAAGAGCGTCCTTTTCGTCAGATTCGACTTCTTTCTGCATTTTACTTTTGATCTGAGTTTTTGTTACTTCGCCTTTTTCGGATTTCACTAAAGTTTCGATTTTAGTTTCAGCTTCTTTCAGTTTAGTATTGCAAAGGTTCTTCAACTCGATACCCTTTTCATAAGCTAGAATGGACTCCTCCAAACTCAATTGCCCTTTCTCCAGTTTTTCAGCAATTGCTTCTAGTTCTTTGATAGCTTCTTCAAAAGATTTTTGCTTTGTGCTCATTCTATCCAACCTTTTTCTTTTTTCTGAATTTCCACTGTTAGTATACCGTCTTGTAAAATTACTTGTCCCTTTTCTCCCACTTTTACATCTTTGATATGTGTTAGGACTTCTTTCTTGGCGTTTCGTAAAACCGAATAGCCACGCTTGAGCGTTCCTAATGGCGAGAAATTTTCAAGTCTTTCCTTTGCTAAGTCCAACCGTCCAGCTTTGGTTTGATACACAAGTTGGATGGACTGAGATAACAAACCAACTTCTTTCAAAGATTCTCGCTTGAGTCCAATTCCGTTCTTAGCACGAGAGAGAATCTTATCCATCACCTCATCGAGACGGTGCATCGAGTTTTCAAGCAGGGTTTTTGGATTTTGAAAAATGTATCTATTCTGTAAGGTTTGCAATTTATCAGTTTTAGTTGAGATATAGAGTTTCAAAGAGTTTTTTAATCGGTCTTCCAATTCTTCCAATCGATCCAGGATTTGGCGCACATCAGGGACAACCAGTTTTGCCGCCGCCGTTGGGGTTGAAGTGTATTGATCAGCCGCATAGTCCGACAAGCTGTGGTCGATTTCGTGTCCCACTGCTGAAACAATGGGAATCCTTGATTCAAAAAAAGCCATAACAACTCTTTCATCATTGAATGCCATTAGATCTTCTGTAGCTCCACCGCCTCGTCCAGCGATGATAACATCAACTTCCCAAACAGGATCATTTAGTAATTGAATGGCTTCCACAATGGATTCAGGAGCTCCGTCACCTTGCACCAAACAGGGTGAAACCAGAATTTGTAAATATGGATTTAGCTCTAGGGCATTTTTGATTATATCTTCTATGGCGGCACCCTTAGGAGAGGTGGCTATGCCAATTCTCTTTGGAAAGAAAGGGATAGGTTTCTTATGCTCAGGCGCAAAGATCCCTTTTTCGAAGAGCTTCTTTTTTAGGAGTTCGATTTGAAAAAAGATGTCTCCTTTGCCCAGTTCTTCGACAGTTTGGACTTGGATATTGTAAGTTCCTTGGACTTCGTAAACGGATACATTGCCAGAAACCAAAACTTCCATTCCATTCTGTAGAGGCTTACCTTTGTAGTTTCTGTTCTGAAAACTAAAGAAATTGCATTTGATGATTGAATTCTTATCTTTTAGAGAAAAATAAATATGATCGCTACCGCTTCTAGCTGATAGATTTGAGATCTCTCCTTTTACTAAAACGTTCTTTAGATCTTGGGTGCGAGTAAAAAGTCCTTTAATAAAACTATTTAGCTCAGAAACTGTAATCGCAGTTGAGGAAAGCGCCATCGATTTGGTTTAAGTTTTAAATCGAGTTTCTCGGAAGATTTTCCAAAAATCCCAAAGTATAATGACTAAAGTGAGAGACATAGGTCCAACGATGATTCCTGCAACACCAAATTCTTGCAATCCGCCAATTAAAGATAAAAAGATTAAGAATGGATGGGTTTTCAATTTTTTATCTAAAATCTTCGGTTTCACGAGGTTTTCGAGAATCAAATAGAAACTGGCACCTCCCACCATGATAAAAATACCCAAAGGCCAATTGTCCTGGACAAGACCTAAGTAGATTCCAACTGGCAACCATACGACGCTAGTGCCCACAACGGGAATCAATGAGAAAATGGAGGCAATGCTTGAAAGTAGAAATCGGTTTGAAACAGGGCTAAACAAGAGCAATAAATATACCATGGCTCCTTGTAAAAGAGAAATGAAAATGTTTCCTAGCATAACGGTCCGCAATGCTTCCTCGATTCGCCTTCCCAGTCTGTCTTCAATTTCTTTTGGAAAAGGCAAGTATAAGGAAATCAAGTTTTCTAATCTTGAACCTTCTTTATACAAAAAGAAGAGCAAAATAAAGGTAAAGAAGAGATTGAAAACAATGGCTCCTGGTATCTCTATAGAACCTAACAGAAAGGATGAACTATTTTTAAGAATTCCATAGATAGAATCAAGGTTTAGAATGTCCATGGAACCACCAAAAGTTTCTGTGTAAAATTCAGGTAGCTTTGTCCAAAAGAATTCGGTTTCCGTGAAATAATCAGTGATCAATGGAGAATTTAAAATGAGTGAAACAACAGACTCTTCGGTCAATTGGTTTCGAATATAGCTTACAATATTTAGAGATTCAATGAGTAAGGTTGATAAAATCAAATAGCTAGGCAAGAAAAAGAAAGTGATTAAACCAATTAACATGAAATAAGGTGATAGGAAATAGAATCTGGTGCCTAAGAAATGTCGAAGTGATTTATGGAATTTGCGAGAAGTTATATAAACTAAAAGTGCTAAAACTCCAGCCCATAAATAAGGTTTAAAAACAAAGAAAAGTGAAAAACAAGTTGTACCGAAAAGACCGAATAATAGTATATAAACGATAACTTCATTTTTGTTCGAAAACCAGTTGTTCATTGAATTTAGTACCCTGTATTCTTCTTGAAAAAATACTTTACGATACGCGTTTCTCCCGTATCAAAAATGATAATTGAAATGTATTTTTTTAGAAATCCTTCCAAAAGCAATGTAATAGTTTTATCTTTTTCGGTTTTTTCTAAAAGCTTCCAATCTCCGAATTTGCTTCTGGATTCAATATCACTTGCTATTTTATTCGACTCAGTTTTTGAAATCAGAACCAAATACGCCTCTTTCGAATTTAAGAACCCTGATTTAAGGTCTACGGATCGCTGGAATTGAACTTCGTCGGGTAAGAAAGATCGAGGGAACGGAGTGGGAACTTGGGTGGGTTGGAAGGCAAAGGTGATTCGGTCAAAGGAATAGCTTACTCTCTCGTCATGTTTTGGGGTGCAGGAGAGCAAAAACACCAGGATCAGAAAACAGAAGTGCATAGAGTTAGAGAATAGGAAGGGCATCTCTCTTCCAGCTTTTTTACTTTCTCCTTGCCAAAGGATCCAGAAAAAGACTTAATCTAGCTCGTGAGCCCAAATTTCGTTGAATCCTGGCTTCTTCGGATTTCCGAACTGCCTGCCAGTTGGCTATTTTTGTTCACTGTCTTTTCCAACTTTTTTGAAAACGTATTCCCACCTTGGCCGGGAGATACGGTCACCGTATTTTTAGGCTACCTAGCCAGCCGTGCCTCTTCGGTGTTTTTCACAGGCAGTCTATTCTTTGCCAATCTGATCGGGAACTGGATTGGGGCTTTCACAATGTTTTTTTTTGGTCAGAGGATCTTGGGAGTGCTTGCGAGTAGCCGCTTTCAACTGATCTCTCGGCTCTCCGATTCTCAAAAACTGGATTTGGCGAAAGCTTGGTTTGCAAAGCGCTCATTTTTTGTAGTTTCGGTCTCGCGTTTCTCCGCTGGACTAAGGTTCTTTGTTGCGATTGTTGCCGGAATGTCGGGAATGCCTGTGATCCTCTTTTTCTTTAGTTATACCTTGGGGGTCTTGGTTTGGTCGGGCTTTCTATTCTTCGGTGGATATGCTTTTGGAAAAAACTGGGAATCGATTCTTCCTCTGCTAGCTAATTACCAAAGGGTTGTAAT
>JAIXRB010000110.1 GCA_027485405.1 Leptospiraceae bacterium | reverse complement strand
GGTGCCGAATTGTGTTCTACAATGTCCTTTGCTAGGCTAGGCTCCATAGGTAAGGTTTTAAAATCCAATCCAGGGTATCTTGTCTTCCACTTTTGGTAAAAAGCATTGTACTTTTCTAGGATTTTAGCTTTTCTTTCAGAATCTTCCTTTAACAACTGAGATTGCTTGTTTTTGCCTTTTTGATCCAAGAGATCCTGACTGAAAATGGGAAGACCTATACTAACATAAATCAGGAAACAGGCTAGGGTTTTCATTTAGTCTTCCTCGGGTAGAAGGGGAGTTAGAAAAAATGAGATAAATTCTAATTTCCCCCGCATAGATGATTTTTCATAAATAGAAGCAGTCTGGTTCTCAATCGTCCGTAGACTTTTCTGCCGAACGCCAGCGATTTGTTGGTGTGAGAATCCACGTAACAAAAGAATTGCAACCTCTTTTTCAGCATCTGTCAATTTCCAGATTTCCATTTGGTTCTTCACTTCTTTCCAAAATTCGGATTCTGGATTCTTTAGAATTCGATTGTTTCGTTTCAACTCAAGAACTAGGTCCTTTGCATTGGAATTTTCTAGAGCTTCGGTTTTCAATTCATTGTATAAAATGCTGATGGCAAGGAAGGAAGAAACAGAAACCAAAGCCTCAAAGCTTGCAATGAGTAAGCGGTAACGATCAAAAATTTCGGGTGGGTTTGTGAGAGTGTAGATTTCTTCGACAATCCATAAAGCCAGAGAAAGTGCATAAAACCAAAGGAATAGAATTCGAAACCGACGTTGGTTCATCTTGTTCCCTTTTTTTATAGGGGTTTTGCCCTATAGCAAGAAAAATCTTTAGGGGAAAGCCACAATTGTGGATATCCTCCATTTCAAAAAGGGAAAAAATAGAGGATACTGAATTCACAGCTCGCAAAGGACGAGCGAAAAAAATGAAGATTAAAAACACTTGGAAACTAGGTCTTGGAATCGCCTTGGTTTTGTTACTGACTAACTGTTCAAACAGAGGTGGAGGAGTGAATTCTCATCGGACTTGTTCCGCAAACTGTGCTTCTCAGCAATCGGTTTGTGTATTGTTGGCAGGCCAAACTCCAAACCAGAGTGCATTCCAAACGTTTTCAACCTGTACAAGCTTACTGAATGCCTGTGAATTGACTTGTGCTACTCAGTATAGATCCAGTAGATCAAGCAATCGGAGTCATTCGACTTACCGAAGATCCAATTCTGGATCATCATACAGTTCTTCTAGGTCTGGAAGCTCTAGCAATTCTTCGAGTTCTTCTGGAAGTAGATAAGTCGGAAGCCAATTGATTCAATGCTTTGCCTATAAAGAGCGGAGGGATTATGGAAACCAATCTCAAACTCTATCAAATACTAGAAAAGGCAAGCATCGACACTAAAATTGCGGTTGAAATCCAAGACTGGATCGAGGATTCTTTGGAAAGAAATCGAAGTACAGCTATGTTTCAAATTGAAGAATCAAAATTCCTGCCGCTTCAGAACGATTTGAAAAAGGATATTCAGACTCTTAGATCAGAAATGAAATTCGAGATAAAAAGCGTAGCTTCAGATGTTATGGTGTTGCGAATGGAAATGCAGCAAAACGTAAAGTCCTTGGAGTCGGATATTCAAACTCTTCGAGCTGAAATGCAGCAAAATGTAAAGTCCTTGGAGTCGGATCTTCAATCTCTTCGAGCTGAAATGCAGCAAAATGTAAAGTCCTTGGAGTCGGATATTCAAGCTCTTCGAGCTGAAATGCAGCAAAATGTAAAGTCCTTGGAGTCGGATATTCAAAGTATCAGAATCGAAATGAAAGCCCTTCGAACTGAAATGGAATTACGATTCCAAAGTTTGCAAACGCAGATGAACCAAGGATTTCAATCTTTGAATTTTACAATTCGACTATTAGGTGTTCCAATCATTGGAGCCACCTTGAGTGCATTAGGTCTAATCTTTATTAAAATTTGGGAAACAATCCACTAAACGAAGAATGTCCGCGACTTAGAATATCAATTGGCCCCAAAGGTCATTTGGTATTCTGTACTTTGGTAGTCATTGGCTTCAAATAAGATAGATCTCGCCTTACCCGAATTATAATCCTCAATCAGATTTCCATAAAATGGACTTCCAAGATGCCCACTATTCCCAAGGGGAGTTTGGGTCTTAGAGTGATTTAAGTTTCCAAAATCGATGACTCTTCTTTTCGATGGACCAGCCGTTGCAGTGAAATCCCCAGCGACTATTTTGTATTTCAAATTGTTGATAACCTCTGGTCCTCCGGTTGCTGGGAAAGGGCCTAAATCAAAAATTTTTCCTAAAAGAGGAATCTTTCCCAAAGGATGAGGGTGCTTGATTCGGTACAACTTCTCCCAAACCCAAAGAGAAGGAGAACTGGAAATCTCTTTCTCTAAAAATCGAACAGTATTTTGAAAGGCTAATTCAATTCTATTGGCTTGGGTTTCCTTTGTACCGACGGTTGCAATGTCATCCCAGAATAAACTTTCCGGATGTCTCATCATATAACGAAAACTTATCCAGCTATCAGCAAATTCACCGTAAAGCTTGTATTTTTCCTCTCCGAGTTCATCTAAATAAATTGCTTTGTGTAATTCGGCGAAAAGAACTTGGTAAACCAAAGCTCCCTTAGATTTTCGATCGTTCTGAAAATCCCATTCCTTCAATTGAGAGATCGCGGCTTTTTCCCCAGAATGGGATCTTTCTCCCAGAATAGGTAAAACGATTTTTAAAAACTCAGGTGCAAAGGAACTATATGTATCAAATTGCATTTTGGATAGGTCTTCGGTTGACCATTTCTCTTTCGTTTCTAAGAGGGATCGAATTCTTAAAAAGCGATCTGGTGGATGCCAATTTCCTTCAGGAATGCCAACCGCAGGGAGTGGCTTGGATGTTACTAAGTTATTCGCCGTAACTATGATTCCATTACTTGGATTGATCAATCGTGGGTTTGCAGAAAAGGGCAAATAACCAGTGACTTCAGACTCCCCAGTGCTACCTTCTAAAATTTTTCGAACATTGCCTTTTAGTATTGGAAATCTACCTATCGCGTAGTAGCCGATATTTCCATTCTTATCCGCATAACTGATATTCAAACCAGGAGCTATCACTAGACCACCAACATCTTCCATTTCTTTCAATGAGTTGGCTCTTCCTAAAAGAAAAAGTACTTCAACCAAAGGATTGATGTTTTGATGATTCACCCAAAATAGGCTCAATGGTCTTCCGGAATATCCTTTTACAAAATCAGTAATCACTGGTCCATGAGGTGTTATTCGAATTGTAGCAGACTTTGTTGAACCATCTTTCTGTGGTATCAATTCTTCTTGGAAAACCAATGGAACTTCAACATTCTTAAATGCTACCTTTTCTCCTCGAATGGTCTCCGCATATAAGTTCACATCATCTTGTTCAAGCATGGTTAAGCCCCAGGCTTTTTCTCGATTGTGACCTACCAAGGGAAAAGGCAAAATCGAAAGAAAGTAACCGTACGTTTCGTACCCTGGGAATTTCACATGTGCCTCGTACCATGTTCCTGGATTAGAAAGCCCAATATGAGGGTCATTTGCAAGAATGGCTCCGCCACTTTCTGTACGTTTCCCTGAAAGAACCCAGGAGTTGCTTCCAAGGAGTGGTGGAATAGGAATTTTCAAATCGTCCATTGCCACAAGAAAAGGTAGAACTTTTTCATTTAGATTCAAGCCCTTAGGTTCCAGCTTCGCTGTTAGCTTTGCTCCGGGTTGACTCTCCAAAATTGATGCATTTGGCTCGAAATCGTAACGAGGAAACAACTCTCGAACCAATCGGCCTGTCAGCTGAGACTCCAAAATCGAAAAAAGACTATCTGATTTTATTCCTTCAGCGAAAGAAAATCCCATATAGTATAAAAATGCGATAGAATCGATCCGCTCAAATTTTCTAGGTTTGAATCCTAAAATTTTGAACTCAATAGGTAACCTGTCTTCTGCGATAAAGGCATTGATTCCATCTAGAAAAGCATCTAGTTCAATCCAAGCCTCAGGCGCCAGCTTGGAGTTCGACTTCAAGTAATCTTCTGCTGATTTTCTCAAAAGCAAAGTTCGCAAAAAAAGATCAGATTCTAACAGAGCCGAACCAAAAATCTCAGAAAGCTGTCCTTGCCCTACCCTTCTTTGCAATTCCATTTGAAAAAGTCGGTCACTAGCCATGGTATAGCCTAGTGCTGTGTATGCGGCTTTGCTCGAATCTGCTTCAATATGGGGCACGCCATTTTGGTCCCGAAATACCTTTGCAGATCCTGGAAAATTTTGGATTTTAACCTCTCCCGAATAGATTGGTCTCGAAAGGTATACGTTCCCCCAAAACCAAAAATGGCTAAGCACAGCAAGGAATAACAAACACCCAAGAAAGAGAATGGGAACTCGATAGCTTTTCATTAAGTTTTTCATTGAATAGAACTCAAAAGTCGAATTCGATCTTGTTTTTCCTGAGAATCCCAAGCGGCTTTTGAGAAGGACTCAACTTTATACGATTTAGTTTTGTATTCTTCTTTGAATGGGTAAACCAACTCTCTATCCGGTTCAGTAGTTTTTGCGGCTTGGATTTTTCGTAAGCCCTCATCTCCTTGGCTAAACCAGTCGGGATCAATTGGAAGATTGACTCGATGCCCCCTAAAAGCCGTTACCTGGTAGGGGCCATCTAGATCCTTGTCCCTCAATATCTTCCCGAAAAAAATAAATTCAACGTCATTGGCTCCTGCCTTAAGTTCCCCATCAAACGTGGCATAGGAGATGTATTCACCATTCTTTTCATCTTTTAAATTTGCTTCTAGGTGGTATCTTCCTTTTCTATACACTTGCACAACAGCTTTGACAGACAGAGATCCATCTTGGATAGATTCAGTGAAAATACCTGGAAACTCAGCAGGAATATTCGGTGAAGAGAAGAAAGTAGTTTTTAATTTTGTTTTTGTGTTTTGTGGACCATAGGTGATTTCAGCTTCGAGAGACATTTGACCCCAATCTGACTTAGATGGTTTCCAGGCGAATGTGTAGACATTGTCTCCACGTGTTTGGTCTCCGTCAGTTCCATTGTCACCGACATCGGCACTAACGGTTCCAATGCGTTTTCCTTCCCACTCTCTATACATTTGGTGGCTGTCTATGGAAATCTTAGCTCTGTTTCGATCTTTGTCTCTGCATTCCAAAGTGATATAAATCGAATCTTTGGGACCGATCACAGCCCAAGTCTTGGGCTGGAACAAGCAAACATAACCATTCGGTTCTTTGGAGATCGGATCAGTTAGGTACTCCGGTGAATTTTCAACTAAGAAAGGAAAGGCAAGGTCGTAATTTAAAAGAGACATAGGTCTCGAATAAGGCGGATACTGTGCCCACTCTTTGTAGTTTTCAAGAACCAAGGCTGGCGTAACTCCATCTTCTGGAATCCCTTCCTCTTCTGAAGACCCTCCCGTTGAATTTGAATTCTGCGACCGACTAGGGTCCTGGGTGCTCGACAGCATTTTTTGTTTTTCTTCTTCTGCTTTTTTTGATTCATCCTTAGTGGTTCCTTGGAAAAAAGCCAATCCAACTACCAAAACGATTGCTACCAACCCGATCCATTTGCCATATTGCTTCAAAAAGTCCATTTTCCCTCGTTTGACCCGTCTATTTCGCCTTGTAACCTGCTTGTAAAAAAAGGAATCGTAAAGTAAAAAAAAGATTTGCCTTAATTTTGCCTTAATTTAGGCTGAAATGAAACAATTTCCCAGGAGAAAACAAATATGCTAAGAACCACACTTGCCTTTGCTCTAACGCTCTGCTTAGGAGCTTCCCTTAGTGCTCAAAACCGCACCATTTTCATTCACGGTAAATCCGGAAGCAACCACAACGGTGTTGGCACTACAGATGTGAACAACTATTGGGGCACTTCTACCAACTCCGTTTCGGGAACAAAGTTTTTCATTGGTTACGATGGAACCTCAGATCCACGCACTTTTGGATCAGCAAGAGCCCAAACCAACATCTCCACTGGTCTCACAAATTTTTGCCGAGGCACAAACTCCTGCAAAATCGTATGTCATTCTGCCGGTTGCTATGCCATTGAATTCTGGCTTTCAAACCTGGGAGCCACTGCCGCTTCTCGTGGGTTTAACATCACTAGCGTCACAGCCCTTGCCGCGGCTTCTGGTGGATCTGAACTTGCAAACTCTCTACAAGGCATAACATTTGGTTTCGGTGGAAACGCGATGGATGTTTCTCTCCAAACTTCAGCCGCGCGCTCTTCCTTTAACCACAACATAACAGGAGGAGTTACTATTTTCCATGTTCCAGGTTACAAAGGAATGTTTGGAGCTTCGGCAATCCTTCCAGGAGAAGATGACTATGCTGTGGCTTACCATTCATCTTGCGGTTACAACAGAACTGGTGGACTAAGCAAATGCCAACAATCTCTAACTCAGAGCGAAGGAATCTGGCCTTTCAATAGCAACCAAACCTACGTTCAATACTCTGGCCATTTGAGAGCTCCTTCCGTTACTTCTACTGGTCTTTACTTGGATCACGGACAAATCAAAACTGAAGGATTCCGATAGTCTTTACATTTCATTGATTTCTAAACTTGGGGCTCTAAGCCCCTTTTTTTTTGCCCTTGTCATTCTTTGAACCCTATCCTTTTAGTTTAGCGCCTCTAAAGGATTTTCCCCAAAGGCAACCCTATTCCTTTTCCAACTTTGGTTTTTGGAATTCAGAATCAGCAAATTACGCGGATGCGGCGCTTGAATTTTGCAAACAGGCAACTGTCGATATATCTTCTCTGAAAAACAAGGAGTATGCTGTTGACGTAGGTGCTGGCTTAGGTGGAAGTTCCATTTTCTTGGCATCTGAAATCGGATTTTCCCAGGTCAGATATATTAATTTGAAAGGCTCCCAAAGCGACTTTGCGGAAACTGAATTTCAGAGATTAGGTTTGGACCAAATCACTGTTCAGAAAACTTCTTGGGAAGGAATCCAGGATTTACCATCCAATCAGATTTCTGCTATTCTTGTTCTAGACTGTTTCTATCATTTTCATGACCAAGCAAAAGCAATACGAGAGATGTTTCGAATTCTCAAACCAGGTGGTAGAATTGTAATCACGGATGTGGCTTTTCCAAAGGTGGCGGAAACCTCTTTGGGCTGGTTCGGGTCATTCTTAAGCCAGATTGCCTTGATTCCCTCCAGTAACTGGGGCACTTTGCAGAAAAATGAAGATTACCTAGTGCAATCTGGATTTCGAATGCTTCGGTCTGAAGATTGGTCTAAGCATTTGTTTCCAGGATTTGCTCAGTTTTGTAAATCTCAGTCCTTTACTTTGAGACTATTTAGCGAAGGAATTTTAAAAGCCTATGAATCGGGAAACCTTCAGTATGGGTTCTACTCAGCAGAGAAACCAGGTTAGACGATTTTTAAATCAACAAATCCTTTACTTCCTTTTTTAAGATCTTGCTTGCCACTTGCAATGCAGACTTTGCTCCTGCTTCTAAAAGTGGAATTCCATGTAGAGAATAAGACCCACAAAACCAGACCCTTCGATTGGGATCATTGTGAAATTCAGAAAGCAAATTGATTCCTTGTTTGGTGGTTTCGTTTACCACTGGTCTTTCAAATGAAACTCTTTTTAGAATTTTAGAATCTTCTGGAAAAGAATGCGGATTCCAAGTTTGAAAAACCTGGCTCCCTTTCAAATTTGGTAAAATCCTAGAAAGATCGAGGGTCACTTCTGGTTTGTCTTCCGTCTTCTTAACTCGGAAAAGCAATGCTGTTTTTCGAATTGGAAAGAAATTCTCTTCCGTATGGAGTAAGACATCGCTCGCCTCATACTGAAAATAGGACAAGGCTTTGATTTCTTCACCAAACTCTTCTCCCAACAAGGCCCTTGCCTGGTTAGCCTGAGTGGAAAATACGATATGCTCAAAAACTTGAGAGCTCCCATCTTTGAAATCGATTCTAGGCAAACCCTCTTTTGTTCGCTTGATAGTCTTAATGTCTGCACCAAAATGAATATCATCAACATCTTTGGAAAGCTTTTGAGAAATATCAGATGTTCCATACTTTGCGGTTCTTTGTGGAGTATAGGTAAAGCCAGGAGTATGATAGGAGAGAATTGACTCTGCTGGATAATTTGCTACCGTTTCTGTTTTGCATGTATTAACAAGTGAAAAAGATGGAAGCAAAAAATCGTGGATAAATGCAGATGAATACTGATTAGCTTCCAAAAACTCTAAAACACTTGCTGGTTTAGGAAACTTCTCCCATTCGGATTTGCTTGAACTGTAGAATCGAAGCAAGTCCTTTAGGATTTCTCTTCCTTTGGGATAAAGCAAGGACTCTAGATCAGGAAAGGCAAAGGTCTTGCCTAGCAAAGAATAGCTTTTAAATCCAAACACAGGTTCGCCTTCACTTTCTATACGAAACGAATAATCTACAGGGATGGTTTCAATTTTCGCTTTCGCAAAAATCTGATACAAGTGAGGATAATAGTCTGGTTTGATGGTTCGAAAAGGAATATCGAAGGGAATGGCATTGCCATTCAAGTTTAGAATCGTAGTAAAAGCCGCCATACCTATGGTTGGATGCTTTTCAAACAATCGAATGGGTACTTGTTTGTTTAGAGACCAAGCGACCGTTAAGCCAGAAATTCCCGAACCAATGATCGCAATCATCAAGATTTAGACTAAAGTAGAAACCATTGCCTAGAAAGAAAAGGATTGCGGAAAAGAAAAAGAATGGTCAGCTAGACGAAAGAGACAAAGGTCATGGACTATTTACTTGGGTTTTATATTTTACTGTTCATTGGAATTCTGATCGCTCCGTATTTGTTCTTCTTTTTTAAGTTTCAAAATGAAGAATCTCCTTTTGGCTCCGATTTGCCGGAACAAAAAATAGCACTACTTTCAAGCCAACGATCTCAGCTAGAGGCATTAAAGGAGCTTCGATCTGATTTTCATTCCAAAAAAATCAGTGAATCAGAATTCCAGGAAACCTCCCTACCTCTTTTAAAAAACCTTGAGCAATTAGAAAAGAACCTGAGCGAGTTTCAAGTGGAAACCAGTATCCAAACCTTAAAACCAATCTCTAGTCCTCCTCACTTCACCTGCCAAAACTGCGGATTCTCAGTAACAACGCCCAATGCTAGATTTTGCTCCCAATGCGGAACTTCTCTGTTAGCTTAGGACTTTACTTCTTCAAACTGTAGATCATACATTCTCTTATACTTTGAATCTTCTTTTGAGATCAACTCAGTATGAGATCCTGATTCTAAAACCGATCCATCTTCCAAGAGGTAAATGAAATCAGCAATCTTAACGGTTGATAATCTGTGGGCTATGATTATCACGGTTCGATCCTTGTATAGACGAACAAAAGCTTGTTGAATAAACTTTTCTGATTCCGTGTCCAGTGCCGAAGTGGCTTCATCTAAAATGAGTATTTCGGGATTACTCAAGAGAGTTCTGGCGATAGAGATCCTTTGTTTTTGTCCGCCTGAGAGCATAACTCCCCTTTCCCCGACTTTGGTATCAAAACCTTCTTCAAAATCTAAAATGAAATCCAAAGCGAAAGCATCTTCAGCCGCTTTTTGAATCTCTTCATCTGTTGCATTTAGGTTTCCATAGGCAATATTGTCTCTGATGGATCCGTTAAAAAGAAAAATGTTTTGAGACACAATTCCAATCCGTCTTCTCAGCTGGTCCAAACTCATATGCTTCGCATCCACAGAGTCCCAGAGAATTGTACCTTGGGTTGGATCAATAAACCTAGGAAGAAGGTCAATTAAAGTGGATTTTCCCGCCCCGGAAGACCCTACAAAAGCAATTTTTTGGCCTTTGGGGATGGAAAGATTGATTCCGTGGAGGGCATCTTTATCAGAACCGGGATACCGATAGCTAACATCCTTAAAAAAGATTCCTTCGTTCAAACTTTTTTGATCAATGGGACTAGGTATTTCTAGTATATCGCTCTCTCGATCAATCAACTCGAAGACGCGTTCGGCGGCACTCTTAGAAGCTTGGACCAAATTCATTAGAATTCCCATTTGCTTGAGAGGTCTCATTAGAAATATCAAAGTCAAAAAGAAAGCAAGAAACATTCCTTTAGAAAAACTAGGATCCTCTAACAAGAAGGCTCCAATTCCTAAGAAAACCATAGTGACTAAAGACCCTGAAAGTTCGATCAATGCAGGACCCACCTGATGGTAAAAATGCGTTTTGAAAGTTTTTACAGAAAGCTCATTGTTAACCGAAAAAAATCGATTTGCTTCATGCTCTTCCATCGAAAAGGCTCGAATCACTCGAATGCCAGATATCACTTCTTGAAGATCTCCATTTAAAGAAGATAACTGTTCTTGTTGGGACTTAGTCGTTTTTCGTATCTTTTCAGCAAAAGCAGTGACTGGACCTAAAATCAAAGGGATGACTATGAAAATAAGAAAGAATAGTTTCCAACTCAAAAGCAAGAGAATGATTAGGTGGGTAATGATATAAAAAATATCGTTAACTGCGTCCTTTAAATCATTGGAGACTACTTTGCCAATGACATCTACATCATTGATGACTCTACTCATCAATATCCCCGTCTTTTCACGCAGAAAATCGTTTAAGGGCAGATTTTGCATTTTTTGGAACAATACCAATCGCAAGTCACGAATCGCGAGAAGTCCACTTGAGTTGACAAAGTAAACAGTTCCCGCAAGACAAAGAAGCTTTAAGACATAGATAGGAAGAATGATGCTACAAAAAATGAGCACAAGCTCATCCGGTGTTTTATCCGCAAAATGGATGTTTATGCGACTTTTCGTAGTAGCTAAAAAGAGCTCTACCGCTTCGAAACCCTGGAAATCTTTGCCTTGCGATGATCCTTGTAAGAGAAACTGGTCTCTTTTAGTTAATGCGATTTCAAACTTGTATTGATCCCCAGCTCCCAAAGAATCAAAAATAGGAATGAGAGACGTAAGAGAAGCTCCATTGAAAATAGAGACAAAAAAAGAGAGAAAAATCCCAACTCCTAGGCGAAATTTGTATTTTAGGAGATAAGGGAATAACCTTTTATAAAGATCCACTAATGAGAACGGTATCCCTCTATTTCTTTCTTTTGTCCCTCCTTTTTTGCACTCCAGAACCCCCTAGAACTTCCTTGGTTTTTGGGTTTCCGACCGATCCGGCTTCTTTGGATCCACTTTTTGCAACGGATCTTGTTTCGCAAAAATTGGCAAAGTTTATCTATCGGGGTCTTTATCGTTTTGAAAATGGAATCACAGTTCAAGACATAGCAAAGAAATCCACCTATCGGAAAACGAATGGCGGCTTTGAATGGGAAATCGAAATCAAACCTGCTACTAACCAGCCTTCCCTTTCAGATATTGCTTTTACTTTGGGTCGTATGCGATTGGAAAGTTGGCCAAGAAAAAATGAGTATAGCTTCATTAGTTCCGTTTCTGTTTTGCATGATTCTATTCTCGTTAGAGGAGTCGGCGACATTTCAGAATCAATCCTTCAAGAGAAGTTTGCTCTACCCTTCGCTTCTGTTTTAAATGAAGACGCTTGGGTAAAGAAAAAGAAGTTTGAGTCCTTTGCTCCTTTTATTGTTTCTGACTGGAAAAAAGGAGAATCACTGAACCTTAAGCGAAGAACCGACGATCCAAAGTTACCGAAAGAAATTGTTATCCAAATCTTACCACAAAGTTTAACTGCTCTATATCTCTACAAGAAAGATCGTTTGGATCTTTTAAAACTAAGTGATTTTCTTCTGAATCAAAAGGAAGCAATTCCAGAAAGAATGATCACAAAAAAAGGCAAATCTGTTCAATATGTCGCCATCAATGCCAACAATCCATGTTTTGATCTTTCCTTTCGCAAAGCCCTTAACTTTGCCATTCCAAGAAAACTGATCATTGAAAAACTGTTGAACAGTTATGCAGATGAAACTAGAGGACCTTTGCCGTTGCCGTTTTACGAAAGTATTTATAAAACGGAAAACACTGTAAATCCCTATAGTTTTGACTTAGCCAAAGCAAAACTCTTTCTTTCCCAGTCAAAGTGCTATCCTGCAATTCTTTCCCAAAATATAGAATTTAGAATGAGGGGAGACGATGAGAACCAAGCAAAAGGGAAAGCAATCCTTTCAGCTCTTGAAGAACTGGGTCTACACATTGTCCTAAAAGGAATGGAAAAAGCTCCTCTCTACAAAGAGAATGCTGAAGGCAAAGGAGACCTAACGCTTTTGACTTGGTATATAGATTTTGACTCGCCCTGGAACTTCATAGATCCTCTGTTTCATGGTGAAAAGCTGGGATCGGGTGGAAACAGGGCCTTTTACAAAAATGCACGTCTAACAGAGATGATAGCAAAAAGAGACCCAAAAGATACAAAGAACTTAGAAAACATTATCAATCTATTGATTGAAGAAGCTCCTTGGATCTATCTCTGGTCGATTCCTGAAAGCTACTTAGTCTCACCCCGGTTTAAGGAGTATCCTTCCCTTTCGGAACTATTATAAGTGGTGGCTCTAATTCCACTGCATCGGGGGATTCGGGCTCTTCATTTTCTATATCATACTTACTGATTTCAGACTCGGGTTCGTTTCCTTGAGCATCTGTGGACGATGGTTGAGGCGTGGAAGCTTGATTGAATCCGCTCCTTTTTTTGGGCAAATCCCCAATGTAATAGTATTGTGCCAACAGGGGAAACTTACAGACATACGTGGGATCTTTTTCTAAAACGGTTCCATCATCGCCGCAAACATCTATTCGCACAAAGTCTCCCACAAAACTAGGTATAAGCTCAGTTCCAAAGCCTATCTTAGCGTTTACCTCTCGAACATATTTCACCCAAATGCTACCTGCAACGCCAGAACCAGAACCAGGAAATGGTGCTCCTTCATCATGCCCAACCCAAACGACTGTCACATGACGGGGTAAAATCCCTGAGAACCAAGTGTCTCGAACGCCTTTTAGTCCTCCCCATTTTTTATTTGCCGATTTAGGCGACTGAACGGTTCCTGTTTTTCCTGCAAATAAGAGTTTTTCACCTTCTTTTTGTTTGATTTGCATTGTTCCCTCCCCAGAGAGAACTGATTCCAAAGTATTGAGTGCCATAGCCGCCGCCACAGGATCAATGATTTGTTCTGAATCTTGCAATTCAGGTGCTACAAAAATCTCTCTGCCATCCTCGGCCACAATCTTCAAAATCTTACGTGGAGTGACTTTTCTTCCTCCGTTGGCAAGGGTAGCATAGACAATTGCAAGTTCCATTGGGCTCAATTCCCCAGATCCCAAAGCCAAAGAAAGGTTTTTACTGAATCGCTCTTTTACTTGTTCGTCGCTCAAAGAAAGAATCTTTCCTAGTTTATCCAAAAAGTAGTTCAAACCTATTTCATTTAACAAAGTGACCGATACGGTATTTACTGACTGAGCCAGTGCTTGCCTGGCTGTCATCTCGCCTCGAAAACCTTTGTACCAATTTTTCGGGGAGTATCCTGCGATGTTCAACTTTCGATCTATGACCAAACTGGAAGGATTGATGATTCTTTTTTCAAAGGCTAGAGCATATACTAAAGCCTTGATAGTGGATCCCGGCTGTCTTCGGGATTCTTCCACTCGATTGATCTGGTAAGAGTTGGATATCTTGTATCCTCCAACCAATGCTTCAATGTCTCCGGTCAAAGGATCTAACGCGACCATTGCACCTGTCATTCGAAGAGCGAGGCTCTCCAGAAACTCTTGTGACTTGTTTTTATCTTTTATAATTTCTTTCTGTATTTCTTTTCTGACTTCATCTATGCCGTAACGCAATGCGGATTCAGCAATCCTTTGCTTTTCAATGTCTAAAGTTGTGAAAATCTCAAGCGAAGTCTCATCTAAGTCCTCATCAGAAAAGGTTTCTAAAACAAAGTTCCTAATCTCTGCATTAAAATCAGGGCTGAGATTGATTCTAAAGTCTTTGTTTGCTCCAAATTTGCCGATTTCACTTGTGACTTCCAAATCATCTTCAACTTTTGTTTCTTTCACTTTATACTGGATATAGAACTTTTTAAGGCCAGAATCCATGGATTCGGTGAATTTCTTTAAATCGAATTTAGGGTTCTGACTCAGTTCCGGATTTTTAGCCATGTCAGACAAAACCCGTTTTTGTCTGTTTAATGCGATTTTCAAATTTCTCATTGGGTTATAAAGACTGGGTGCTGGAATTATGCCCACGATGAGTGCCGCTTCTTCATAAGTAAGCTCGCTTGCTGGCTTACGAAAATAATAACGAGAAGCCTCTTCCACTCCTGTATTGTTTTCCCCTAGAAAAATTTGATTCAAATACATAGCCAAGATTTCTTCTTTGGAAAACCTACTTTCTATGTAAAACGTCGCATACAATTCTGTGAGTTTATTGGAGAGATTTCGTTTACCTAAATTTAATGTCAGTTTTGCTAACTGCTGAGAAATCGTGCTTCCCCCTTGGGATAACCGAAATTGCGTGATGTTTGCAACCAAAGCTCGTATAATTGCAACATAGTTGACACCTGAATGCACGAAAAACTCTCGATCTTCGGAACTCAAAAGTGCCCAAATGATGATTCGGTGTTTATTTAGATTATCTACTCGGATTGGCTTAAAACTTCTACGATAAAACTCACCTGTGACAATTCCAGCTCGATCTCGAATGAGAATTGGCTTAGGTTGGAAGCTCTGCCCGTTTCCTCCAATTTCCTTTTGGTATTTTTCTAAGGACCGAACAACTCTCGCCTCTTCACTAGTCCAAACCAAATAGGCCCCGCCCACCCAAAATGCTCCAATAAACAAACCAGCAATAACAGTTAACCAGAAAATGGTCATTCGGCGATTCCATAACTTCTTCAAGAAAGAGGGCTGTTCGCGTTTCTTTTGCATAAACTCTACTTCTTTGAAAACACCAAGTTGTCTACTTCTTCAAATCTAGAAACAGGATAGAATTTAATTCCTTTCTTAACATAATCTGGGATTTCTTCAAAAGAGCTCTGATTGTCTTTTGGAAATATGATTGACTTAACTCCCACTCGTTTGGCGGCAACAATTTTTTCCCTTAAACCTCCAATAGGAAGAACTTCGCCTGTAAGAGTAAGTTCACCTGTCATACCGAAATCAGCCTTCATGGCTTTGTTACGGATCAACGATAGTATTGCCACAGCCATAGTGATTCCGGCGCTTGGTCCATCTTTTGGTGTTGCTCCATCTGGAACATGTAAATGTAAAGATTGCTCAGGCAAGTTCTTGCCTACATAATTCTTAATAAAAGAATAAGCTATATTCGCTGATTCTTCCATCATTTTTCCCAATTGTCCAGTCAAAAGGATTCCTGGTTTTCCCAACACAAAGACAGCTTCTATTATCAAAGTTGATCCCCCGGCACTAGTCCAAGCTAACCCCAATGCTGTGCCAGGTATTTTAATAGAAGTAATTCGATCGTCTTGGAAAGGAGGGGGTCCTAAAAAAGTCTTTAAATCGGACTCTTTGATTTCTTTTGGTATCTTCTCTTTTTGAACGAACTTGAGTGCGATTTTTCTAGCTAACTTATCAAAGGTTTTTTCGAGACCCCTTAGTCCCGATTCTCGAGAATAGGAATTGATCAAAGTCAGGAGAGTGGGTTTTTGAATCGTAAATAGTTTGGAAGACAGTCCATTTTTCTCTAAGATTTTTTTCCAAAGATACTTTTGAAAAATGGAGACTTTTTCCTCAGTAATATATCCAGAAAGCTGAATGATCTCCATCCTATCTAGCAATACGCGTGGAATCGGATCTGCCGTGTTAGCCGTGGCAATGAAAAAAACCTGAGACAAATCGAACGGTAAGTCAAGGTAGTGATCTCTAAATGTACTGTTTTGCTCGGGGTCTAAAACTTCTAAGAGTGCCGCCTGCGGATCTCCCTGAAAGCCTTGGGTTATTTTATCAATTTCGTCCAAGAGGATTACAGGGTTTCTGGATTGCGTGATTTTTAGGGCACTGAGGATTCTGCCAGGCATAGCTCCTATATATGTCCGCCTATGTCCTTTGATTTCAGCTTCATCTCGAATTCCTCCAATAGAAAATCGATAAAAGGATCTACCTAGAGCTTCGGCTACAGATTTTGCAATTGAAGTTTTTCCTACTCCAGGTGGTCCCACCAAACAGAGAATGGATCCTTTTCCTTTAGGGTTCAATTTCCGAACCGCCAAGAATTCCAAGATACGCTCTTTCACATCTTCTAATTTGTAGTGATCTCGATTGAGAATTTTTTTCGCATTTTGGATATCTATTTCCTTCGGAACAGGATTCTCCCAAGGCAACGCAGAAACCAGATCCAAATAGTTTCTAGTAACATTATAGTCCCCAGAATTTGGGTCAGTGTTTTTAAATTTGTCTACTTCCCTTTCTACTTCTTTTAAAACTTCCGGAACTAGATTTAGTTTATTCAGTCTTTCGAGTAAGGTGTCGTATCGCTTGTCTAGTTTTTCTTCTCCAATTCCTAACTCTTGCTGAATTGCTTTTAGTTGCTCACGAAGAAAGAACTGCCTTTGTTGTGCGTCTATTTTGTCATTGATTTGATGATGGATTTTTCTTTGAAGGACAACTAACTCGATTTCTTTTCTGATATAGAGTAATACTTTCTCGAGTCTGTCGCTGAGAGTGATTGCTTCAATGATACTTTGATACTCTTCTTTTTCGAGATTCAATATAGAACAAACGAAATCTGCCATCTTCCCAGGGTCATTGACATTCATCATTGTTAACTTCATGTCTTCGGTAAAAAGCGGATTGTTTTGGGCGAGCTCTTTCGTCAAAACAATCAAAGTTCGCATCATAGCCTTTAAATTGTTTTTTGAGGTTCCCGGTTCCTCTTTTGGATAAGTAACGTTTGCAATTAAAAATGGACTTGTAGCTTGGATGCTTTCGGTCTGAAAGCGCTGAATCGTGTTTACTAGAATATTCATCCCACCATCAGGCAGGTTTATCTTTTTTAAGATTCTAGCAATGATACCTGTTTGGAAAATGTTGTTCTCTGAGTCTTCGGGTGAGTCGTCAATTTTCAAAAGGATGAGTCCTACAAAGCCTGCACCCTTCATCGTTTCTTCTATGCTATGTGTAAACCTTCCTGCCGGGATAATCAAAGGAGTTATTATCCCAGGGAAGACTGGTCTAACTTTGATGGGAATTAAAAATACTTGCTTAGGTAAAGCATCTTCGAGACGAACCAGACGACTTGCAAATTCTAACGATTCAGGGTTTTCCAATTTTCCTACCTTTATTGAGTTTCAATTTTATCAGGACCTAGTGCCAACATTTTGTCACGAAGCATTGCGGCTTTTTCAAAGTTTAGGTCGCTCGCCGAACGAAGCATTTCTTTCTTCAAAGCTTCGCGGAGTTGATTCTTAGACTTGTATTTCTTTATCGTAAATTCTTTTTCAATTTCTCGAAGAGCCTCTGCTTGGCTGTCTTCTTCTGCCATTTCTCGTGGCAACATGTCTTGAATCTCTTTTAGAATAGTAGTCGGTGTGATTCCCATTTTCTGATTGTGATCAAATTGAATTTTTCTTCTTCGGTCTGTTTCAGAAATTGCTTTCTTCATAGACTCGGTCATTCTGTCCGCATAAAGTATAGCTTTGCCATTGACGTTTCGAGCGGCTCTACCAATGGTCTGGATCAGAGATTTGTAATTTCTTAGGAAACCTTCTTTGTCAGCGTCGAGTATTGCCACCAATGAAACTTCAGGGATGTCCAAACCTTCTCTGAGTAAATTGATTCCGATAATACAATCATAAATGCCTTTTCGCAAATCTCTGATAATCTCGACGCGCTCAATGGTGTCTACCTCCGAGTGAAGATAGGCGACTTTCAACCCGATTTCTTGGTAGTAATCCGCAAGGTCTTCGGACATCTTCTTAGTCAAAGTTGTGATGAGGACTCTTTCTTTCTGTTCTATTCGAGTTCTAATCTCTTTCAATAAATCATCAATCTGATGCAATGTGGGGCGAACTTCAACGACTGGGTCTAAGAGACCAGTAGGCCGAATGATTTGCTCGACGATATCTTCGCTTTTTTCTAACTCAAACGTGTCTGGAGTAGCGGAAACATAAAGAGTTTTTGGCGTTAATGCTTCAAACTCTGTAAAGTTGAGAGGACGATTGTCCAATGCCGAAGGAAGTCGGAAACCAAAATCAACTAAAGTTTGTTTTCTGCTTCTGTCTCCAGCATGCATTCCCCCGACCTGTGGAAGGGTTACATGAGACTCATCGACTATCAAAAGGAATTCCTTGCCACCAAAGTAATCAATCAAACACGCAGGTCTCTCCCCCTCTTTTCTTCCTGTTAAATGTCTTGAATAGTTTTCTATGCCATTGCAATAGCCGAGTTCGGTCAGCATTTCCATATCATAATTGGTTCTGGATTCAATTCTTTCCGCTTCTAAAAACTTTCCATTTGCTTTGAACTTTGCTTTTGAATCTTCCATTTCTTTTTTTATCACTTCAATTGCGTCTTTAAGCTTGGGACCCGAAGTGATAAAGTGCTTTGCCGGATAAACCATAGTTTTATCTAACTTTTGCTTAATATTGCCAGTAAGTGGCTCAATCTTAGATAAGGACTCGATTTCATCTCCAAAAAATTCAATTCGAATTCCGTGGTCTACATAGGAAGGCATAATTTCAATGATGTCTCCCCTAACACGAAAATTACCTCGGCTAAAATCCAAATCATTTCGGAAGTATTGAATGTGCAGAAACTTTTTAATAAGCTGGTCTCGATCAATCGAATCTCCAACTTTTAAAAATACCGTTGAATCGCTATAGTCTTCCGGAGAGCCCAAGCCGTAAATACAAGATACAGAACTAACAATTATTACATCATCTCTTTCTAGGAGAGAGGATGTGGCACGAAGACGGAGTTTGTCAATCTCTTCGTTCATAGCCATGTCTTTCTCTATATAGGTATCCGAAGTTGGAACATAGGCTTCTGGTTGGTAGTAGTCGTAGTAAGAAACAAAATACTCAACGGCATTCTCAGGGAAGAATTCTTTGAATTCGCGAAATAACTGTGCGGCGAGGGTTTTATTGTGACAAAGAACTAATGTTGGTATTCCTATTCTTTGGATCACTTCACCCATGGTGAAGGTCTTTCCTGATCCTGTAACTCCAACTAGAGTGATGCGATTCTTTCCAGTCTCATACCCTCTAGCGATTTTTTCGATGGCATTTACCTGATCACCAGCCGCCCTAAATGGGGATACCATCTTGAATGCTGTCATAAAGTTTGTTTTAGGCGATTTTCCTAGAAGCTTTGAGGTAAGCTTGTTTCCTATTGTCAATAATATCTAAGTCTACCACATCAAATAGCTTTTGCATTACCATCATTCCTCTCATCAAAGTGGCAGTAGAAGAAAACTTACCTCGCAGTATATCATCTTCTAAATTAAAGTCTTTTACATTGTTTAACATCTCTATAGTGAAAATTTTATTCTTATCAATCGAATAGGTAACTTCGACGTTTAAGCCATCTCCGTATTTTGCGGCGTTTTCAACTGCTTCGACTGTTGCAATGCAGAGATCCATGTTGAGCTCTTCATCAACTTTATTTCTCTTCAAGAAAAACTCAAGGCGAGACCTAACATATTGCATAGGGTTATAGCGCAG
>JAIXRB010000210.1 GCA_027485405.1 Leptospiraceae bacterium | reverse complement strand
TCTTTGTCTACTCGAATCAAAAGTCCATCACGTAGAATTCCGGCATTGAGAATCGCCACATCCAATGCCCCATATTGAGAATGGATTTCTTCGACCAAGTGGACGCAATGCTCTTCCCGAGCGACATTCGCCACGATTCCTATGGTTTCAATCCCCTGTTTCTGGAGATCAATGACGGAATTAGTGAGTTTGTCTTCTTGGACATCAGAAAGCACAATTCTTGCGCCTGCCTTCCCCAATCGGAGCGCCATAGCTTTCCCGAGTCCACCGGCAGATCCTGTGACTAGAACTACTTTGCCTTTTAATTGCATTTAGAAGGCCTTTAGATCTGCTACTTCAACACTGCGCACAGATACGTAATTTTCTGTAAAAGGAACTTCAATTCTAGCGATTGTATGGGTATCCCGAGTTATGATTCGGAAAAGATTGGGGTCGATGCCTTCATTCTTCATCAAAATCATAATCAAAGCAATCCCAAGCCCCGCTCCTTCCGTGTTGTCCATATTGTCCATATAGAATTCAGCAATATCGTTGTAGCCCATGGATTTCTTCATTTTTTCCCGCATCCGAACTTCTTCGGTCTTCAGAACAGGGGTGTTGTTCATTACTTCTAATAGCATTCCATCCATACAATATTGGAGCTTGATATTCACGAAGACCCCGCGAGCTAGACAACGCTTTCCATACTCGTCCGACATTTTCTCTGAGAAATTTTTGGAGTATTCTTTGATCCCTTTTTCATAATGCTCTGGATTTGTGATATCTAATGCCATATCCTCAAAAAACACTCTTTTTTGGTTGGCTTTGATTCCGTTGATCGTAAGTTCCTTAGCAATGGTGTAGAGCATCTCTACATAGCGAATTTGGTTCATCTGAGTCAAGATTTCTGTTAGCGAGCCCAGGACGTACTTTTCCAATTGTTGGTTCATGCGGGAAGATCGGATGGTCAATTTGGAATTTTGACGCACCAATTCGGGAATTTGCTGTTCTAGTTCAGAGAAAGGCTTTGCCAAGGGGAACTCCTATGGGATTCCAATAGATTTACACTATGTATCGGTCTTTTGCGAGAACTATTTTTACCAAATCTAGGATTTTTCGTCATTTTCCATTGACCACAAGGTCAGCTTAAAAATAGTGTAAAAAACCTAGTCCTGCTCCGGTTACCTTCCGTTGGTGGGTGTCGTTTTGCCCTCTTAGCTCAGTCGGTAGAGCGTTTCCATGGTAAGGAAGAGGTCACCAGTTCAAATCTGGTAGAGGGCTTGAGAAATAGGGCTGTAGTTTAGTGGTAGAACTAGGATCTCCAAAGTCCTTGGTGGGAGTTCGATTCTCTCCAGCCCTGCCAATGAACTGTATTTTGGTTGTTCAAAAGGAATTTAGGAATCATTCATGAAAGCGACAAGTTTCATTCAAGAATGCCGAGCCGAACTTGAGAAAGTTCACTGGCCGACAAAGCAAGAAGTGGTTAGTTCAACCGCGGTTGTGCTAGTTACTGTCGTTATATTCTCTTTATTTTTATCTGCTTCCGATTTTTTATTTTTAAAACTTTTAAAATGGTTTTGGGGACTTAGGGGCTAATAGGCATTATTTTTATGACAGAGAATGCTGAAAAAAAATGGTATGTACTCCAGACCTATTCTGGGCATGAGAATAAGGTAAAAATCAATATTGAGAAGCTAGTCCAGCAACAAAAACTGGAGGACTTGGTTTTCTCGGTAAAGATTCCATCCATGGAAGTCGCCGAGATGAAAAACGGCAAAAAGAAGGTCACGAAAAAGAAACTTATGCCGGGCTATGTTCTCGTTGAAATGAACATGACAGAAGAGCTTCGTTTCAAAATCCAAAACCTACCATCCGTTTCCACATTCGTGGGTGGGAGCAACAAAGGCAAAGGACCAGAACCCCTTTCTTTGGATGAGATCAAAAACCTATTCTCAGACGTGGGCAACATGGAGTCCGAAGAGGTATCCAGACCACGGTTCCTATTTAAAGTGGGCGAAACACTCAAAATCATTGATGGACCATTTGCAAACTTCACGGGACTCGTGGACGAGATCTTCCCGGACAAAGGGCGATTGCGAGTTAAAGTCGAAATTTTCGGTCGCTCCACCCCAGTTGAGTTAGATTATCTACAAGTAAAATCAGAATCATAGTAAATCAGGATAAAGAAAGTAAAATCATATGGCCGCTAAGAAAGTAATCAAACAAATCAAACTCCAGGTTGAAGCTGGAAAGGCAAACCCAGCTCCTCCAGTAGGACCAGCCCTTGGTCAGGCGGGCTTAAACATTATGGAGTTTTGCAAGCAATTCAACGAAAGAAGTAAAACTCAATTAGGAATGAAACTTCCTGTCGTGATCACAGTTTTCTCTGATAGAAGTTTTACTTTCATTACGAAATCTCCTCCAGCTTCCCTTTTGATCTTAAAGACATTGGGGCTACAGTCAGGGTCTGCTACACCACATACTGTAAAAGTGGGGACTATCAAAAGACCTCAACTGGAAGAAATTGCCAAAACCAAAATGGAAGATCTAAGTGCTAACGACTTAGAGGCCGCAGTTCAAATCATAGCTGGCACGTGTCGGTCTATGGGCGTGAACGTAGAATTGTAAAGATAATTAAGGAAAACAAAGAAGCTATGAAACGCGGAAAGAAATACTTGCAACTCAAAGAGAAAGTGGACAGAACAAGGCACTATGCTTTGCCAGAAGCTGTGAACTTAGCTAAGGAAACATCTTACACGAAATTCGACGGATCAGTTGAACTTTCCACAAAGATCAACTACAAGTCGCTTCAAAACGTTAGAGGAACTATCAGTCTTCCTCATGGAACTGGAAAATCAATCAAAGTTCTCGTTTTTTGCAAAGGTGAAAAACAGAACGAAGCAAAGGCGGCTGGAGCTGACTTTGTTGGAGATATGGATTTAATTGAGAAGGTAGCTGGTGGATGGACCGACTTTGATGCTTGTGTTGCGACTCCAGATATGATGAAAGAAGTGGGAAAGCTAGGTCCTGTCCTCGGACGAAAAGGCTTAATGCCTAAGCCCAAGGCTGGTACTGTTACTACTGATGTTACCAAGGCGGTGAAAGAACTCAAGGCCGGTCGAATTGAGTATCGCCCAGACAAAGGGGGCGTTGTGCATCTTGGTGTAGGAAAAGTATCCTTCCCTACAGAAAAATTGCAAGAGAACATACACGCAGTGATCCAAGCTTTAATGAAGGACAAGCCGTCTGACGCTAAGGGCGAATACCTTAAGTCCCTTTCCATTGCCGCAACTATGGGCGTGGGTGTTAAAGTAGATGTGAAAGAATTAGTAAATGCTACAGGTTAAGAAGAAATGGCAAACGCACAAAACATAGCGGCAGTTAAAGATTTAAAAGAAAGATTAGAAAAGAAACCTAACTTCATTCTAGCTTCCTACAGTGGGTTAACGGTAGAAGACATGACAAACCTTCGAGCCAAACTCAGGAAAGAGGGCTCAGACATGAAAGTTATTAAGAATAATTTGTTCCTAAGAGCTTTGAAAGTTTCCGAGCTCCACAAAGACAATAATATCGATTTCGGCGATGTCTACAAAGGACCATTAGCCGCTATCTTCTCGAAAGATGCTCTTCCGACTGTAGCAAAAGTCTGCAAAGAATTTGCTAAAGATAAGAAAGCCTTAGAGGTAAAAACGGGATATTTTGACGGAGATGTGTTGGGGAAAAATGGTGTAGAAGCCATTGCAGGATTGCCATCCAAGCAAGAATTGCTTACGCAAATTGCTCGAGGAATCAATACCCCAACCACTCAAATTGCTGGTGGAGTCAACCAAATCATTGCTAGTTTAGCGAGAGCTATCCAAGCAGTGGGTGAAAAAAACGGCTAACGGACTGATTAAATAGTAATTAGGATTTAAGGAGAAGAAAGATGTCAGTGGACACGCTATTAGAACAAATTGGAAACCTTACATTGGTTCAAGCATCAGAGCTTGTAAAGAAAATGGAAGAAAAATTCGGTATTTCAGCCGCGGCTCCAGTAGCCGTAGCTGTTGGTGGTGGGGCGGCAGGTCCTGCGGCGGCAGAGGAGCCAGCTACTTTCAACGTAATTTTGAAAGCGCATGGTGACAAAAAGATCGATGTGATCAAGCTCGTAAGAGAAATCACTGGCTTGGGTCTTGCTGACGCAAAAACTCTTGTAGAAGCTGGTGGTAAACCAGTGAAAGAAGGAGTTTCTAAGGATGAAGCTGCCGATCTCAAGAAAAAACTCGAAGGTGCTGGAGCACAGGTCGAGGTTGCGGCTGTCGCTTAATCGCCAGTCCAAATTCTCTTCGGAGTCAATCCGTATAAACCAAGGGGCAGGGTGGCCGAAGGCTTACCCGGCTCCCTTTGTATTTTTTCAATCATCCATTTCACTTACTCTTATAGGGAGAGATGCCCATGCAGGCTCGTCTACAAACTAGAAAACGAGTTAATTTCGGTAAAATCACTGATTTAAACTTACTTCCAAACCTTATTTACGTTCAAAAAAAATCGTTCGACTGGTTTCTCCAGGCGGATGTCAAAGACCCCTCCAAGCGATTGAACCATGGGTTGGAAGCAGTTTTTCGTGAATCCTTTCCTATCGAAAGTCCAAACAATGATATGGTGATGGAATATGGGCACTACATTTTGGGAGAACCCAAAAGAGAGCCCCAAGAGTGCAAGGACACAGACTCTTCGTTTGCTGTTCCCTTAAAAGCAACTATTCGCTTAATCATAAAAGAAACGGGGGAAATCCGAGAACAGACTGTTTATATGGGCGATTTGCCTGTAATGACAGATCATGGAACCTTTATTATCAACGGAGCCGAAAGAGTCGTCGTAAGTCAGCTCCACAGATCCCCTGGTATTTTCTTTTCTTACGACAACCAAAGAGATACTTTCTCTGCTCGAGTGATTCCTTACCGCGGTTCGTGGTTAGAATTCGAGATGGACAACAAAGGTATCTTAGTTGCTAAAATCGATCGAAAGAAAAAATTCCCAGCTACATTGCTTGTGAAAGCCATGGGGATGGGAACCAATGAAGAAGTGCTTCGCTTGTTTTATGGTTCTTCCAAATTAAAGATCGCTGGAGCCGGACCTAAAGAACTCAAGCGCCTCATCGGTAGACGTACAATTGCGGATGTTATCAACCTGGAAACCGGGGAAGTAATGTTGGAAGCTGGTTCCAAAATCAACGAAGATAACATTTCAATCTTGAGAGAGATGAAAGTAAAAGAGGTCGAGGTCATTGAATTTCCAAAAGGAAAAGACAATGCCGTTCTCATCAATTGCCTCGAAAAAGATGCGGTAAACGACTACGAAGACGCTATTAAAAAATTCCATGGCATCATGCGTCCGGGTGAGCCATCTACTATTGAAAACGCGGAAGCAGAACTTAAGCGATTGTTTTTCTCCCACAAAACCTTTGATTTAGGAGTTGTTGGTCGTTACAAAATCAATAGCAAATTCGAATTCAACAATCCAAAACACTTTAATAACGTAGATGACCGTGTCCTTCGAAAGGAAGACATTATTGAAACAGTGCGTTATCTAGTCATGCTCATGTCTGAAGCAGAGAACTACTATCCGGATGACATTGACCACCTTGGAAACCGTAGAATTAGATCAGTGGGTGAGTTAATCGCAAATCAATTGAAACTGGGTTTTTCTCGAGTTGAACGAGTGATCAAAGAGAGAATGACGGTTCAAGAGCCTGAACAACAAACACCTCAGCTTTTGATTTCAATCAAGCCAATCACAGCAGTGATCAATGAATTTTTTGGTTCTTCTCAATTGTCTCAGTTCATGGACCAAACCAATCCTTTGGCTGAACTAACACACAAAAGAAGGCTAAACGCCTTAGGTCCAGGTGGACTTTCCAGAGACCGAGCTGGATTCGAAGTTCGGGACGTTCACTATTCGCACTACGGCCGTATGTGCCCCATTGAAACTCCAGAAGGCCCAAATATCGGACTCATTTTATCGATGTCTAGTTTCGCTCGTGTAAACGACTATGGATTTCTAGAAACCCCTTACCGAGTTGTAAAAAACGGTAAGGTAACCAAACAAATTGAATACCTAACTGCCGACAAAGAAGAGTACCATTACATAGCTCAGGCATCTTCTGACATCGATGACAAAGGGGAATTCAAATCCAAACTGATTTCAACTCGTCATAGGTCCGATTTCCCTTTCCGAAATCCAAACGAGATCCAATACATGGATCTTGCACCATTGCAAGTGGTCTCGGTATCCACTGCTTTGATTCCTTTTCTGGAACATGATGATGCAAACCGAGCCTTGATGGGATCAAACATGCAAAGGCAAGCTGTTCCTTTGTTGACTGAGGAAGCTCCATTTGTTGGAACTGGAATTGAATCTCGTGCCGCTTATGATGCAGGGGTTTGTGTAGTTGCTAAAAAAGATGGTGTCGTATCAAAAGTAGATGCCGCAGCAATTTACATTAGGGAAGACGCATCAAAGGAAGTTCGTCGCTATCCACTTATCAAATTTAAGAAAACCAACCAAGGTACTTGTTTCAATCAAAAACCGAACGTTTCTCTCCTCCATAGTTTCCAAAACGGAAAAGTAACAAAAGTTTCAAAAGAGAAACTGGAAATTACTGAGACAAACGGAGAAAAAGTTACTTTTGATTTAATTTTGAATGAAGAAACACAATTCTCTCCTTTTGTGAAAGAGGGCCAAGACGTTTCGAAAGGAACAGCCATCGCAGGACAAATAGTGAAAGGCGAGAAATATGGCGACTTTGGTCAAATCTTACAAAAAGGAACTGTTTTAGCAAACGGACCTTCGACAGACCAAGGTTATTTAGCTCTAGGAAGAAACGTTCTCGTGGCTTTTATGCCTTGGGAAGGTTATAACTTTGAAGATGCTATTTTAATATCAGAACGAATTATCAAAGACGATGTTTTCTCTTCTATCCACATTGAAGAGTTTGAAATCCAGGCTCGGGAAACTAAGCTTGGACAAGAACAGATTACTCGCGATATTCCAAACCTCTCTGACAAAGCTTTCCGTGATTTGGATGAAACAGGTGTGATCCGAGTCGGAGCTGAAGTAAAACCAGGGGACATTTTGGTGGGAATGGTGACTCCAAAAGGAGAAACTGATTTAACTCCTGAGTATAAATTACTTCATTCCATATTTGGTGAAAAAGCCAAAGAGGTTAGAGATTCCTCTCTTCGAATGCCAAACGGATTCGAAGGAACTGTAATCGATATCAAACGCTTTTCTCGCGAGAACGGAGACGAGCTCTCCGCTGGTGTAGAAGAAATGGTAAAAGTTTATGTGGCTCGCAAAAGAAAACTTTTGGTCGGGGACAAAATGGCAGGACGACATGGTAACAAAGGTGTTGTTGCTCGCGTAATGGCGCAAGAAGACATGCCTTACATGGAAGATGGCACACCTCTTGACATCGTTTTAAACCCATTGGGCGTTCCATCTCGGATGAACTTAGGTCAGATTTTTGAAACGCAACTTGGGTTTGCCGCAAAGAAACTGGGACTCAACTTTGAAACTCCGGTTTTCGATGGAGCGAGTGAAGACCATGTCCAAGACTTTTGCAAAGAAGCGGGCTTACCTTCCAATAGCAAATTCAAGCTATACGACGGTAGAACGGGAGATGCTTTCTTGAATCCAGTTTTCTGTGGGTATATTTACATGTTGAAGCTAGCGCACTTGGTGGATGATAAGATCCATGCAAGGTCAACCGGACCTTACTCTTTAGTCACCCAGCAACCTTTGGGTGGAAAAGCGCAGTTTGGGGGACAAAGATTGGGAGAGATGGAAGTCTGGGCTCTGGAAGCCTACGGTGCTTCTCATACTCTACAAGAACTCCTCACTATAAAGTCTGATGACATGTTGGGTAGAGCTCGCATCTACGAAGCTATCGTAAAAGGTATCCATTCGATCAAACCTGGAATACCTGAATCATTTAACGTATTGGTGCAAGAACTTCGAGGACTGGCTTTGGATATCATTATCAAAGACTCCGAAGGATTGGAAGTGGATATTTCAGACTACGAAGATGAATTTTCAAAAAATAAAAAGAAAATCAAATTCGAAACGATTGAGAACGTTTAGGAAACAGAAAAATGAGAAACTACAATACTTTTGAATCAATCACAATTCGACTCGCCTCACCTGAGAGAATCAAAGAATGGTCATTTGGTGAAGTAAAAAAGCCTGAAACGATCAACTATCGAACACTTAAGCCAGAAAGAGACGGGCTTTTTTGTGAAAAAATCTTTGGAACTACTAAGGATTGGGAATGCTACTGCGGAAAATTCAAATCGATCCGCTACAAGGGCGTTGTTTGCGACAAATGCGGTGTCGAAGTAACTCATTCCAAAGTTCGAAGAGAGAGAATGGGCCATATCGAATTAGCGGCTCCTGTTTCTCATATTTGGTACTATCGATCTGTTCCGTCTCGAATGGGACTTCTTTTAGATATGACCATCAATCAACTCAAAAGTGTGTTATATTTTGAAAAGTACGTGATCATTGACCCTGCGGATTCTGGAAGAAGTCGTGGAGAATTGATCGATGAAGACGAATACCACAACTTCTTGGACGAATACGGTGACAAATTTATCGCTGGCATAGGTGGAGACGCCATCAAAGAATTGCTCGCTCGAATAGACGTCGACGCAGAAGCAAGAACCATTCGCCAAAAGATCCAAGACAAAAACAAAATCACCGACAAACGGATATTAAAACGCCTAGAAGTTCTTGAGGCATTCCGAGATTCTGGAAACCGCCCAGAATGGATGGTTTTGGATGTAGTTCCTGTAATCCCTCCTGAACTCCGACCAATGGTGCAGTTAGAAGGCGGAAGATTCGCAACGTCTGACTTAAATGATTTATATAGAAGAGTGATCAACCGAAACAATCGATTGAAAAGACTCTTGGCTTTAAAGGCTCCAGAGATCATCGTTCGAAACGAGAAACGAATGCTCCAAGAAGCTGTAGATGCTCTTTTTGACAACTCCCGAAGAAAAAGAACCGTAAAAGGAAAAGGAAACCGCCCGCTCAAGTCCATATCAGACATGTTAAAGGGGAAACAAGGTCGTTTCCGTCAAAACCTATTAGGAAAACGGGTCGATTACTCTGGACGTTCTGTGATCGTAGTGGGTCCTGAACTGAAATACCACCAAATGGGACTCCCAAAAAAAATGGCTTTGGAACTTTTCAAACCATTCATCATGAAAAGATTGGTAGATCTCGAGCTTGCTCCTAACATAAAATCAGCTAAGAAAAAAATCGAAGCAGAAGACAAAGAAGTTTTCGATGTATTGGAAGCAGTTGTTAAAGAACACCCAGTTCTTTTGAACAGAGCACCTACTTTGCACAGATTAGGAATCCAAGCTTTTTTACCGGTGCTCGTAGAAGGAAAGGCAATAAAGCTCCATCCATTAGTTTGCCATGCTTTTAACGCTGACTTCGACGGTGACCAAATGGCAATTCACGTTCCTCTTGCCCCAAAAGCGCAATTGGAAACTTGGATGCTCATGCTTTCTCCGCATAATATCCTCAACCCAGCCAATGGTCAGCCAATTTGTGGACCAACGCAAGACATCGTTCTTGGAATCTACTACCTAACTTCCGAAGTGAAGGAAGGCAAAGGACAGGGTAAATTCTTCACTGGACTCGAAGAGGTGATGTATGCTATCGAAAGAAATGTAGTAGAAATCCGAGCCAAAATCTCAGTTCTACATGAAGGAAAAATCTTAGAAACTACTCCTGGAAGGCTGATTTTCAATCAGGTCATGCCAAAAGGATATGTATACGTCAACAGGACTCTTGGTGACAAGGAAACCAATCGAATCATCGCCGATGTATATGAGAAATTCGGTCCCGGTGCTACTGTGTTAATGTTAGATGAAATAAAGCGATTGGGTTACAAGTATGCAACTCACTTTGCTCCAACCATTTCAATTGAAGACATTCGAGTTTCGCCGCAAAAAGAACACTTAGTCAACGACGCCAACAAAGAAGTTGAAAAGGCTGACTCTGAGTATCGAAAAGGAATTATCACAAACGAAGAACGTTACAAGAAAGTAATCGAGATTTGGACTAAAACAAATGATAAGATCACTGAAGGTATGTTCAAAGAGTTAGAAAAAGACCAAGGTGGATTCAATCCAGTTTTCGTAATGGCGGCATCGGGTGCACGTGGATCCAAGCAACAGATTCGTCAGCTAGCTGGAATGAGAGGACTTATGGCAAAGCCTTC
>JAIXRB010000040.1 GCA_027485405.1 Leptospiraceae bacterium | reverse complement strand
GCAAAGCGAGCCACAAGTTCTTCAAACTCTTCCTCGTTGAATGAATCCTTCTCTATGTCAAAATCAAACTTTGACAGTAGTGCTTTGGACAATGGCATCTGCAGGTACTTAGCCACTTGGATAACATGCTCTAGTCTCGATTTTTGCCAATCGTCGCTTTCCAGAGTTTCTAAGGCAGAACGAGGAAGTTCCAAAACCTTTGAAAGCTCCATTCGCGTGATCGACTTTCGTTCTCTCGCAAGGCGGAAGGGATTTTCCATACACTCTATTAGTCCCGCCTAGCTATGATCGTATATCGAAAAAAATTTCAAAATAACGGAATTTCCGTTCTGAACAAGGTTCAAAACCAGAATTTACCTTCTGGATCGCAATTGCTGAGAAAAAATTTCTTTAATCTTTAAAAACTTGATAAGTTTAACTTAGACTATAATTTAGTCGAATGAAGACTATTTCGGTTTCAGAATTAAAAACACATTTGAGTAGGGAGATTAGAAATGTTGCAAAGGGTATCTCCTTATTGATAACCGACCATGAGCACCCGGTTGCAATCTTGACTTCGGCAAAGAAGCAGGAAGACAAGTGGTCTCAATTGGCTACAAAACCGATGAAAACTTTGAAAATGAAATCAAAAATCAAAGTAAAAACCGATCCTTTGCTTTTTCTAGAGGAAGACAGAAAAAGATGAGTTTATATATTGATTCATCTGTTTTACTACGTTATCTTCTTCAAAGTAAGGGTTTTGTTGACTTATCTCAGTTCAAAGAGGATTGTGTTAGCTCCGATCTTTTAAAGCTAGAATGTCAGAGAGCACTTATAAGGTATCGATTGAATCAAGAGGTCAACGATGAAGGTTTGCTCGACTTATCGGAACAATTTCGAGAAATTTTATCTCGAATCAGTTTATTGAAAATCAATGATGAAGTATTGCGATTAGCAGAGCAAAATTGGGGAGTAATTTTAGGCACTTTGGATTCTATTCATTTAGCAAGCGCTTTGTATATACAAATGGACAAAAAAGAACCCACAGTTCTACTCACGCATGATAAAGCACTTTTTGCCGCCGCAAGATTGTCAAATTTAGAAGTTCTTGGGATTTAGATCACTAAAGTGTTTCCTGAAATTTAAGAAATTGCCAAGCCAGTCTATTTGCCAATCGTCGCTCTCCAAAGTTTCTAGGGCAGAACGAGGAAGTTCCAAAACTTTAGAAAGCTCCATTCGTGTGATCGACTTTCGTTCTCTCGCAAGCCGGAAGGGATTTTCCATACACTCAATTAGTCCCACCTAGCTATGATCGTATACAGAAAAAAAATTTCAAAATAACGGAATTTCCGTTCTGAACGAGGTTCAAAACCAGAATTTACGTTCTGGATCGCCAATTCGCAGTAATTATTTCTTGCAACGGCTTAAATTCAAAGCTAAACTTTTGATAGCTTTTAGATCAGAGAGAAAGGGATGAAACTAAAAATTCAAACATTTTTAATTGCATTTTGTTTGACTTCTATTTCTTGCATAGGGATGGAAGTCAGCATTCCAGTTGGATACGAATCTCAAAATTCAGTTAAGTTTCGAGTGAATATTCATGAAAAGCTTAACTTGAGCCCCGAAACTTCGCTTAGACCACGAGATGGTTGCTTTGTTGAACCAAATGACCCAGGGCCATTTGAAGAATGTAAATCTAAAATGTTCCATGAATGGGAAGGCGGTCGCTGTGTAGATCGCACGCCTCAGCCACCTCCTCCTATCATCGTTGAAAATCCATTACCTCCAATCGAACACCGACCCGAGGAAGTACCTCCGCCGAACAATACGATCGAACCACCTCCAGCTCCGGCACCGAATGACAATACTCTAATCTTGCTCGCTGTTTGCTTCTTTTTTGGGTTTTGCAAACTATGAAAAAACTTTTATTTCTATTTTTAGCACTGAGTTTGATGCATTGCCAAGTAGAAGAGTATCGCAATTTGATCCCAGGAGAAAAGGAAAAAGCTGAACGCAAGAAAGAGCGAGAAAATGTATTGAATTGCATAATTCAGACTGCTATTTGTACTCAAAATATAACAGAACCTTGGGTTGATCCAATTTCGCTTTGCGGTAGGGATCTACTTATTCGACAAGCTTGTTGGGGAGAGACGGGCGCCCTATAAAAAATATGGAAATTAGAAAACGCTCCGAAGTCCCCTGGAAGCTCAAATTTCTTTCTATCTGTTTGTTTCTTTTACCTTTTGCGAATTTTATAACCTTGCATTGGTATCAAATCCCGTCTGTTTCGATAGCTAACTTTTATTTTTGGGACTATTCAACATTTACGAAAATAATAATTTTATCACCCCTTTTCATAGCACCCGCCATTTGGTTTGGGAAGAAAGAAGGCTGGTATTTATTTCTCATGTATTCAATCCTTTTGGTGATCCAGAACATTTATAGCTTTAGTATAAACCCAGGACTTCAAAATTTAGGAGTGCTTTTTAGAACTTTTATTTTTCTCCCTCTTCTAATCTGGTTCTGTAAATCGGACATTGCCGCCCCCTATCTCACTACTTATCCAAGAGGGTGGAGAGGTCAAAAAAGATTACCAATTCAAATAAAAGTTTCTATCCATCAAAAAGAATACGTAACAGCTGATGCGAGTCTAGGCGGAGTTTTTTTGTTTTACCCTAATTGTCCCTTCCAAATTTCAGATCAAATAGATTTAGAAATGGTTTTCGGAGAAAAAAGAAAGCTATTTCAAACAGGGGTTGTACGAGTAGAATCTAATGGCGTTGGGCTCGCTTTCCGAAACTTGGACAAAGAATCAAAATGGTTTTTAAAAAATGTTTTAGCTAAGGCTTAGAATTGAATTTAATTTGATTAGGCGGGAGCAGAGTTTCTAAGGCAGAACGAGGAAGTTCCAAAACCTTTGAAAGCTCCATTCGTGTGATCGACTTTCGTTCTCTCGCAAGCCGGAAGGGATTTTCCATACACTCTATTCGTCCCGCCTAGCTATGATCGTATACAGAAAAAAATTTCAAAATAACAGAATTTCCGTTCTGAACGAGGTTCAAAACCAGAATTTACGTTCTGGATAGCAATTGCAGAGAAAAAATTTCTTTTCGGGAACTAGAATCTTTGTTATTTCTTGGGATATAGGCATAACGCCTAAGGAGAAAATTAAAATGAAAGCAAAAACTAAAAGATTTCTAGTGGTAAGCGCATTAGGTTTAACTGCCTTTGCTTGTAGTGAATCAAAGAACAATGTAAGCAGAGATTTAGCTGTACTGGGCTTGTTATCGGGCTCAGAACAAAAGATTAGCGAACCGACGGATTTGCAAAGAAAAGCAATAGAGGTCGGAAAGGAAATGGGCTCTTCTATTCAGAAAAGTGAAACTGATTCTGTTTCTTTCGATCTGAAAGGAAGGCTAACTGAGCTTTACTCTTGGGCTACCGACTCAGAAAAAAAGGATTTGAAAACACAAATGTTAAAAAATGCTCGTGAGAATGGAAGGGAAGGGGATGCTCAGAATTTAGTAAATAAACCTGACCAGGACTTCATGGCATCGCTCTTTGAGTTACATTTAAAAGATAAATCTAATAGCCAATCAGGGCTTCACATAGACGGTAAAGCACGTACAACAAGGGGATGGGCTGGCGGTTGGCAATGTCGAATAATTGGATTTGGAACTTTTTATCTAGGGTACGATTATTGGCCGGCTCTTTTCGTCTGTGGATTTTTCGGTGGAACTTTAAGTGGATTCGACGCTCCTAATCATTGCATCACTTCAGGCTGGATTTGGGGTTGTAATTAAAAATACTAATTTATGTCATTCGTGCTGTCGAGCAGGGATGACAAATGAATTGGAATAATTCTATTAAAGAATAAGGACATAAAAATGAAAATCAAAAATCAAATGTTATCACTTTGTCTCTTCACTTCCCTTCTAATCAACTGCGCCTCTGAATCTCTGGCAAAAGATATGGACGAAGAAAAAAGAATGCGATGTGCTGATAGTTATTTCGCTTTTATTAACTTCCCACCCCCAAATCTGCTAAGAGATGATGCTGGCAGACCATTAGATGTTATCACCGCTTCAAATCTTTCTTTGATCACTTGTCTAACTTTTGGAGGTAATGCAAACAGAGGATTTCTTGGTACGGGTGATCCAAGAAAGCTTAGACCCTAATTTCTTAAACTTTCCGCCTACTGTGTTTCCCGTAAGTGGGCGGGAAGTCTTGCAATGCTTCCTTTGGCTGGATTTCTTTATTTTTCAATTTTTGATTTAGCACAATCAATTTGTGTAGGTTCTTATAAGAATAGCTCATTTCTGTTATGTCATAGTCATCTAATCGAACTTTGCTCAGGTTACAGAATTCTTTCAATTCAGTGAGAAGGATCGTAATTCGGGCTTGCGCAAAGCGAGCCACAAGTTCTTCAAACTCTTCCTCGTT
>JAIXRB010000112.1 GCA_027485405.1 Leptospiraceae bacterium | reverse complement strand
TTTGTCCATATTTTTCTTCTTTATTTTTTTTTAGTTTCGGTTTGTTCGTTACAACGACCGCTAACTCTTTCCTCCCCAACCTACGCTTTGATTCCTAAATTCTCTAGAATTCGCTCCAAGTCTGTTACGTTATTGTAAAAGATTTGGATCTTTCCTTTGCCTTGGGTTTCATCGTGGGTGATTTCCAGTTTAGCCGAAAGTTTATTTCTGAGTTTGGATTCGATTTTTAGAATCGATGGATCTTTGGCTTTCGGAGCATATTCCACTTTACCTTTCTTAGCTGAGGAACTTCCACTCACATGATTTTCAACCATCCGAGCCGACCACTGTTCTTCGACGATCCTTTGGGCTAAATCAATTTGTTTCTTTGGATCTGTTAGAGAGAGAAGGGGGCGAGCCTGTCCTTCCTTCAGTTTTCCATCTTTTAAGAGGTTTAAGATTGGTGTCGGAAAGGATAGAAGTCGCACGAGATTTGCGATAGTAGACCTGTTCTTGCCCAGTTTTTGGGCAAGCTCCCCCATCTTTAAAGAAGACTTCTCCATTAGAGTCTGATACGCCTGAGCCTCTTCGATCGGGTTTAGGTCTTCTCTCTGGAGGTTTTCAATGATGGCAATCTCCATCATCTCAGTATCAGAATAGTTTTTTATAACGACAGGAATCTTCTGGAAGCCAGCTAACTTTGCGGCCCTAAGTCTTCTTTCGCCGGAGACCAATGTAAAGCCAGCTTCTGATTTTTTGACGACGATGGGTTGGATCACGCCATGGGTTTGAATGGTTGACGCTAATTCCTGTAAGCTTTCAGCTGAGAATGTCTTTCTAGGTTGGTAGGGGTTTGGTTTTATTTCGGAGATTTTAACTTCTTTTGGGGTAGCATCTTCTTTGGATTCAGAGGAGCGATCACTCCCCGGAATGAGATTCCCAAGGCCTCTGCCCAATACTTTGTTTTTTACTGATGACATTAGTTCGCTCCTAAAAGTTCCTTTGCTAAACTCGCATAGCTTTTGGATCCAACTCCATCGGGATCATAGAGATGGATAGGTTTTCCAAAAGAAGGAGCCTCTGATAATTTTACATTCCGAGGGATAGTAGATTTAAAAACTTTTTCTTTGAAGAAGGCACGAACATCTTCGGCAACTTGGTTCGCTAAATTGGTTCTCTTATCATACATGGTTAGCAGAACACCTTCTAGTTCTAACTTTGTATTTAGATCTTTTTGAACCAGGGAGATGATTCGCATCAATTGAGACAATCCTTCCAAAGCAAAGTACTCCGTTTGTAAAGTGACGATCACAGAGTCCGAAGCACAAAGAGCGTTGATTGTGAGAATTCCCAAGGAAGGGGGACAGTCGATGAAGATAAAATCAAATTGGGATCGCAAAGAATCTAGGGCTTGTTTGAGTTTGAATTCCTTGTTTTCCACATCTAAAAGATCTACTTCCAAACCGGAGAGGTTTATGTTTGAAGGAATCAGAGAAAGACCATCTAACAGAGTTTTTGATATGGACTCTTTTGCAGAGGACTCCCCTATCAGAACTTCATAAGTGGAGCTATTCAAAGTTTGGATATCTAGCCCTAAGCCTGAACCAGAATTGCCTTGCGGATCAATGTCGACTAAAAGAACTTTCTTACCCATTGCAACTAAGCTCGCACCTAAGTTGATGGCAGTTGTAGTCTTGCCTACTCCGCCTTTCTGGTTACTGATCGCTATGATCTTTCCCATGGTTTTCTTGAATCTCCTTCTGAATGTCCTTCCAGGATCTCGGTGTACCTTTATCTGCGAGACGCAGTTTTTTCAAAACTCGAATATGTCTCTTGCCTAAAAAATCCAAATCATCTAGTTCCACAATCTCTTGGAGCTTGAATCCCGTTCGTTTCAAAATCTCTTTCTCTTTGTCTTCAGGGGGAAGAGCAGTGCCATGAAAGGGGCAGTAGTATCCTCCGACATGAACCATTCTCGAAACCACTTCGACTGACCAAGGATACGGAACCATAGCTCGGCTCGTCACTAGATCAAAATGCAATTTTGTATCTTCTGCTCTCTCGTAGGAAAAGGCAACAGTCTTAGAAATCTTCTCGGGCAAAATTTCCTGGAGACATTCCTCTAAGATCGCTAACTTTCTTTTTTGAGAATCCACTAGGGTAACTCGAACCGGTTCGTTCAAACAAGCAAAGAGGAAACCGGGTAGCCCAGGACCAGTGCCCACATCGGCAACTCTCGTTTCACGTGAAATCAATCCTTTGTTTTTTAAAGTAAGAACAAAGTAAGCGGATTCCAAAAGATGTCTCTCTACGATTTGTTCTGAATCTTTTTTAGAGAAGAATCCTCCTCTTTCATTTTGGTTTTCCAAGAACGAAAGATAGTTCTCTAAAGACTTTAAATCGAATTCATTTTCAATTTGGATTGTTGCGCTAAACTTTTTCCAAGCCGTTAGAATCCTGTCTCTAGCATCCGACATAATTGATTTAACCCTCTTTCTTATTTCTCCGATAGTGAGGGAGTAAGGACAATCTATATCTATGAAATTTGTTTTCTTTTCATTTTTTTTCTCTGCTTGCACATCTCTTTCTCTCTTTGCTTTCACTCCGGGTAAATGGTCCTATACTGATCAGTTTCTTTTCTTCAAAGGAAGACAAGGTCCCACGAAAGAGATAGTCACTAGCTCCGATGGAAAGCTAATCTACTCGGCGGTTTACTCTTACAATTCTGATGGTAAGTTGATATCCGAATCGTATTTCAATTCGGCAGGCAAAACAGACGGAAACCGAACCTTCGAATACAACCGAAGTAACCAATTGCTTTTAGAAAGATCCTTCGATGCAGAGGGAAATCTTTTTGAGAAAAAGGAATTTATCTATATCGGAACTCAGCTGAAAAAAATTGCAGTGAAGGACCCCGAAGGAAAATCCCTCATTCACTACTCAATCAATATGAACAAAGAAGGATCCTTGATCGGAAGCGAAGGAAAGAATTTTATCACGGGAGATGTTGAGTCATTTCGGATAGAAATCGATCCAAAGAATCCCTTAACCCAAATTCAAATCCTAAACGATGACAAGAAAAAGAAAGTGGGCGAAATCATACTGCGCTTTGATCAGCAAAAGAGATTATTAGAAAGAGAGTTTATCCAAGGCGAACTCCAACGCTTGAGCAAAATGGAGTACGATGCAAATGGTCTTTTGGTTTCTTATACGTTTCACGTGAAACAAGCTGAGAATTGGGTTCTGGAAAAAACCCACACGCTACAGTACGAAGCTAAAAAGAACTAAGCGATCTTGTCTTCTTTTCGGTTCACAAAGTAATAGAGAAGTAAATCGATATCAGAAGGATCCACACCCGATATCTGAGCGGCTTTTTCCAAAGTCATTGGTTTGTATTTGTTTAACTTCACAGCCGCTTCGGTTTTCAAACCTTTGACATCCTCGTAATTAAAATCCAAAGGCAAAGCAAATTGCAGGAACTTGTTTCGATAAGCGACGGATTCCATCTCTCGCTTAAGATACCCTTCGTATTTGATTTCCATCTCGATGACTGCACTCTCATCTTCTTTCAATTCTTTCAGTTCCGGAACAAAAGACTCCAAGTCTTTTAAGTGGATGTCTGCTCTCTTGAGAAAAGTAGCGATGGTATGCCCAAACTTATAGTTTGAAATTCCCTTCTCAGCCAAAAGAGATTCCAAAGCGGGCGAAGGTTTCATGGAAGTTATTTCCAAATTCTTTTTCACGGCGGAAATTCTTTGGTAATGGTTTTCCATTTCTTTAAATTCGGATTCTCCAACCAAGCCCATCTCGAATCCATACTTCATCAATCTTTGGTCTGCATTGTCTTGGCGAAGAAGAAGACGATACTCGGCCCGACTTGTGAACATACGATACGGATCATCGACTCCTTTGTGAACCAAGTCATCTACTAGAACTCCAATGTAAGATTCGCTTCTGGAAAATAGAATAGGTGGTTCGTTTCGAAAAGCACGAATCACATTGTATGCCGCGACCAAACCTTGCGCCGCGGCTTCTTCATAGCCAGTGGTTCCGTTGATCTGGCCTGCGTGGTACAAACCTTTCACTTTCTTTGTTTCTAAAGTTGGATAGAGTTCTGTTGGGTCGACGTAGTCATACTCAATCGCATAGCCAGGTCTCATCAGTTCCACTTCTTCCAGACCGCGGATGGTTCTAAGAAATCTCCACTGCACTTCTTCGGGGAGACTTGTGCTCACTCCATTCAAATACATTTCGTTGGTTTCATAACCTTCGGGTTCCACGAAGATCTGGTGGCGGTCTCTTTCCGCAAACCGAACAACTTTGTCTTCGATGGAAGGACAGTATCTTGGTCCCGTGCTTTTGATCTGACCAGAATACATGGGTGAGAATTCCAAGTTGGCTTGGATGAGTGAATGCGTTTGTAAATTTGTATAAGTGATATAACAAGGAATTTGTCTGCGGTTCAAATTCTTAGTAGAGAAGGAAAATGGCTTTGGAACTTCATCCCCATGTTGCTCTTCCATTTTGGTAAGGTCCAATGAGTTTTTATGAACGCGGGCAGGTGTCCCCGTTTTCAACCTTCCCATCCGAAATTGAAGCCCGGACAAAGACAGGGAAAGTCCTTTGGTCGTAGGTTCACCAATCCTTCCTGATTCTTTTTGGTAGGTTCCAATATGGATCACACTCGATAAAAAAGTCCCCGTTGTTAAAACGACAAAGCGAGTTGTGAACTCAAATCCCCTACCAGTTTTGATTCCCACAACTTGGTTGTTCTCGATAAACAAGTCTTCTACGGTGTCTTGTCGAATAGATAAATTTTCTGTATGCTCCAGAGCATGTTTGATATAAAGTTGATACTGCTTTTTTTCAGCCTGGGCTCGTGGCGCCCAGACCGAAGGCCCCTTACTCGTATTCAGCATCTTAAACTGAATTCCAGTGGCATCGATTACCTTCCCCATCAATCCACCCAAAGCATCGACTTCTCGAACCATATGACCTTTGGCGATTCCACCAATAGCCGGGTTGCAACTCATCTGCCCTATGGTGTCCAGATTCATAGTGATAAGGAGGGTCTTTAGTCCCCCTTTCGCGGAGAGATACGCCGCTTCGGTGCCAGCATGACCTGCCCCTACTACAATACAGTCGAAGTTTTTGGGATAAAAGGAGGATTCCATATTATGTCTTTTAACAGAGCTTACCTTAATTCCAGTAAATGGAAAATCATCTAATCGCCGATTCAAAAAAATTCTCTTTCGCAAATTCTGAACGAGAACCTTAAAATCGATTTTCTAAATCGCAAAGCCTACAAATCTGGAAGTACAACCATGAGCTCGCCGTTTCAAGACATCTCTTACTTTGAGGGGAACTACGTTCCATCCTCTTCCGCAAAGATCAGCATCCAAACCCATGCTTTCCAATATGGGACGGCAGTTTTCGGAGGACTTCGAGGCTACTTCAATCCAGAAAAAGAAAACCTCTTCCTCTTTCGCTTGGAAGATCACTTCCAAAGACTGGTGAACTCGACTAAGATCATGCAATTGCAATTTTCCCTTTCTCCTCTTGAGCTTGTGGATATCACTAAAGAACTCGTTCGCAAAACAGGCGCCAAACAGAATATATATTTGAGACCAATTGTCTACACTTCTTCCCTTCAACTTTCCCCTCGCTTCCATGATGTGAAAGCGGACATAGCTATCTATGTTCTCAGAATGGATGACTACCTCGATACTCAAAACGGACTCACAACCATGGTCTCTAGCTGGACACGATTCTCGGACAATATGATTCCCACTCTTTCAAAGGTGAGTGGGGGTTATGTGAACTCTGCTCTGGCAAAATCCGAAGCAGTCCAAAACGGAATGGATGAAGCTATATTTTTGGACAACCGAGGTTTTGTTTCAGAAGGTTCTGCCGAAAACATTTTTCTCGTTCGCAAGGGAACCATCATCACTCCTTCCTTGGGTTCTTCCATTTTGGAAGGAATCACTCGCCGAACCATCCTTACTCTTGCCAAGGACTTAGGATACGAAGTGATCGAACGAGACATTTTGCGCTCCGAACTCTATATTGCTGATGAGATATTTTTTTCTGGAACAGGTGTCCAGGTAGCTTGGGTAAAATCAGTGGACCATAGAACCATTGGCGATGGAAAGATTGGTAAAATCTCGAGCCATATACAGTCCGAATTTTTCAAACTTGTCAAAGGCAATTCAGATCAGTACAAGGCCTGGCTCACTCCAATTTATTAAATGGTTGCAAGCCAAGAAATCCAGACGAACGACTTTAGCCTCCAAACCATTTTAGGGCAGGATGTCGCTTTAACTTACCTTCATCGATTCCTTCAAGAACCAGAGCGAATGCCACATGTGCTTTTGTTCTACGGTCCAGATGGTGTGGGAAAGTGGGCAAGTGCCGAACGGTTCTCAAGGCACCTTCTCTGTCTGAATGAGAATTCATGCGGAATCTGTGAATCTTGCCGAATGTTCATGCGAAACCAACACCCGGACTACATTCAATTCCCGCATTCCACATCCATCAAAATTGGAGAGCCAGAAGGCGACGCAGAACCATTTACGATCCGTTGGCTCTTACACCATCGAATCCCATACAAGCCCCATGTTTCCAAAAAGAGGATCATTCTCTTCCCCGATGCCTCGAAGATTTTACCTGCGGCGGAGACTACTCTTCTCAAAACTTTGGAAGAACCACCTGACCATACTTATTTTATTCTAATCGTCAATGATCTCTCCAAAATCAAAAAGACTGTGGTTTCCAGATCCGTTCTTATACCTTTCCAGCTTTTACCGCACGATGCCTTAAAGAAAATCAATGAAATCCGAAGCACTACAGGATTTGAATACTGGGGTGGTTCGCTGAACCCTTATGATGTTTCTGAGGACTTAGTCAAAGATTGGGAAGCGAAAATCCAAGAGAATTGCTTAGACCCTCAACTTCTGATCAAGTTAGAAAACTGGATCCGAGACACTATGGCAGACTCCAAGTTCTTCAAAGAAAAACTAACGGTCACAGATTTCTTGGAAATTGTCAGTTTGATACTAATATCCGAGTACCGCAAACAAGACTTTGAGAAAAATTTCCAACGTATCTCTGCATTGTTAGAATTCAAAAATGGGCTACACATTGGCACACCAGCCATCGAACCCTTCTTAGTCTCTAGACTCTTTGCCAAACTTTCTGTGAATTGATGGGAGTTAGAATTCCTACACCATTTTTAGTTCTGAACAGAACTTAGAAAAAGAAAGAATCTTAAAATCTGAGGCAATCACTTTTGAATCAGCTTTGTATTCGCTGGTATCCATTCTAACCTGATACCAAAAGGGAATGGTATTCTTAAACTTGGAGCGAAGTTTCAGCAAAGACTCAGAAGGCTTATCATCGGAGTATTTGCATTCTACGGCAAATAGCGGTTTTCGATTTTGTAGAATCACGAAGTCACACTCATGACCCAACTCATCCCGAATGAATCGAAGCTCCATTTTAAACCCTAAAACGTCCTGATTGTAATCGCACCACTTTAACAAATGAGAAGCTACCATGTTTTCAAAACGAATAGCAAGGTCTTCGATTTGAGACCAATCCCAAAGATACAGTTTAGGAGTTTTTTTGACAGCGCGAATCTTCGGTGCACCAAATGGTAAAATCTGGAAGCAGTAGTACAGGGTATCAAGTGCGCCTATCCATCGCTTTACTGTTTTATCGCTAACAGAGAGATCTTCGGATAGAGACTTGTAGGAGAGTAAACTTCCCACCCGAGAAGGCAAGGAATCGGCTAAAAGCTCTACCTTGTCTAAATCACTTATATTCTCCAGATCACGCAAGTCTACCCGCACCAATTTGGAAAGTCTCTGCAAATGCCACCTTCGCAATTCTACTTCATCTTGCTTGAGCAGTGGCTCAGGAAAACCGCCAAACTTAAACAACACATTTAAGTAATCCATAGCCTTTGCATTGCTTTTTTCATGACTCAGCAACTCTGGTAAGGTGAAAGGATGGATACGGTAGTAGTAGTATCTACCCATCATTGAATCCCCGCTCTTGCGAAACACATCTAACCGTGCCGAACCTGTGACCAAGAACTTCTGATTGAACTTCCAAGTATCCCAAATGCCCTTAATGAAGGTTTGCCAACCCTTTCGTTTATGGATCTCATCAAAGATGATGAGAGGTTCGTCCTTGGACCATTCAGATTTTATAATGACTCTACGTGCCTCCTCATTGTCCCAATTCAAGTAAGCTGGGTGTCCTGGTTTGAAGTTTTTCACTAGGGAGATGGCTAGAGTCGTTTTACCTACCTGTCTTGGGCCACCAATGAATACCATTTTGGAATCTAAATCCTTTTCTATATGTTTCAGATAGATCCTTTCGGGTAGGTTTTTGAGCTTTTTTGATTTCATTTCAGCCATGGGAAACTCGGAGTCCTTTCCGTTTTACCCATGGGAAATTCGGAGTCAACTCCGAAATTACCGTGAGGGGATTTTGGGGGAAAGGTATAGGAACTAGCCCTTACGGTTACTTTAAACCTTAGTCCAAAACACTCTGTGCCTTTACGCCGAGCTTAGCGTAAATACTAATGTTATGCGCTTTTTGATACTTTCTAATGAAAAGCCTCACAATTTTTGGTTTTTAAACACCATTTACAAGATTGACGAGAAGGAGCATATCCGACATAATTCATTCAGAACGTTTTTTATGAAAAATACAGCAAATAATTACCTATTTGATATCGATAATTCTTTTTCCAAGGTTTTGCCAATCGAGAGATTAAATCATGACAAAGCAGTGTTAACTCATTATTTGCATAATATGCATAATGGAGTGACATCGATATTCGAAAAGGATGCATTGAATTTTATAAAATTGTATGTGAAGCATCAAGATGCTAGTACGAATACGAAAAGAAATTCAGACGAAGCCTTGCAAAGTCTATTGTTTTCGATAAACGCGATTCCATTTCCTCCACCAAAGGATTATAAATTCACTTTTATAGACCTATTTGCGGGAATCGGAGGATTTAAGTTAGCGATGCAAAATCTGGGGGGAAAATGCGTATTTGCTTCAGAATGGGATAAAGAGGCTCAGAAAACTTACCAAGCAAATTTTGGTGATGTACCTTTTGGAGATATCACCAAATCGGAAGTCAAAAAGTATATACCAAATCAGTTTGATATACTTTGTGCAGGCTTTCCTTGTCAGGCTTTTTCGATTGCTGGTAGGCGAGGCGGCTTTGAAGACACGCGAGGAACATTATTTTTTGAAGTGGCCGAGATACTAAAGAAGGCAAACCCAAAAGCGTTCTTTTTAGAAAATGTAAAAGGTTTGGTGAGCCATGAACGCGGCGCTACTCTTGAGACTATTCTTAATGTTTTGCGAAATGATTTAAATTATTATGTACCGGATCCGAAAGTATTAAATGCTAAAGATTACGGTGTGCCTCAGAATCGAGAGAGAATTTTTATTGTTGGTTTCCGAAAAGATCTAAGAATCGATAATTTTCAATATCCGTATTTACAACCAGTAAACAATTATTTTTCTTCTTCAGTTTTAACAAAATTACTTCGGGTCGCATAAAAATGGAGAATCGGAAAAAAATATCAAGAGAAGATTTTATGGACTTTTTTCGGGATACAGATGAATTAAATCGATTAACACCAGACGACCGCATTGAAATATTTAGATCAATTTTATTAGGAAGTTCTGATATAACAAAAGATTTATTAAATGATTTAATAAGAAATTATTCTGTAGATAACCTAGAAGTAATAGAATTTTACAATGACGAAAAGTAACAATTGGACAAAAGAAGAAACAATTATTGCTTTCAATGTCTATTGTAAAATACCTTTTAAGAGTAGTAGCAAAACTAATCCCACAATTATCAAATACGCCAACATAATTGGAAGAAGTCCCTCAGCACTTAATATGAAAGTGGGAAACTTTGGAAGACTAGACCCCGAATTGAAAAAAAAAGGAATAGTTGGATTAAGAAACGGAAGCAAACTAGATGAAATTGTTTGGGAAGAATTTAATGGGAATTGGGAAAAGTTAGCTTACGAGAGTGAGTTATTGATTGCTCAATTTCAAAACAAAAAAATTGAAGAGTTAATTGATGCTGAAGCGCTTGAATTCCCAATTGGTAAAGAAAGAGAATCGATAGTAAAGCAGAGAGTAAATCAAAATTTTTTCCGCTCAACAATACTTTCATCTTACAATGTAAAGTGCTGTTTTACAGGATTATCAATTCCTGATTTTTTGGTAGCCAGTCATATAAAGCCATGGAAAGCTGATGAAGCAAATCGTTTAAATCCGCACAATGGTTTATGTTTAAATTCAATTCATGACAAAGCCTTTGATAAAGGTTTTATGACGGTTACACCTGATTACAAAATAAAAGTTTCAAAATGTTTTGAAGATTTGACAAGAGATAAAGCTATAGCCGATTTCTTTCAAAAATACGAAAATCAATCAATTATTCTACCCGATAGATTTCTTCCTTCAAAGGACTTTTTGGATTGGCATTCCACAAATATTTTCAAAAGGTAACACTTCCATTTAGCGCGCGAGTATTTCCCACTAGCTGGGATTTAGCAATAAATCACAATTAGGTGCTGCATCGACTTTGTTTAATTCTAATAAGGACGGAACAAATTTTAAATATGCACTTCATGGTCTAAAAAGAAAAGATTTAAAGAAAATTGAAGAAGCAGATAAATTCCTTTTAAAATTTCAAATATTAAAAGAATTAAATGTTGGTGTCTACTTCGTAAAAGTAAAAAGCAACCTATTTCAAAACAATCTCACTTTTATCGATTCGAATTTACCTGCTATATTGGGAAATCTTGTTTATTTCTACTACAGTTCGCAGAAATCAAAAATATCTGACCTTGTACAAAACCTAAGGGATCAAATTTCAGAGAATTTTGACTTATCCTCTGGTCAAGATTTCTATGGGCATAAATTAAAAAGATTTTTAACTGATGTTGCTTTAGGATTTACCCCAGGTAAAGTTTGGAACGGTAAGTATGATGCTACAAGCGGATATTTAATCGTTAAAGAAGATGGAGACATTGTGTGTTACCATATTTATGATAAGTCGCAATTCGAAGATTATATTTTTAATAATACTCGATTGGATACTCCAAGTCCGGGTCGACACGAATTCGGTAGTATTTACGAAGAAGACAATCATTTCTTTATCGATCTTAATTTGCAAATTCGTTTTAATAAATAAAATGATTCTTAACCTGCATTTCTCTGGAAAACCCAAAAATAGAGGTTATTTGATCAAAAAACTAAAGTAAATGGAGAGCAATTAACAGTTAATTTCCAACCAACCTAGATTGACTGATCACTGATCGGATGGAAAGGTAGTTCAGGAGAACTTTATGTATAAAAATCTAATTATATTGGGTAATCCGTTGCCCAGTTTTTAACTTTAAATTATAAAGATCATTAATTTTCCAAATCAAATTCCCGAAAGAATACTATCCTTCCCATCAGGCACTGCCTTTAAACCATTTGCCATCGCAATAAAGTCTTTTTGATCAAAGGAACTATAGTCCAAGGTGATATAAAAATTGCCCTTTGTTTCTTTCCATGTGACCTGTAACCAACGTGTCGTAGTACCAGTTAAATCTGAGACAGATTTGTAATAGCTGGACAATTCTTGGACTGAAAGAATTGCATTTCTGGGAATATAGTATTCTTGAAGGTTGTCGTCCCTGTCATAGTAACGGACATATAGGCTATCAACATCCAAATATACTCCGAAATGGTAAATTCCTAAATCAATGTCTTTCTTTGCTTTCCACTGTACTCGGCAAACATTCCATAGATGAAAGCAAAACGCTGGCATAAGAATAAAAAAGAAAATTTGCAAAAGTAATCCAAAAATTGCAAGTCCCAGATTATCGCTAAAAAGCTGCAGAAAAGCTTCCTTTTTACTTTTCCATTCGGTAAAATCTCTAATATAAAGTTCGATTTCGAAATATGCAAAAGCAAATATACCAGAAAAGACTACCAATGAAATCAAAATAGCTAGAATTAAAGAACTGACCCGTGCTTGCGGAGAATTTGGATAAAATTCAAAGTCAACTGTATCTTTCGGTATTCCGTCTCGTAATAATTTCTTTAATCGTTTCTGTTCCACAAAAATCCAACTAATGCAGTTGTTCTTTCACCTTCCACTGAAAAGTTTCCCCATCAGAGACAACTTCCACTTCATATTTGAAATTACCGTTTGGTTCCGTGGTTTCTAAAAACCCAGTGTACTCGTTGTCGGACTTATGAGTTAAAACAAAGCTATCGATCTTAATTTCTTTTTCTTTAAACTCTTGCTCCATGCTAGCTATGATCTGTCAGAAAACTGTAAAGAAAAAAATTGAAAGTGTTACTTTCGCCTAAAGAATAAAAAATAAACAAGCCCAAAAACCAAATAGAGAAAGATAACAATCAAAAAAGCTGCATTGAAAATAAGACAGCTTTCGTTTAACGTCGAAAGCTTCTCGAAATTCTTAAAAACAAATTCTACGTCTAATTTTTCCTCTTCAGAAAATGTCAAATTCCTGGTTTTATATTCCTTTATTTCTTTAAGTTCTAATGTCACATCTCTTTCAGGATCCAGGTTCTCGGTCGATTCTATTTCTTCCGGAATATCGAAAGTCTTTCCTGATTTTAAATTATAGCCTTCATAGAATGGCTGTCTGTTCTTTGTATATACCCAATCATCCTTTATAAACTCAATTACGTTGACAATTGTTCCATTGATTTCGAAATTCCCACATAAAAAGCAAAATGGGAAAATGGTTTGCTTGTAACTTGCGACAGAAACAGTGTTTGTTCGAGATACAACAAAAGCCGTATTTTCATTGATCTTATATAGTTGAAAATCATACTCTCGATTGATATCAAAAACCTTAGATCTTCCAACAGATGCGTTATCTGTTATTCTGTAAACTACGCTGATAACTAAGTACATTGAAAGAATAATAATCAGTATTGATGAATAGGACGATTTGTTCTTTTTCATAAAAGATAGAAATTATAAGTGTGCTTCTATTTGATTTCCTCTGAACATTCTTCAGCTGATCACTGAATTTTGTCTATTGCTTTCCAAAAGGCAAAAAATTGCTTTCTTCTTATTTTCAAAGATCTACAATTCTCTTATGAGAGTCACACCTACTTCTATTTTGCTACTGCTGACAACCACTGCTTTACTTTCTCATTGTCGATCGATAGATCCCCAAGTCTATGAGCCTCCCCAAAAGCCCAAAATGGAAGCAATCCTGGCTCCCAATGAAAAGCTAAGATCCTCATTTTTACTAGCCAAAGGCAAGGTAAACGGTCTAGAATCCCTCGACGTAGACAAATTTGGAAATGTCTTCGGCGGAGACAAAGATGGAAATATTCTAAAAGTTTCTACTTCTGGCGAAATCACAATCCTAAACAATACCGGTGGGAGGCCACTTGGCGTACAATTTGATTCAGATGGGAATCTCATCATCGCAGATGCTTATAAAGGACTCCTACGACTGACGATAAGCAATGAACTGCAAACAATAGTTTCAGAATATGAAGGGAAACCCTTCCGTTTTGCAGATGATTTAGATATTGGTCGCGATGGGAAGATATACTTTTCTGATGCTAGTATTTACTCTCAAAGTGAATATTTATTTGATCTCCTGGAAGCAAAACCACATGGTAGCGTCTTTGTTTATGACCCTAAAACAAAAGTGACAAGTCTTTTGCTCGATGGGCTTTTCTTTGCAAATGGAATCGCCTTATCAAAAAATGAAGACTTTTTATTAATCAATGAAACCTATCGATATCGAATTACGAAGCTTTGGTTAAAAGGTCCAAAGAAAGGCGTAAGAGAAGATTTTATTTCCAATTTGCCTGGATTCCCAGATAACATCACAAGAACTCCAAACGGAGATTTTTGGTTGGCACTTTTCACTATTCGAAATGATCGAATGGATTCTCTGCACCCATCCCCGTTTCTCAAAAAGGTGATTGCCAACTTGCCCAAGGTATTTTGGCCAAAACCGGAACCCTATGGTTTTGCGGTTTTACTCAATGAACAAGGTGAGATACTCCAAACATTACAAGATCCAGGCGGATTGTCTCTTCGAGAGGTAACAAGCGTCATCCAGAAAGGAAACAAATTATACATCGGTAGCTTGTATCACGATCGAATTGGAATCTATGATTTGCCTACTTCGCAGGGGGAATCTAAGAAATAGTTTTATAAGACTCTCCATTTTTCCTTGACAATCTTTTATAGGGTAGGGGGTATACAACTATGCTACCAGAACCCGAAAACACCAAACTCATTCACCGATTAAGTCGCATCCAAGGACAACTAGAAGGATTAAAAGCACTCTTAAACCAAGAAGAACCGAATTGTCGTGACACAATCCTTCTTTTAAAAGCAAGCCACCAAGCTCTTAAAAAATTCGGAGAGGTTTACATGACAGAATACCTCAGCCACTGCCTGAGAACCCAAAAGAACAAAGACATTGAATCTGACCTAAAAGAGGCAATCCAGACAGCATTCCTGCTTTGAGCAAAATTTTCTCTTGACACATACCCCCATGGGTATCCTATTGGTAGTTGTCTATACTATAGGGGGTATGGTATGTTCCTTTTAAAAAATGAAACATGGTATTTGGAAAGGATAGTTTTCCTTGTCGCAGGGGTCTTTAGCTTAGTCGGAGTCACCTTGGGTGTTTTTTGGAACCCTTGGGGTTTTGCTTTGAATGCTTTGGTCGGATTGAACCTGTTTGTCTTTGGAACTTTAGGGTTTTGCCCAATGGCTATCATCCTAGACAAATTTGGAATTCGTTCGTACTGCAAAAGGGTATAAGTATGAATTCAATTACTTTCCTTTTCTATTTACTTCTGTTTGTTTTTTTCCAATCAGCTCTTTCCGCACAAGCGACTTTGGAATTTTCGGAGATTTGGCAAAAAATTGACCAAAGCTCCGCCTTACAAAAATCAAAATACTTAGAATGGAAAGCGGCTGAAATTTCTAAAGACCGTGCCGAGGGTCACTGGCTTCCGAAGCTTTATACAGACTTAAGAAGCTTCCAAACCAATGACCCGGCATTGAACTTTTTCTCTAAATTGGGACAACGGTCTGCTGTAGATTCTGACTTTTCTACAGCGAGTTCCAGACTGAGACCATCCAACTTTTTAGATTCAAATAACCAGCCTTACTCTACACTCAACCCAAACACATTGAACCTACTAGCACCCGATACTCTAAACAATCCTGGGAGCAATCAATACAATAGAGGAGTTCTTGGTATGGATCTACCGCTCTATGAAGGTGGCAGTGGACAAACTCTATCAAAGCTTCAGGAAAAACGAGCTTCTGGACTGAAATGGGAATGGGAATCAACGCGAGAAAGGCAATTTGCTGAAGTCGCCAAACTCTACAGAGCTTTGCAAACTTGGAATGAGTATTCCCTAAAACTAGAAGAGTTCTTGAAAAAAGAGAAAAAATGGCAATCCAGCTATCAATTGTCCAATAAAGGCAACCCAGTTGGTTATGCTGGTTATTTGAGTTTAAAATCCATTCAGAACAAAATTCAAGTTCTCCAGAAAATGGTAGAATCCCAAAAAGACGGGATCCGACAACAGCTTCTATCCATGTCTCCTGAACTTTCACTCGATTTTAAAACTCGGGAAGTTGAGCTTTCTAATTTCTTAGATCAAAACCTGCCCTTACCAGATAACTCAAATCAGTTATCGCTTTCAACCAAAGCAATGCAAAAGTTCTCTGAAGCCGAATCACTGCGCTCTCAAGCAGAAGGTGCAAAAGTCCTTCCCAGAATCGGCCTTTACACGGAAGCAAACGCTTATCACGGATCCAGAAACATGGCAACCTCTTACAATGCAGGGCTATACCTTCAAATGAATTTATACAATCCGAAAGACCGAGAAGTGAAGGAAGAAGCCGAGATGTTAGCAGAATCTTTTCGAAAGAAATTGGAAGATCGAATCCAAAAAGAATCTGCCTTCTTTACTTCGAGCCTAGCAAGAGAAAAACAAATCAAAGACTCTTGGAAGCTTTTAAAAGAGAACACAGAAACCATGGACGAACAAATTCAAAATACTGAGCGATTGTTCTCTTCAGGAGCCGTAACTGCCGTTCAATTAGCGGAGGCTTTGAACCGCGCCCTTGACCAAGCTGAGGCTCTTGCCGGAACTGAGATCGAATGGCTAATAAATCGTAGTGAATTACACGCATTTATCGTTGAAAGGAAAGAACAATGAGAGAACTCAAACCAGGCTTCGCAGGAACCCTTGCTTCCATTTTTAGCAGATCGCAACTCACCCCAGTCATCATTTTTGTCAGTCTTTTACTGGGGATTTTTGCTGTTTTTCTAACTCCTAAGGAAGAAGAGCCGCAAATTTCCGTTCCCATGATCGACATCCAACTGCCTTCTCCTGGTTTTTCTGCCGAGGAAGTGGAACGTAAAGTGACTGAAGTTGTAGAAAGAGCCATCTGGGGCTTAGAAGGTGTTGAGTATGTTTACTCCGCTAGTAAGGCTCATGGTGCACTGATAACGGTTCGGTTCAAAGTCGGTGAACCGATCGAACCCTCCCTCGTAAAAGTCCACCATAAACTGATGGAAGTAAAATTGACCTTACCGAAGAATGTGCAAGATCCCCAAGTTCGATCATTTAGCATCGATGATGTCCCGTTTCTTGCTTTGAGCTTTTCTTCCGATTCGAGAGATGATTATAGTCTGAGAACTCTTGTAGCCCCTCTAGCCCGCGAACTTTCTGCAACGCCCGATCTTTCAAATATATCCATGCTAGGTGGTAGAAAAAGAGTGATTCGCGTCATTGCCGATCAATCCAAGCTCGGCCTCGTGAGCTTATCTGAAATTGCTCAAGCTCTAAACTCCAACGATGCCTTCTATCCCGTAGGTAAAAATTGGAGTCAGGATAAAGTTTTGGATGTGGAAGTAGGTGGCGTGATCGAAAACACAAAAACCATATCTTCCATACCCATTGCACAAAAAGGCGGTCGAGTGATTCGAATTGGAGACGTGGCAAAGATCATCGATGGTCCGGAGGAAAGGCAAAAATTCTCCCTGCTCTGGGACAAGTCTCTATCTGAAAAGCCAAGGGAAGCTGTTACCATTGTCTTTGCAAAAAGGAAAGGAACAAATGTTGTCGAGCTTTCTCAATCCCTATTGGAAAGAGCAGAGCTTTTTGGAAAAAACCTCCCACCCGATATAAAAATGACAGTCCTTCGCGACTACGGTAGTTCAGCGAATGCCAAATCACATGAACTCATTGAACATTTAATCATTGCCACTCTATCGGTAACAATCCTTATCGCGCTTTGGATGGGCTGGCGAGCCGCCTTGGTAGTTGCCGTGGCAATTCCCGTTACACTAGCTCTGACTTTAGCTATTTACTATTTTCTCGGATATACTCTCAATCGTGTTACACTATTTGCTTTGATCTTCTCCATTGGAATTCTCGTGGATGATGCAATCGTAGTTGTAGAAAACATAGAGAGGCACCTCGCAGAAAATCCAAATGATGGTATCTTTAAATCTACTCTTAATGCGGTGGCTGAAGTAGGAAACCCTACGATATTAGCTACTTTCACAGTGATAGCCGCAATTCTACCCATGGCATTTGTCCGAGGATTGATGGGACCTTATATGAAGCCCATTCCAGTGGGAGCTAGTTTGGCTATGATTCTCTCCCTCTTCGTTGCTTTTATTGTAACACCTTGGGCTTCTTTAAAACTCCTTAAAAAACACGAGCACAAAGAAGATACGCCTGAAAAAGTCTCCTTCTTAGATCGAATCTATTTATCGATCACTAACTTTCTGTTAGCAAAGATAACGAATGCGGTAGGGTTTTTGGGATTTATTGTTTTTCTGTTTTTAGCATCAACCATGCTAGTTGTTTTCAAAACGGTCAAAGTCAAAATGCTTCCTTTTGATAACAAAGAGGAATTCCAAGTTACCTTAGATTTTCCTCCAACCACTCCTTTACTCCAATCAGTACAGAAAAGTGAAAAACTAGCAGAAATCATACTAAAAGATCCCAATGTGATCAAAGTTCAATTGTTTGCAGGGGAAAGCGCGCCATTCTCTTTTTCTGGAATGGTAAAACACACATTCCTTCGCAAATCAGACTACCAAACTGATTTACATATTGTTTTAAAGAATAAATCAGATCGCATGCTATCTAGCCATGAGGTGATAGAGTCTTTGCGACCACAGATCAAAGCTTTTTCGCTAGAGCACAGTGCACTTTCTAAAGTACTGGAAATCCCTCCAGGACCTCCTGTGCAAGCAACAATGGTGGCAGAAGTTTATGGACCTTCCAGCAGTGAAAGAGAAATTGTAGCTCAATCTCTTCTCACCACATTCGGCACCGAACCAAGTGTAGTTGATTTGGACTCCAGCCTTCGAGAAGGAAGACCAAAGATCATCTATCCATTTGATTACGAAAAGGCTGGAAATCTAGGCATTCGAAGTAATTTTGTAGCACGCAATGCTCAGTTTCTATTTTCCGAAACTCCTATGCTTTCTTTGAAAAATGCAGAACATCCCGAAGAAATTGCTCTTCATTTATCCATCGACCAAGAAACTCGTTCCTCTCAAAGGCCGTTTGCTGGTCAATCCTTGGGTTCTATGGAAACAGGAACCGTTCCGATGGAAGGAGTCATTGGAAAACCCATATTTGTAAACGATCGAACTTTACACCGCAAAAACCTAAAGCCAGTCACCTATGTTACAAGTGAATTGTCTGGAGAAGAGGAAGCTCCGGTCTATGCGATGTTAAAACTAGCTCCAAAAATCAGTTACGAAACTCAAACCTCCGAAGTCCCTTGGAATACTACGGCACCTGTTGTTAAATGGGATGGAGAATGGTTCATCACGTACGAAGTTTTTCGAGATCTAGGTGGTGCCTTTGCCGTCGTTATGATCCTGATCTATGTATTAGTTTTAGGTTGGTTTCGAAGCTACCTTGTTCCTTTGGTTATCATGGCACCGATTCCCATATCCTTGATCGGAATTCTTCCAGGTCATGCTCTAACAGGAGCTTACTTTACTGCCACAAGCATGATCGGATTTATAGCTGGGGCTGGGATCATTGTCCGAAATTCAATCATCCTCGTAGACTTTATTGAAAGTGAAATAGAGAAGGGCGTTGCACTCAAAGAAGCTGTCATCACCGCGGGGCTTGTTCGGTTTCGTCCCATGCTTTTGACGGCTTTTGCGGTAATTGTTGGAAGCTTTGTTATGCTATTTGATCCAATTTTTCAAGGGCTCGCCGTTTCCTTGATGTTTGGGGAAATCGCGGCAACACTTTTAAGCCGATTTACTGTTCCTCTTTTATACTATTGGTTAGCTGGAGAGAGAAGGGCAAGAGCCCTGAGATTCGGGACATAATAAATCTATGGTCTTGTTTTTTTTGGATTTTCAATTTGTCTTTTCACCATCATGGGAAACTCTGGATTCTCCGTGGGAAAGCTTAGAAAATGAATCCAACTTGGGCAGACATACTCTCAGAGCTGTCAAAAAGCATTGCTCCTACGTATTTTGACAGCTTCATTTCTCCTTTGCAATGGATCAAACAAGAAGCCAATCAAATCACAATTCTTGCCCCCACTGAGATCATAAAAAGACATGTTGAGACGCGATACATTGGTTTTATCAAAGATGCCGCGTTTCATGTTCTCGGAGATTCTTTCGAAGTTATCCTCTTAATCGACAAAAAAGAAAGTTCTATGCAATTCGGAGAGAAGATTGAAGACAAATTCAATTTTGATGAGTCCTCACTTAATCCAAATTACACTTTCGAGTCCTACATTGTCAGTGATTCCAATCGACTTGCCTTCACTGCCGCAAAAAGTGTCTTAGAAAAAGAAGGCTTTTACAATCCTTTGTACTTATTTGGGCCTGTCGGAGTTGGAAAAACCCATCTTTTACATGCCATTGGCAATTCTATTTTAAAAAAGGATCCCTGGAAGACTGTTCGTTATGTGGACAGCATTTCTTTTTTAAATGAGTTCATCTTCACGGTTCGCCAAAACAATCGCACAGCTTTAGATTCTTTTAAAATCAAATACCAATCGTACAACGTTTTGTTGTTTGATGATGTTCAGTTTTTAAATGGAAGTGCAGAAAAGACACAAGAAGAGTTCTTTGGTTTGTTCAATTATCTCTACGAACGCAAAAGACAGATCGTTATAGCTTCTGATAGACCTAGTTCAGAGCTTCCCATTCACGATCGATTGAAATCTAGATTTGTTCATGGATTACAGGCTGACATAAAAGCCCACGACAAACACCTACGATCCGAATTGCTTCGTACTTTTTCGATTCAGTACAACATTCCATTTAGTCGGGAAATTTTGGATTGGCTTGCGGACATGTGCCAAGGGGACGCTAGGTCACTCATTGGTGTTATAAACGATCTTGTTCTTTACAAAAAAGCATACCAAATGTTTATCCTTTCGGATGAAAAAATCAAGGAAATTGCTTCTGCTCGTTTTTCATTGTTAAAAAGAAAGATAGTTTTTACCGCCGACCAAATCATCGATTGCGTTTGCGCACATACCAACAAACCCAAAAACGATGTTTTAGGAAGAAGTCGTAAATCCGATTTTATTCAGTCTCGCCATCTTTGTATGTATTTGTTGTTCGACCTATTGAAAATGCCAAAATCCCAAATCGGACGAATTTTCAACGTAAATCACACAACCGTTATCCATGGCATCAAAAAGACCGAAGCCCTTCTTGAAACGGACGTGGAATTCCAGAATTTAGTGAACAAAATTCGTTCCGAAATGCAGTTTCAATAACCTGTTGATAACTTGTTTAAAACCTCTCAATAAACTCTAAATCGTTAGTCATTAAGTGATTCATTTTTACTTTTCACATCCAGTCTGTTTGTGAGACATAATTCATGCACAAGATTACGATATGACATAATCCAATAAAAATTGATGAAAAATGGGCTTATGCACAAATTGACAATACCAACTAAAACGACATAATAAGTATATAGTACATATACAAGAGAGAAGAAAGATGAAATTCACTGTCCATACTCAAGAATTCCTAAAAGCCATCCAAGCTGTGGAAGGAGTCATCGTACATAGGGAAGTAAAGTCTGCTCTTTCCAATATAAAAATGGAAATCAATAACCAAACAGTTGCCGTATCCGCAACAGATATGGAAATCGCCATCAAAACTTCTATACCTGCAAACATAGGTGAAGGCGGAGTTTCTTACCTTCCAGCTAAACAGTTAAGCAACATCTTTAAAAACCTAAACTTTGAATCAGCCCTTTTAACGAGAAACACAAACAGCGATTCTTCCGAAACAGTTATAACAGATGCAAACGGAAAAGTTGATACCAATTTTAAAATCAATGGAATGGACTCAGACGAAATCAAAACCATTCCAGCTATCAACGAATCCAAAACTATAGAATTTCCTTGCCAAACTATGCGAGACATGTTTCGAAAGACTAGTTATGCAATGGCTGTCGAAGAAACCAGATTTGTGTTCAATGGACTATTTCTAAAACCAAATGGAAATGATTTAGAAGTTGTGGGCACTGACGGTCGAAGGTTATCAAAAATCATTCGTAAGTTTCCACATGAGTTTCCTTTTAAGAATGGAGTGATCATTCCCCACAAGGCGATCAAAGAAATGATCAAAATGATGGATGGAAAAGAATCAGCTAGAATTGGATTCATAGACGAACAATTGTATGCGTCTTCCGGAAACGTAGAACTTCTCTTTAAATTAATTGAAGGTACGTTTCCTGACTACGAGCAAGTGATTCCAAAACAAAACAGTCATTCGGTAAGACTTGTTCGTTCAGATTTACAAATGTATTTAAAACAAGCATTGATTTCTGCTGAAGAACCTTCTAAACAGATTCGGTTTACTTTTTCAAAAAACTCACTTAATATCAGTTCTTCTAATCCAGGAACCATGCAGTACAATCACAATGCACCTATCGAATACGATGGGGAAACAGTTGCCATTGCCTTTAAAGGTGATTATTTAAGTGATGTAGTTAAAAGTGTAGATGATCCTGAGATCATTCTGGAATTCTCTACTTCAAACTCTCCCGTTCTGTTTAAGGATCCTTCAGATAGTGACTTTGTTTCTGTGATTATGCCTATGAAGCTTTAATGTTTCTAAAAAAGCTAAAAGTCAGTAACTTTAGAAACCATTCTCAAACTGAACTTAGCTTTTCTTCACGCCTTATTTTCTTCATTGGAAACAATGGAGAAGGTAAGACAAACATTTTAGAATCCATATCTCTTTTATCTCATTTGAAGAGTTTTAGAGAGTCTGACGACGACCAATTGGTAAAATGGAAATCCGACTTTCTTTTTCTCAAGGCTGACTACGAATCAGGTGGCGAAGAAAACACACTGGAATTCGGATTTGAACTCTACCCTCAAAAAAGACGCAAAATCAAAGTAAACGGTGAATTGATTAAAAAAAAGGCTGATATGTTTGGAATTTTCAAATGTGTTATCTTTTCCCCTCCCGACTTACAAATCATTGATTTTGGAAACGAAGAGAGAAGAAAGTTTGTAGATTCATTTATATCATCACTAGACAGACAATACTTAGAAAACCTATTAGAATACAACAGACTCTTAAAACAAAGAAATGCGGCTCTTAAGCAAAATTCATCAATAGATGAAGTAACACTTTGGAATGAACCTTTGATCGAAAGAGCTAGCCAAATCCTTTCAAAGCGAAGGGAATACATACTTAAGTTAAACGAATACTTTAAAAAAAACCTAATGAGTTTGAGCCAAGACAAAGATGATTTTGATATCAAATACGATCCTAATTGTGATTCAAAGGAAATGTTCTCACAAAAACTAAAGGATAATATAAAAAGAGATTTGGCGCTAGGCTATACTTCCAATGGAATTCACCGAGACAAAATCCCGATCGGTTTTGAAGACAAGGATCTAAGCAGTTTTGGGTCCCAAGGCCAAAAAAGAAGCGCTGTCATAGCTCTAAAAACTGGCACCTTTCAAATGATAACAGATATTACTGGAGAAATGCCCGTTTTGTTAATTGATGATATCATTCGAGAACTTGACGTCAAACGCAGAGAATACTTCGTTAACTTAATCACTCAGTGTGGCCAGGCTTTTTTCACCACGACAGATCTAGATGGAATGCAGGATTATATTGGAACTCTTCCCATCGAGAAAGAAATTTATCTAGTTCATTCTGGAAAGGTTGCTAGTTGGAAAGAGGAATGAAAAAACTAAGCGATTCCGATTTAACAAAGGTTTTCTCTAATCTGAATCTAGATTGGAATGAAATTGCAATGCTTCAAACGATCAAGATTCTAGAAGCGCATTGGATGGATATAGCTGGCGAGGTTTTGTACCAAAAATGCAGACCAATTTTTTTGACAGAATCCACCCTCACAGTGGTAACAGAGCACTCTCTGATCAGCCAAGAAATCGATTTTCAAAAGCAAAATTGGATCCAAAAAATGCACACTTTGGCATTGCCAAAAAAGATCGAAAAAATCCATCTTGAGACCGGCAAATTGGCAAATTACAGGGTTTCCTAGCCCAATTCTAGCGATTTCACTTGCTCCCTTGCCTATGCCCTGAGATGCTCCTTATAGGCGTATAAAACAATGACTGAAACCTCCTCCAACCAATACACAGGCTCGAAAATTAAGATCCTAGAAGGCCTAGAAGCGGTTCGCAAACGACCAGGGATGTACATCGGCACCCAGGACGAATCTGGCCTCCATAAAATGGTCTATGAAGTTGTAGATAACTCTGTGGACGAAGCAATGGCTGGCCATTGCAACGAAGTCTCTGTTTCCATTTTACCTAACAATATCATCCAAGTCAAAGACAACGGTCGTGGTATCCCGACAGACATTCACCCTGACAAAGGTAAGTCTACGATCGAAGTAGTTCTTACCATTTTGCACGCTGGTGGTAAATTTGAGAACGACGCCTACAAGGTATCAGGTGGACTTCATGGTGTTGGGGTATCGGTAGTCAACGCACTTTCGGAATATTTAGAAGTTGAAGTACATCAAAACGGAAAAATCCATTACCAAAAGTACCAAACAGGAATACCCGTTGAAGATGTAAAGGTAATCGGTGACACAACTCACAGAGGAACAATTGTTCGGTTTAAACCCGATGCCTCCATTTTCACTACAACAGAATTCCTTTTCGACACTTTGTCCGCCAGGTTCCGTGAAATTGCATTTTTAAACAAAGGTCTATTTATTCGAATTGAGGACCTGAGGAAAGCTGATGTAGCAAAGAACGAATTTAAGTTTGATGGTGGTATTGTTTCTTTTGTGGAATACATGACAGAATCAAAACATCCTCTGCATAAAGTTTTGCATTTCACTGGAGAAAAAGAGAATGTTTTAGCTGAAATCGCAGTTCAGTACTGTGATACCTATTCAGAGTCTGTTTTTTGTTTTACAAATGCGATAAATAACAACTTAGGCGGAACTCACCTAGAAGGTTTCCGCACAGCATTAACTCGAACATTAAACGATCAACTTAAAAAAGATGCCAATCTCTTCAAAAAACAGCCACTAGGTTTACAAGGTGAGGATGTCAAGGAAGGACTCTCTGCGGTTATTTCCGTTAAGATTCCTCAACCTCAATTCAACTCCCAAACCAAGGAAAAGCTTGTAAACGCTGAAGTAAAAGGTCTTATGCAAACCATTTGCGGTGACGGTTTTACAAGGTTCTTCGAAGAAAATCCGTCCGTAATCAAAAAGATCTTAGAAAAATGTATTCTAGCCTCAAAAGCAAGAGAAGCCGCGAGAAAGGCAAGAGACCTCACTCGCAGAAAAACTGTCCTAGAGGGTGGTGGACTTCCAGGCAAGCTTGCCGACTGTTCCGAGAGAGATCCAAACAAGTGTGAGCTTTTCCTGGTCGAGGGTGATTCCGCCGGTGGATCCGCTAAACAAGGAAGAGATCGAAATATCCAAGCAATTCTGCCTTTAAAAGGAAAGATTCTAAACGTAGAAAAGGCAAGGCTAGATAAGATTCTAAGCAATGAAGAAATCAGAACTTTGATTTCGGCAATGGGCACAAGCATTGGAGAAGACGAATTCAATATCGAAAAATTGCGATATCGCAAAATCGTTATTATGACAGATGCCGATGTGGATGGTTCTCACATTCGCACTTTGCTTTTAACATTCTTTTTTAGGCATATGAAACAAATCATCGAGAGGGGATGTCTGTTTGTGGCTCAACCTCCTCTTTATCAATTGAAGTTCGGAAGAGAAGCCATCTACGTTTATTCCGACAGAGAAAAGGAAGAAATCTTAAAACAAAGACCTAACGACAAAGTAGTTATACAACGGTACAAGGGATTAGGTGAGATGAATCCTGAACAGCTTTGGGATACAACTATGGATCCCACCAACCGAGTTATGCTACAGGTTAAGTTAGCTGACTTTGTGGAAGCAGAAGACACTTTCAACATTCTAATGGGAGACGAAGTTTCTCCTAGAAGAAGATTTATAGAGCACAATTCTTACAAGGTCGCCAATTTAGATCTGTAACTGGAACTCAATCAATATGAACGAAAACGAACAAAACGAAATCAAAGAATTACCAGAAACTCCAGAACGGGAAACGCAATCTACTAAGACTCTTACACTAAACGTTGCTGGACGTCCCGATGTGGCAGGTGCCTTAAAAGCCGGTATCCGAGTTATCCCAGTAGAGATCGAAGACCAAATGAAAGAAGCCTACCTAGATTACGCGATGAGCGTAATTGTCGGTCGGGCATTGCCTGATGTAAGAGACGGATTAAAACCTGTCCATAGACGAATTCTGCATGCCATGAACGAAAGGGCTTGGAGAAGCGACCGTCCTTACGTCAAATCCGCAAAGATAGTCGGGGAAGTCATTGGTAACTACCACCCACACGGTGATACAGCAGTTTACGATACCATGGTGCGGATGGTGCAAACCTTTTCCATGCGCGAACCTTTGATCGATGGACAAGGAAACTTTGGTTCGGTGGATGGGGACAACGCCGCCGCTTATCGATACACCGAAGCACGATTGACCAAGCTTTCCGAAGAACTTTTGCGCGATATAGAAAAGAACACTGTAAAATTCTCGCCAAACTTTGACGATACGAAACAGCAACCAGATGTTTTACCTGCTAATTTTCCAAACATTTTGGTCAATGGGTCTTCTGGAATTGCTGTTGGTATGGCGACAAACATTCCGCCGCACAACCTAAAAGAATCCATAGCCGCAGTCATCGCCACCATACAAAATCCAGACATCTCATTGTATGAACTTTTAAAAATCCTACCAGGTCCTGATTTCCCTACTGGAGGAATTATCATTGGTTCCGAGGGAATCTACCAAGCATATTCGACAGGTCGGGGATCCATTCGCATTCGGTCCAAAGTAGAAATTACCGAGAACAGCAAGGGTCGCGAGATCATTGTTATCACCGAGATTCCTTACCAAGTAAACAAACGCCATTTACTCGAAAAAATTGGAGATCTAGTAAATGACAAAGTCATTGAGGGAATTTCCGAGATTTTAGACCTCTCAGACCGCAAAGGAATTCGAGTTGAGATTTTTATTAAAAAAGATGCAAATGCACAGGTAATACTCAACCAGTTATACAAGCTAACGCAGTTGCAAGTGAGCTATGGAATCACTATGCTTGCTATTTTAGACAACAAACCTCGAATCTTTCCTCTAAAAGACATACTGGTTTCGTATGCAAAGCATCGAACCGAAGTTGTAATTCTACGAACCGAGTTTGATTTAGAAAAAGCAAAGAAACGAGCCCACATTTTAGAAGGTTTGAAGATTGCTTTAGATAACATCGATGAAGTGATTCGAATCATTCGAGCATCTAAAGATCCAAGGCAGGCCCAAGCTGGTTTGATTTCCACCTTTGGTTTGTCTGAAGTGCAAGCAGATGCCATTTTGGAAATGAGACTACAAAGACTCACGTCTCTAGAAGTTCAAAAAATCATAGAAGAACTAGAACAAGTCCGAGCGTTGATTCTAGATCTAGAAGACATTTTAGCTAAGCCTGATCGAGTCAAAAGCATCGTCTGTTCCGAACTTAAAGAAGTTCAGGACAATTTTGGTTCAACTCGCACAACGGAAATTAGTTTGGAAAGTGTAGAATCTTCAGCTTTCAATGCGGAAGATTTGATTGCTGATGAAGAAGTTGTCGTCCAAATCACAGAAGACATGTACATCAAGCGTCTTCCGCTAGATACCTTCCGAAAACAAAAGCGGGGTGGCAAAGGAATACAAGGAATTTCTTCAAAACGAGAAGACTTCATAAAAAAACTAACAACAGCTATGACCCATGATCATATCATGTTGTTTTCCAATCGAGGTCGTGCCTTTTTGTTGAAAACATATGAAATTCCCATAGCAACCAAAGAAGCTCGCGGAAAATCCTTACGCGGAATCATACAATTGAACGAAGGTGAAAACATTACTTCACTCTTTGCTTTCCGCGAATTTGACGATTCAGCACTATTGATGGCAACGCAGGATGGTTTTATTAAAAAAATCTTACTCAATGAGTTCTCAAACACAAAGAAAGGCGGAATCATCGCAATTGGCTTACGAGAAGGAGACCAATTGATCGAAGTTCTTTCCAATCCTAAGAACTACGATGTCTTTGTGGAACTTGTTTGTGATACGTTGAAGCTTAGGTGCGAGTGTCCTGGACGGGCTGAGGAGTATTGGCCTGCTGACGCTTGGAAGGTGCGGATGCTCGCACACGTTTGTCACAAAGACAGAGAGTTCGGACGCCATCGGCCCAACGGTTTCACTGTGGTCGTCGAGATGCAATCCTGT
>JAIXRB010000055.1 GCA_027485405.1 Leptospiraceae bacterium | reverse complement strand
TTCGATTACAATGCATCTACAAATACTCGATCAATGGTTGTGATTTTGCAAGACATTGGTTCAACCTTTACTGACAAGGCTCATTTTTATGTTCAGGAAGTGAATGGAGTTACTTCCATGGACGGAACCTATACTGTAAATAATTATGATTCTAAATCTACGGGAGTTAATGTGGCAAACAGAGCTTATGTGTTCTCCGCTATTGGCAATTCAACCAGAGCTGTGATAAATGCCGCATTTCCGCTTGCGACGGACAACACTTCAGCAATTTATACAAATACAGCAATGGGTAACATAGGGCAAGTTTGGACAAACTTCCTTTTTGCCAATCCAACATTAGTGACAACTGTTCAAAACCTCGGCGGTACTTGTGTTTCTCCGAATGTAATTTTGACACCAAACAATGGAAATCCAACGGCAGGGACTGCAACTGGTGTAACAACAGTTGCTAACTTAAAGGCTTGCCTAGATACAATCAACCCATCGGTAAATGCCAAAGAAGTCTATTTCCTAACCAATATAAAAAACCCAGCTTTTTTCACGGTATCAGGAAATGCTGTTAGTTTGTATGGAGTAGAAAGTTTAGAATCAACTGATACCAACAAAACGGCCTTCGATTTGTTGCTAAATAACTCGGCATTTTTGAGTTCTACGAGAACATCCTCTAATTCAACATATTCTGCAAATTTGGATGCGCTTAGCGTAAGCAGTTTGAATTTGTTTACCGGAACAGGAGTCCCCATTGGGACAAGTGCCACGGACTTAACAAAATTGAATGCTCAGTGGGGAGGCAGTTCTTCTGCTACTGGAACTTCTACGGCAAATGCTACTGCGAACACAGTCAATGGCAGTATAGACAATACAGCGCCATTTTAAGTTTAAAATGGAATCTAATGTCAATTAGGGCAAAGCAAAACAGAAAAAAGGGATTTCGTATTCAGATACCAACTGCTCAGGGTAAAAATCTATTTGACCCGCATTTGCTCGGTATATATTCTTAGGTGTGCCCCTTTTCGATTGGCTTCTGACAGAAGCTCGATTTACCACCGACCCGGGAGAGTTGCTTCTCAAAGTTTGCGAAAAACTCAATGACCAAGGATACAAATTGCTTCGGAGTATGCTGGGAATCCGCACACTTCATCCAGAGGTATCAGTCGAACTCTATATCTGGCAACGCGATCAACGTAATGTCGAGACACCACAGGATACTATCTTCGCCGAACGAGAACGTGCTGGTACAGGCGGTGGAATCAATCGAATCTCGCTCAGCCATGCGGCTTACGAAACTGAGTCTTACAAAAAGAGTCCGCTATTTGTAGTGATCGAGAAAGGATTATGGGTTCATTGTAAGATCAATCCGGATCAATCTCACTTTGAATATCCAATATTGCAGGACCTACAAAAGATAGGTGCAACGGACTATGTTGCCGCTCCTATGCGGTTTACGACTGGACCTTTGAGCACGCTAAGCTGGGTTACTGATAAACCCGGCGGATTCTCAAAGCAAGATATTATCCAACTCGAAACGCTAATGTCCTTACTTGCGGCTTGCTTCGAAATTCATTCCCTACGCCACACAACAGCATCACTGGTTCGCACCTATCTGGGTGCAGATCCCGGTGGCCAGGTTCTTGCCGGACAAGTAAAGCCGGGAGACATTCGACGCATCGAAGCCGCGATCTGGTTTTCTGATTTACGTGGTTTTACACAGCTTTCTAGTAGCCTCGAAGCCCACGAGCTCGTCGCAACGTTAAATGATTATTTTACGGCAATGGCGGCAGTCATTGAAGAGTACGGCGGCGAAATTTTGAAATACATCGGCGATGCTATGCTCGTGATCTTTCCCGTCCGTAAAGGCCGCTCAGACCGACAAACATGCCAAAATGCGGTAGATGCTGCCTTAAAAGCCGAATCAAAATTATCAGCCTTGAATGCGGAACGAACGCTAAATAAATTGCCGTTACTCGAACATGGCATCGGTTTGCACTTCGGCAATGCAGAATACGGCAACATCGGTGCCCCTGGTCGTTTGGATTTTACCGTCATCGGCAATGACGTGAACCGAGCCTCGCGTGTGGAGGGACTTTGCGCTAAACTCGAACAGGGCTTACTAGCAACAGCGGAAATTTGTAAACGCACCGAGCGGGTAAACTGGAAATCCGTCGGTTTCCATGAACTCAAAGGTATTTCAGACATCTTAGAAATTTTCACGACCAAACATGCAGAAGATCCACAAGTCTAAGGATAGATATGGAGATTTGATCCAGAGTATATTGATACAATCATGTACTGTGATTCCTTTGTTTCTTATTCTGCCGTATATGAACCTTTGATAACAGGACAAATTCATTACTCCGCAAAATCTTAAGTCAAGAAAGTTTAAACTAGCTCATCTGGTCCGTTATTTGACTCTCTTAACCTTTATTTTTGTCTTTTGGAAACCATTGTCTTTTACTAGAATTAATTTTGTGATTTCCGAAGGAGCTCCAATTCGAATGGGCGGACCCCAATAGCCAGTCCCTCTACTTACATATAGTAAGGTCTTGTCATATAAATGGAGTCCAGCAACAAATGTCTGAGCTAAATAAATGATTAAATTACCGGGGAAATATTGTCCACCGTGCGTATGTCCTGAAAGCTGCAAATCAAAACCGGCTTTCGCCGCTTCGTAAACTGAATTAGGTTGGTGGGCCAAAAGTATCTTAAAATCGGATTTCTCGATACCTAGCATTGATTTTTTGGCATTTGTTGCATGACTGGCAAGGATCCTACCTGCCTGCAGATCCGTGACTCCTGCAATTGCAAAACTAGCCTTTCCCTTTGTAAAAATTCTATTTTCATTTAACAGTGTTTGTATTCCAAGGCTTTCGATTTCTTTAAGCCAGCTTAAAACTCCGTTATAATATTCATGATTCCCGGTCACAAAGAAAGTACCGTACTTTGAACTTAGATCCTTTAAAGGTAATATGTGTTCTCTGTACAAATGCGAAGGTCCATCCACTAAATCCCCTGTAATAGCAACAAAATCTGGATTCATACTCTGGATTCGTTTTACTACACGATGTAAAAATGGTCTTTGAATCGTTGGACCTATATGCACATCAGAAATTTGGGCAATTGTAAATCCTTCTAAATCGGGATGTAGATTTTTAATTGGAACAAAAACCTCCACTATCCGAAGTCTAGAATGAGCTTGAAAGATTCCCCAAAGTGTAAGTACTCCAGCTAATACTAAAAATATGAAATAGAATAAATTTAAAATCGACCAATGGGAAGGAACAAGAGAATCAAAAATAGCTTTATCAATTAAAGTAGAAAGATTTGGGAAAAGATACAAAATTGCTGAGATAAGTCCAGATAACAAATCACCAATTACAACTAAAGTAAGTAATATGGTAAAAAATCCTAAGCTTAAGAATGAAGAAAAAGAAAAGAAAGTTTGCAATTTGGGACTTGCTACAGTATGCGAAATAAAGTAAGATATTGGTATGGCAAAAACGAATAGAGCAATGATTATCCAAGCAACAACTACTCCGATTCCATGTAATCCAAGATTAGGAATCATTTTTAAACCAATATAAAAATAGCCAACGCCTATGATTGTTGTGAAAAATGATAAAAAGACTAGAAATCCTCTCAAATTGTTTGTTCCATGTAAATCTTAGACTATTTTTTAAACAAAGGATAATATGGCAATCCGCAGTAAAATTCAAAATACCCCTGTTGGTCTAGAACGAGATATGAAACTTTCTTTTTGGTGGCTTTTTGATGTGAGCCCAGCAAAAGCTATCGTTGAATCTAAACTTTATGATCGTTACCATGATATCAGTTTTTTACTAGAAATAGATCTTTCTATTCAATCCATTCTTGATTTTGAAATCGAGGAAAGAAGGACTCCGTTTTCTGTCTGTCCCGGTGCAATCCCAAGATATGATTTTTTACGAGGTACCAAATTCAACCGTCCTGCTATCGATATCGCCATCAAAGATAAAATCCCACAATCTCAATTGGGATGTATTCGAATCAGTCAACTTTTGTACTATGCTGTCGATAACTTTGTATCAGCCATTGGATATGAACTGAAAAGTCGTCAAATTCCTGACAGGTGGAATGAGGAGCGTCATGTGGCTGATTCAGAACCCTTTGAAAAACGCAGTGCCGCCGTACATCAATGGTGGATTCGCGATCGTATCATGAAAAACAGTTGCTACACAATGAGTGAAGGATTTGTAAACTTGGAAGATAGAAAGTTTTTGGAATCGGAAACAACCATTTCGAATCTTTTACTTGGAATTCGAAAATCGAAAAAGTAGTTAAATCTGAAGGCTGAAAATAGCCCTACTACGTAAACCCAGACATCATTTTTGAAGATAATGAAATTTTTTATAATCGACAGAGATCTCATTCATTTTTAAGTTATGTGAGTCCAGACGATTGCCTTACTAAGATGATCCATGAAAAAGAATCCTAACCCTATCAAATCTAAATTAAAAATCGGCATTGTCGAGAATGATGATTTGTTCCTTGAAGAAGTCATGAACCGTCTCTCAAAAATTGATTGGGTTGGGGAAGTAAAAGGTTGGAAGTCATCGGAAGTTTTTTTAAGAGAAAACGCTCATAAAAATCTGGACATCGTTTTTTTAGATATCGTTCTACCTGGTATGAGTGGAATCGATTTGGTCTCTCACCTTACCTCAAAGAACGATGCCATCAAGGCGATCATGTTAACCAATATGAATTCTGATGAAATGATTTTCAATTCGATTAAGAATGGTGCACTGGGATACCTACTCAAATCAGAACTGGGACAAATTGAGCCCATATTAGAAGTGATTCTGGCAGGAGGAGCCTATATCACTCCGACCATTGCCCTTAGGGTTTTTGAAAGCTTTCGTAGACCTAGAGAAACTCTCCAGTTTAACCTAACAGATCGTGAAAAACAAATCTTAGAGCTTCTCACCCGAGGGAAAAAAATTTCCTCTGTTTCCGAATTTTTAGATCTCAGTGAACATACCGTTAACGGTTATGTTAAATCCATTTATAAAAAATTGCAAGTGCACAATAGAGCTGAGTTAGTATCAAAGGTACAAAAGTACGCCATCTTGTAATGCGTATCCTAAGCTTCCTTCCATTTCTGTCGATTTGCTTCTTTTTGTTGAACAACTGCTTTACAAAACAAGAGAATTTATCTTCCAACAATTCCTATTTTGATCTTTCCGATCTCTCTTGGGAAGAACAGATTCCGATCAACCTTTCCGAAAATTGGGAATTTTATTGGGAACAATTGATCGATCCAAGTAAGTTTTCGGATCCTAAATCCACACCTATACCAACATTATACGCTCCTTTTCGTCTTTGGACCTCGCAGAAAATTCAGAATGACTATCTTCCTGCCAAAGGGTATGCAACGTATCGACTGAAAGTAAAAGTACAAAAATCCAACACTGAAAAATATTTTTCTGTATTCTTTGCTCACCCTTTTTCAGCTTCCAGATTATATATCAATGGTTTACTTTTATTTGAGGTAGGGAAAGTCTCTTCTAACTTGGACGAGATGGTTCCTTTGCGCTTGAACACACTTGTCGATTTTAAAACTAAGGAACAGTTCTTAGATATAGTGATCCATTTTTCGAATCGAGATTATTTTAGAGGAGGGCCTAGAGGCCAATTCCTTTTGGCAAGTGCGAAACAAATGCATCGTTACCAAATGCAAAACTATATTGCAGAAATCCTAATATTTGGATTGATTTTTGGGGCTTTTGTTTACCATTTAGCATTTTTTATTTTAAACCGAAACCAGTTCGTTTTCCTTTATTTTTCATTGCTCTGTTTGTCATTTCTGATCCGAATTCCCTTAATCAATTCTAAACTTTACCTCTTCTTTTTTCCCGTTCTACCTACTGTGATTGTGACAAACTTAATTCATTTCATAAACATTCTATCTTTGCTAGCGGCGAACCAGTTTCTTATACACCTATTTCAAAGAAAAAAAATTCCATTTATCAGTGAAGCTTTTTTGATAGGTGGAGCTATAGCATTTCTTTCTCCCTTTTTCCCAGGGTTTTGGAAATATTATTTCAATTTGTATTACATGATTATTTTTGTAGTATTTTTCTTCTTGCATTCGGCAGTACTGCTTTATCTGCACAAGGAAGAAAAGCAAGTTCACTATCTTATGGGAATTGGATTGTTTGGTCTGTCTCTTTTTTGTTATGTCGCCGTATTCCTAAATTTAAATGGGGCTTCTGGCGGCATATACTTAATAATTGGTTATGCGATTTATGTAACCTTCCAGTCCATTTCTTTGAGTAAGTATTTTTCTTATGCGATTGAAGCTAGGGCGAGTATTGAATTTCAAATGCAAGACAAGAATCTAAGAGCTCTTTCGAAACAAAGAGAAGAGATGCAACTCATGGTTCATGACAATCTTGGGGCTGGTCTCACTGATCTAAAAATACTTTTAGATCGTGAAATTGTTAAATCAAAAAGCAGTCGAAAATCATTCTTGTTCGGTCTTCGAGAAAGATTAAATTCAATACTTGGCTCTTTACGTTCGAATTTATTGGAAATCGAAGATTTGAATCTATTGTATGAGAATTTTTTGACGGGTTTTAATTTAAAACTCCTCCGTAGATATTCGGAAATCGGTAGAGAGATCAATTTGAATCTAACTGAGCCAATGATTCAACATTTCCATAATTTAAAAATCTCTCCCGTAAATCGAGAATTCTATCTGAATCTTTATTATATCTTTTATGAAGTTTGCACAAATGATCTAAAGTATGGAAAGGGAGAAACGGAATGGAGTTTATCCCTTGTAAATGGAGATATTCATTTCATTCAAAAAAACCTATGTCAAAGAAACGTTGGTAAGGAGGCGCCAGCGTTGAAAAGCATTTCAACGAGGCTAACTCTGCTGAATGGAACGGCAAAAGCGAGCATTCGAGATTCGGTCTTTGAATTAGAAATTTTAATTCCGAACGTTGTCTCATGAGAAAAAAAATGGCTCAATAAAAACCCCCTGTTTAGGGGGTGGACAAGAGACGTTTTCTTCTTTCAACCCGTCGGTTTACCTTCATATAGAGGTCTGGGGACTTATATGAAACTCTTTTTCCTATCCTTTTTTCTAGCATTCAATGCCTGCTTAAAAATTGTACCAAGTCCATTTGATACTTCTGAAAACATTTCGGCACTACTTGTAGATGTTGGTATGAGGGATTCTGGGTCGGCTAATGAGACAGGAACATCGACTGTGACAGGAGCAACGACCGAGACAGGGACAACAACCGCGACGGGAACAACGACCGAGACAGGAACAACAACCGGAACAGGAACAACAACCGGAACAGGAACAACGACGGGGACGGGAACAAGCACTACCGCGGTGGCAACCGCAGGCACAGGTACTTTCTCAAATTCAAGCTTCACTACGGGATCAAACCCTATGCAAGTAGCCGCAAACCCCTCTACAAATCGCCTATATGTTACCAATAATGGTTCAAACACAGTGACGTTTTTCAACGCTACTACAGGAGCATATGCGAATGGTACTTTAGGTAGCTCAAGTTTTCCAACAAATACCCAACCTTGGGGCGTTGCCGTAAATTCGACAGCCAATTTGATCTATATTACATACAGTTCTCTAGCAAGGGTTACCTTATTGAATGCCACAACGGGAGCTCCTGCTATCGGTGGAACTCTTGCCGCTTCGAGCTTTATCACTGGTTCCAACCCTCGAGGTGTAGTCGCGAATCCAACTGCCAATCTTCTCTACGTTGCAAATAGCGGATCTAATACGATTACATTCTTTAACGCGACAAACGGAACTTACGCCTTCGGTGGAACTTTGGGCGCTTCCAGTTTTGCTACGGGAACCAGCCCTACCTCTATTGCCCTAAATACCACTGCAAACCTGTTATACGTCACAAATAGCGGATCTAATACGGTCACGTTTTTTAATGCGACCACAGGCGCCTATGCCTTTGGCGGAACTCTTGGGGCTTCCAGCTTTACAACCGGAACTGACCCACAGGGCATAGCCGTAAATCCTACAGCGAATTTACTCTACGTTGCAAATAATGATTCCAATACCGTTACATACTTTAATGCCACAACTGGAGCTTATGCAAATGGAACACTAGGGAATTCGAGCTTTACTTCAGGAAATTGGCCTTTCTGGCTGGCAGTCAATCCAGATGCAAATATTCTTAGTGTCTCAAACACTCTTTCCAATACGGTAACATTCTTTAACGCTACAACAGGCGCCTATGCAAATGGAACACTATCAAATTCGAGTTTTGCAACAGGATCTACGACTCTCGGTCTTGCTGTAAATCCTTCAGCAAATCGTGTCTACGTCGTCGGCATGACTCCAAGCAGGATCACCTTTTTAAATGCATTAGGTGGTTATTCTTTTTGAGTCTTTCTTACATCAAAAAATCGATCAATCTATTATTCCTATGCGCAATCCTCTTGACCGCACCTTTTGCGCCTATGCAAGCTGAGGAAGTTTTGCTTAAGAATGGTTCCGTAGTATCGGGAAAAATATCCAAAATGACATTCGATGATATTTTGATCGATACAGACAAAGGCAGTGTAAGCATTCGAAAATCAAATATAATTAAAGTTCAATACGTTCCCTTCACTGCAAAGCAGAAAGCGAAAGCATTGGAAGCTAAACGCAAGAAGATTGATGGTATGGAACTCGAAAAAGTCAAAGTTTTGCAAGCTGAGGAAGCACAAGCTAAAGCTTTACGAGCTTCTGCCTTACGTGAACTTGTGGCTAAAGGCCAAATGGAAAAACCCGAAGATGAACCTATTTCTTACTGGGACTTTGCTTGGCGGTCGATGGTCCTTCCAGGATGGGGTCACTTTTACCTTGAAAGACCTTGGTTTGGCGTTGCTTATTCGGGTGGAACTGCAATCCTCCTTGCCGCTGTAATCAACACACGGGGCGAGGCACTTACAGCGCAACGCGAAAATCATAGGGATGCCGAGCTCAATTTTCTGATTTCTTCTCAGCCTGATATGTTTACAAAGGATCTTCGTGTAACATATGGAGTCTACGCAAATGCAAGAGGATTCACTGAATACCAACAATCGATCGACCATTACCATGGAGCATTGGCGGCCCTTGCTACACTTTATTGTGTGCAATTGGTTCATATCATTTACAATGGTTTTGCTTGGGAAAATGGACTATTGATCGTAGAGAATCAAAAAAAGGATGCTGAAAAGATAAAAACTAATCTTTATTTTGCGCCGGACTTTATAGGAGAAGGGAAAATGTCTGGCGTTACTTTGCAAGGCGGTTTAACTATTCTATTTTGAGCATTTGAAGCAAAACTTCCCGCTTAAAGTCTTGAATTGATTTCCTCTTGTTTTAAGGCCGCTTCCCAACCGATGATGGCCACTTTTCGATCACTCCCCCAATGGTATTGTCCAAAGGATCCACTTGCTTGGATCACACGATGGCAAGGAATCAAAAATGCGACTGGATTGTCACCTATCGCCGATCCTACGGCACGTGCCGCCTTTGGTTGTGAAATGCCTTTGGCTAGTTCACCGTACGTTGTCAGTTCTCCAGATGGAATTCTAAGAAGCGCCTCCCAAACCTTTATTTGAAATGGAGTTCCCTTCAAATGTAGTTTAATCGAATCTAGATCTTTCCATTCTCTTCGGAAAATTTTTAATGCATTCTCTTGGGATGGATCCATACCTTGTTTGATTTTGGCATTAGGAAATTGGTTGGTTAATTTTTGAATTGATTCCAATTCATTTTCCGAAAAGGACAAGTGGCAGATTCCTTTTGATGTAGACGCACAGATGATATTTCCAAATAGACTTTCTGTTAGACTATAATTGATGATTAAATTCTCCCCACCGTACTTATATTCTCCAGGTGTCATCCCTTCAATGTTCACAAATAAATCGTGGAGCCGACTCGTTCCAGAGAGACCCGATTCAAAAGCCGCGTCAAACACTGAAACTTTTTCTTCTTTCAATTTCTCTTTGGCGTAGTTGATGGTTGTAAACTGTAAGAATTTTTTGGGACTGACTCCTGCCCAATCCGTGACGAGCCTTTGGAAATGAAATGGACTGAGATTGATTTGTTCAGCCACTTCATCCAGATTGGGTTGCTCTTGGAAATGATCGCGAATATAACTTATGGCTAGCTCAATTCGTTTGAAATTGCTATTTGAATTCTCTATCATGAAATCATTGTAACAGCTTTCGCCAGATCGAAAACCCGATTCTTGCTACTTTGTGGGATTATTTTTTCGAAGCCAGGAAAATCTATTTTCTCAAAAATTTTGGCCAGTCCAGCCCGACAGTGGATCGAAGATAGCCAAGACCGCCAAGCGGAGAACCAATATTAACTCGAAGCTCTGAGCCTCTAATTACGGCATCTTGCATCAATGTATCGATCATTGAATTCAATCCAACCTTCAGTGGAGGACCGGATGGTTCATATGTAAAATGTTCTACGCAAATGAGTGTTTGTAATTCGAAAATATCATCTACTTCCCATTTTAATTCCTTGCGATCCCCATTTTGATTAAACTCAAGTACAGCGCCTTTCTTTAAGGCCTCTGTAAGAGAATTCATAACTTCCTCAATCGTAAGAACTGGTTCTGGCAAATTTGTCGTATTTAGGATTTGAATTTTGGGACCTAATTCGAGTTGAGTAAATCCACAGAAATTTAGGAAAAGCCATGCGGACTTTATAATGCTAGTCTTTAGTTCATCGCTTCTCTCGTTAAGTAACTCACGCATTATACTTGGACACTCTGCTTTTTTTATTCCATCTGAGTTGATACCACCAGAGTGTTTTTCGGAAATATTTGCTAGAAATCCTCCGTTGGATGATTGCGGGTTGCGCGCCATTTTTAGGTCGGGGTGATCAAATTTCCATCCCACTATGAGGAGATCTGTCAGCACATTCTCCCAGCTAAGCTCTGACGGAAATTGCTCTCTCCATTCTTGAAAAACTTTAGACCAGAGCCAACGTTGTGATTCTCGTACATTGTTTTCGAAAGAGTCATTGTTATGATTGATCGCAAGCGGATTCCATCCATTGATTGCAAAAATATAGGCAATAGGGAGTGCGTCATTTACAATAGCCGATTGAAGCAAATTAGATCCATTGATTTCATTAACTCGAAGATCAATGGGAAGTCCAAGTTCTATTAACGTTTTGATTCGGGAAACAGCGTCCAGGACATCACCTTTGCTATGCTCCATTGTATCTGAAATGTAAAAATATAAATATTTTGAATGTAGGTCCGGACTGAAAAGATTCAATCCATGATCGATAAATGATTTCGCTACTGCTTTAAAATCCAGATCAGTCGGTGCATTGGGAGAAAGCCAATGTCTAAAACATATAGTTTCTGAGAGGCACCATTCTACCTTATCCGTTGTTAAAGGATCTGCTCCCGCTTCGAGAGCATTTATAGTTCCAATAACATCAAATTTTCTGCAGGCTTGAACTAATAATTGGTTCTTTTCTAGATTCATTTAATTGTAATTAATTTAATTTGAAATTTTTCCGGAATCTCCTTTTTTTGTCCCTCTTTTTAGAGATCTAATTCCTTTGTTTAAATTGATTACATTCTTGACAACATTCGAGATGTTTTTGTAATTTAATTTTTACCTGAAGGTTTATCATACAAAAATTTAAATAAGTAGTTTCTTCTTTCTGATCTTTCTTCTCTTTCATCAGACGAAGCAACTCTTCTTTCAATTACTCTGTTACCTTCAATAAGCACGCCTTCTTCTCTTACCGAATTGTATAAAAGGTAAAAACGATTGTTTAACTTCCCATCACTATCTAGTAATTCGGGCTTAACACCTTTAACTAAAAACATTTCAATATTACCTTTGTTTTTTGCTTCGATATGCCCTCTATTTTCAAATAAGAAAAAATTCTTTGTTAGTTCAAAAGTTTCCTTTGAAACATTTACTTCACCAGCCACACCGCTCGACTCCATCCGACTAGCGACATTTACGGTATCACCCCAAATATCGTAAGCAAATTTTTTACGACCAACTACTCCAGCTACTACAGGACCGCTATGGATCCCCAATCTTATTTCCCAATAAGTCTTATTTTCTTTGATTTTTGCGAGTTTTAAATCATATAAATATTTTTGTAAATGTAATGCGGCTAAGATGGAATCAATTGCATGAGTATTTGATTCTTCTGGAATTCCCCCAGCACACATATAAGAATCTCCAATAGTCTTAAGTTTTTCTAATTTAAATTCTGACATAATAGAATCAAAATAAGTGAAATATTCATCTAATTCTGAAACCAATTCTTCAGGAGAAATTCTTTCCGCAGACTGAGTGAATCCCTTAAAATCGGTAAACATAACAGAAACAGATTTATAAAATACTGGATTAGACTGGCCCTTCAATTTTAATTCTTCAGCAATTTTACTAGGCAGAATATTTAAGAGCAATTCTTGAGACAATAATTGTTCTTTCGAGAGATCATCAGCTAGCTTCGTCAATTTTTCATTGGTCTCATTGATAATTCTCTGTTGATTATCACTAATTTTAACCAATTTTTTGGTTTGCCTTAAAAGTTTATAAAATTTATCTGCAAACTCTTTGAAAGATTCGTAAAAGGGCGATTCCGTGATGGTCTGATCCAACAATATCTCATTAAATTTATTTAGCTCTTCTTCCTCTTCATTAAACATATATTAATCTTCAATAATATTGAAATTTAAATTTAAATCTTCCTTGAATTCTTCCCCGCTTTCTTTGGCCATCTCGTTTCCCTTTTCAAAGTGCCAATCAATCTTAATTGATTTTCCATTTTGATTTTGAGTTTCTAAAAAGTCAAAAAGCGACATAAAAACCTTTGTGCTACTCGTGTTTAAGTAAGT
>JAIXRB010000050.1 GCA_027485405.1 Leptospiraceae bacterium | reverse complement strand
TATAAAGATCCTTAGCGAAGTTTGGAGAGGAAGAGTTGAGAACGTTTTCAGCTCCAATGCTAATCAAAGCATCTTCTTGTTCTTTTCTTCTAACAATGTTAATCAATGGAATAGATCGTTCTTTGCAGAGTCGAATCACCATCTTACCAAGGGCACTTGCCGCCGCCGTTTGAACCATTGCAGTATGCTTCTCTCTTGTTCCTTGTTCTACCATAGCCCAAGCTGTCATAGGATTCACAAAAAAACAGGCCCCAGAATCCAAAGAAGTCTCAGGTAACAATGGAATGCAATTTTCGACTGTAGTAATTATTTCGTCAGCCCAAGTTCCATCTGTTTGGCTGGCGACACAACTGACTCTATCGCCTATCTTTAAAGCAGTGACACCTTCACCCAAAGCAGTGACGATTCCACTCCCTTCAAATCCTGCCGTAACAGGTGTTTTTTTCTTAAATCCATAAAGTCCCCGTAGGAACATTAAGTCAGACGGATTGATTGGTGAAGCATGGATTTTAATACGCACTTCTCCTGGTTTAGGACTAGATACTTCTTTTTCTCTGACCTCTAAAACTGGGTTGGCTTCGTCGTATTTTACAAGAGTAACTGCTTTCATTCCATCCATTGGATGAAATAAAAACTACTTGCCAAGCCTTTCTTTCCGACCCAAAGATAAGGCGTGTTGTGGTTTAAGCGAGTTAATTGGATAGCTCTATTGGGAATCGTTTTTATGTCCCTTGCCTTTTTGGCGTTCTTTGGAACAGTCATAAAAAAGGACAAATCTGAGAATCGCTACCCCTATCGGTTTTCTCTCTACTATTCTCATATCGATGGAATCAAAGAAGGAACAGAAGTCCGAATTCTCGGGGTAAAAAAAGGTTTTGTTTCGCATATTGAAGGAATTCCAGCAAAAGACGTACCTGACAAGCGCTACTTGGATCCCAAACAAGACAGAGCCATTGAGCTTACTATCTCAATGGAAGAACCATTTACTTTTTGGGACACCTATAAAGTTGAATTCCAAACTCTTACTGTTTTTTCAAACAGAGTGATCAACATCAACTTGGGCAAGTCAGACGGAAGCACCACCTTTTTCAATCCCATAGTTCCCAAACAAGATAAGGAAGCAGATTTTTTACCTTCAGCTCGATACTTCGACGATTTTTTCAAAGGAAGTTCAAACCTTATAGAAGAAAATAGAGAGGACATTCGAAAGATCACTTCGGATTTAAGTTCAGTATCTTCAAAGTTAGATGGAAACAAAGGGACAATCCCAAAACTAATCGGTAGCACTGAGATGTACGAGAATTTAGAAGAAACGGTGACTGATGCACAGATAATCGGTCTAGAGGGAAGACATTACATGGAGTCTTCCAGAAAACTAGAGTCTACTTTTCCAATTCCATTTCTGATATCCACTAGCTTTTATGGGCGTACGACACTCTTGGGAAGAAGAATAGGACCACAAAACTAATGAAAGTAGCTGTAATTCACGATTGGTTGACTGGTTTTCGAGGAGGTGAAGTTGTTTTAGATGCAATTTTGAAAGCATTTCCAACTGCCGACTTGTTTACATTGTTTTATTCAAAAGGAAAACTCAATGCAAACATAGAAAATCGAAAGATATTTACAGCATTTACGGACAAGCTTCCCTTTAAAGAAAAATTGTATAGAAACTATCTGCCGCTATTTCCAACAGCGATAGAGTCTTTAGATTTAAAGGGCTACGATTTGATTTTGTCATCGTCGCATTGCGTAGCAAAAGGAATCATCCCACACCCAAACACACTTCATATTAGTTATGTGCATAGTCCGATGCGGTATGTTTGGGATATGTACTACGACTATTTTCCCCAAAGATCAGGTTTAAAATTTTTCATTCTTCAAAACATTTCCAATTACCTAAGAAGTTGGGATGTGACTTCGGCTCAACGAGTGGATCATTTCTTATGTAACTCTGATTTTGTGGGAAAACGAATCAAAAAGTACTATCGAAGAGACTACCAAGTTGTGTTTCCGCCCTGTGTTCCAAGCAAACACAAAGTCCAAGAGTTTGAAAAAGAAGACTTCTATTTAATCGTCAGTGCCTTTGCACCTTACAAAAGACTGGACCTCGCAATCGAGGCATTTCGAAAGAACGGCAAAAAACTCCTTTTGATTGGGGGAGGACAAACGGAAAAGACTTTGCTTCGCAATTTGCCCTCCAACATCGAATGGAAAAAAGGACTGCCGAGGGAAGAAGTGCATTCCTACTACAAACGGGCCAAGGGATTTATTTTTCCTGGCTTGGAGGATTTCGGAATCACACCAGTGGAAGCGCAGAGCTACGGCACCCCCGTCATTGCCTTTGGACAAGGTGGGGCTTTGGAAACGGTAGTTTCTAAGAAAACCGGTGTGTTCTTTCCAGAACAGACAGTAGATTCTCTTTTGTCAGCAGTGGAAGAATCTGACTCTATTCGCTACAAAACTCGAGATTTCCAAGCCTCAATTGACCGATTTACCGAGGAAAAATTCATCAACGAAATTTTAAAGTCCGTCGATAGACATAAGTAGATAAGTTCATAGGGGGAACCCGTGGTAGTTCTACATCGTCTGAAAGGAGCGGAGTTTGTTCTCAATTCGGATCTCATCGAATCCATTGAAGCAAATCCGGATACAGTCATCACATTGACGAGTGATCGGAGATATGTCGTGTCCGAATCAGTCTCAGATGTTATTTCACAGATCATTGCCTTTCGGCAGAGGGTCTTGGATTTTCCAAACAAAAACTACAACAACTCTCAGGGATAACAAAAAAAAATGGATATAGCAACAGTTATTGGTTTAGCTCTAGGTACTGCCCTAATGCTATTGGGAGTTATCTCAGGGGGACTATCGCCTTTGGATTTGATTGACCCTGCGTCAATTATGATTACATTCTTGGGTGCTTTGTCAGGGACGATTGCCTCCTTTCCTTGGGCATCGACGATGGGTATTGGTGCTGTAACAAAGAAGGTTTTTCAAAATCCCACTTACGATCTTCCGAACTTGATTACTACTTTAGTTAGTTTTTCTGAGAAAGCAAGACGAGAAGGACTTCTCGCTTTAGAAGATGATATCAATGAATTGCCTGAAGAGTTCCTAAAGAAGGGAATTCAGCTGGTTGTGGACGGAACTGATCCAGAACTAGTACGTAACATTATGGAATCGGAAATTGCCAATACCGCAACTCGCCATGGATACGGTAGACTTTGGTGGGATACGTATGCCAGTTTGGCTCCTGGATTTGGAATGTTAGGAACCCTGATTGGACTTGTAGCGATGTTAAAGAACCTCGGAGGAGGTGATGCGAGTGCGATCGGTGCCGGTATGGCGACGGCTTTGATCACAACTCTGTATGGTTCCTTAGCTCAGAACATGGTTGCCTCTCCATTCGTAAAAAAACTTGCACGACGTTCAGAAGACGAACTAGTGATCAAACAAGTAATGGTTGAAGGAACACTCTCTATTCAGTCTGGAGATAACCCTAGAATCGTAAAAGAGAAACTAGCCGCGTTCTTGAACCCAACTGAAAGAAACGCATTGAAAGAGGAAGCCGAGTAAAATGGCAAAACAGCAGAAGTGTCCAGAATGCATCCAAAAAGTACCAGAATTTATGGCTACTTATGGAGATATGGTAACGCTTCTGTTATGCTTTTTCATTCTATTGTATACAACAGGAAAAACAGACGCTCGTGAAATGCAAATCATTCTCTCTGCATTTAAGTCTACCACTGGCTTCTTCACAGGTGGTCAAACACTTTCGAAAGGATCTTTGGAAGAGATGGGCATGAACATAGAATCACTCCCTTCGCAAACAGTGGGACGAAACCTATAAAAAAAAAAAAAAGATGCGAACGAAGTGTTCAAGCCTGAAGTCGAAGCAGGAAAGGTTCGGATTTCAGAAAATGAAAGAGGATTGATCATCTCGCTTGTGGGAGCTGACTATTTCTATCCGGGCTCAGCAATTTTAACTCCCTCGATTCGAGAAACTTTAAAAAAAGCCGCAGGCTTGATCCATGATTTGGAACGATTCGTTAGAGTGGAAGGGCATAGTGATGACGATGCCGTGAACCCAGTGATGAAACCTGGCAGAGATGAACGAGATTATATCAACAATTGGGATTTAGCTGGGGCACGTGCAGTAAATGCGACTGTTTTTCTCATAGGTGCTGAAGACATCGATCCAAGTTGGTTTCAAGCAGTTAGCTTTGGATCTTACCGTCCTATGATTATGGACAATGAAGGAACACCGGAAGCAAAAGCTTTTAATCGTCGAATTGACATTGTAATTTTAACTGAGAAATCAACAAAAAGAGCTCCAGGAGAAAGCAACTACGGCTTGCCAGGAACTCGATTGCCAAACACAGAAACTAATATAGAAGGAGATCAATAGTATGGGTGATAAAGAAGTCCAAGAAGAAGAAGGTGGATTAGCCGAAGGAGCCCCTGCCGCTGGAGGGATGTCCTCAATTATCAAATGGCTTATTTATGTAGCCGCGGCCATTTTTGGGATTATCATTGTTACTGTGATCTCTATGTTTGTTGCACAAAAAACAGCAACAAGTGTATTCAAACAACAGAAAAACATTTCTTTGGTGAAAGCACCTCCTCCTTTGGATATTTATAGCTTTCCAGATGAGTTTCGAATCAACACAGCAGATGTTGGTGAATCTCATTTCGTTAAACTAAAAATGTCTTTGGGATTTGAAGCTGCTCAGCCCGCTCTTTCTCAAGAATTATCAATGAGAGTTGCACAAATGCAAAACATCATCAACCTAATCATTGCGAGAAAGACAAAAGATGATTTGAAAACAATTACAAATCAATTGGATTTGAGAGAAGAGATCAAAGCGCATTTGAATCACATCCTAACCAATGGTAAGATCAAAGAAATTTACTTTACCGAGTTTCTTGTAAATTAAGAGAGAACTCATTTTTCTTTGAAAACGCTCGGAGTTATACCGGCTCGGTTTGGTAGCACTCGGTTCCCAGGAAAGCCTTTGGCTATGATTGGGAACCGAACAATGATTGAATGGACTTACATTCACTCTAAAAAATCCCGTTTCATTGATGATTTAATCGTTGCAACAGATGATGCTCGAATCTTTGACACAGTCAATGGATTTGGAGGTAAGGCAATTATGACATCGCCTGACCATGCAACGGGAACAGACCGATTGATCGAAGTTGCGAATCTTCATCTAGGTTTTGAGTTAGTTCTGAACATCCAAGGTGACGAACCAGGGATAGAATCGGACTTACTGGATGGGGTCATCCAAAGCAAAAAGAACCATCCTACCTGGCAGATGGCAACTGCTTGTGTTCCTTTTTTAGAAATCGAAGATCCCAAAGATCCCAATCGAGTAAAAGTAGTTTTCGATTCAAACCTAGAAGCACGTTACTTTTCCAGAAGTTGCATTCCCTATTCCACTTCATTGAAACCCATTTACTACCGTCATTTGGGAATTTACTTGTATGATCGGGACTTTCTTCTGAAATACAATCAGCTTCCAAAATCGGATTGGGAAGCCGCTGAGTCCTTAGAGCAACTTAGAGCTCTCCAAAGTGGATACAAAATTGGAATGTTTATCGCAAAGCAAGCTAGTCTTGCCGTCGATACTCCTGGAGATTTAGAGATTGTTCGTAACTTTTTTCAAACCCAAGGTTTGATTTAATAAAAACCTAAACCTTTCGCAATTCCGCTGTTATATAATCAAAAAGAAATTCTCCGGAAATGCTACCCGGTACAATTACTTTACTAGCTCCAGATTTGCCTAACTTCTTGGCTTCTTCGGGTTCATCTGATGTTAAAACAATCTTTGAATTGGGCGCCAACTTCTTCAAAGTGGCTAATAGCCTTTGATTTGTTGTTCCTTTTAGAAACGAATCTGAAATTGTGCAAATGATCAAAGAGGCTTTGTCTAAACCGATATGCTGTAAAGAATCAGGGTGAGCCAAATCAGCATATGCCCATTTATAGCCCTTTGCCGTCAGCTCTTCTCTAAATGCCGGGTTATAGTCCGCTATAATGATACGTTCTGAAAACTTAGGATAAATTGCTTCGGAATTGGCAAGAAAAGCTCTTGCGATCCTAAAATAACCTAACAGTATTATATCTCTTGAATTATCATCATGAGAACTTTGAGTGCCTGTTGCTTTTTCTTTTTGCTCATCGGTACTATCTCCATAGCCCAGCTTTTCACTCCATCTCGCTAAAACAGCGGCTATGTTATGATTAAAGAAAATAATATATGTCGAGAGCACTGAGGCTATTATTGTGGCAGTCAGAATTACATCTTTTAACTCATTTGTAATATGTTCAAAACCAGCTCCAAGTGCCATAATTACCAAAGAAAATTCTGAAATTTGAGACAAATTGAGCGCTGTTAAGAAACCGTTTCTGACACCTTTTTTCAGCCCGATGACAACGGGCGCAATGGTGAGCATTCTTGCAACGTACATGATTAAAATAATAGAAAAAGAAAGCCCAATGACATGAAAAGTAGGTAGTGGAACTTTTAAGCCCAAAGCTACAAAGAAGAGCGTTACAAAAAAATCTCTAATTCCAATTAGTTTGGAAATCACGTCAGCACCGTAAGGAAATGCCGCTATACTCATTCCCGCAACCAAGGCACCCATCTCTTTTGATAGACCTGCCTTTCCAGCTACACCACAAACTATGAAGCACCACATAATGGATGTCAAAAGAACCAATTCGGGGCTTCTGGAGCTTGCTTCGTAGATTCGAACAAGCAAATACTTGCTGACTGAGAAACTAAAAGCTATAAGCCCAATGATCACTCCTACTGAGGCTAGAATTTTCAGGATCTCTGGATTGTTTAGGTTGGGCTGAATTCCCATAAATAGAATTGCCCATATGTCTTGAAAGACAAGTACTCCGACTGTTAGCTTACCAGAAAGAGTGTTTATTTCTATTTTATCCTGTAAGAGCTTTACAACAATTAAAGTAGAACTAAGGGAAAGAGCGACCGCTAGATACAGTAAGTCGAACTTTTCCTTTCCCAAAGGAAGTCCAAGGAGTGGGACAGCCCCGTAAACAAATACAACAGAAAGACTGAATTGCAAGAAACCGAGAAGGAACATCGCCTTACCCATTTTGGCGAGATCGCCAAGATTGATCTCTAGACCGATGATGAATAAAAGTAAAATCAGACCAATTTCTGAAATAAGTTCTATGCTGGCTTCGTTCGTCACTAACCCAAAGCCCATCTTCTGTCCAAGCAATGCTCCACCAATGATATAGCCCAAAATCAAAGGTTGTCTTAATACTCGAGCAATATGGCTAAGGATCGTTGCAAAAATAATGGAAAGACCGATGTCAGTTAAAAGAGATTCTTCCCCGTGCATTGGCAAAGGATATGCAAACCGAAAGATTTTTAAAGGTTTTTTTTGTCTTTGTCTTCTAATTGGAGAGAATATGCCACTGCGGCATGAAAATTAGCGATAGCGGCATGGTGATCATTCAAAGCTTTTACTTCACGAATTGCGGCTTCTGCTGTGGTTTGTTCTCGAATATTGACAATCAATAGTGTTGAGTCTCCCAAAGCAAATCGGTCTCTTTCTAGAGCTTCGAGTCTTCTTGCAAATTCCAATTCTTTCTTAGCGGCTTCTACTCTCTTTGCGGAAGCAATGACTTCGGAAACGGAATCTTGGACCTCTGTTTTTATCTTATCTTTGGCAAACTGAAGCTCCTGATCAACCTGGGCAAGCCTAGCCTCTGCCGCTCCGATTTCTCCTCGAGGTCTTCGCGTTTGAATAGGAACATTTAAAACCAGAGAAGCTTCCAATTCCGCTTTGGATCGAGTGACAGAACCAGGACCAAAATCTTGCGATGCCGCCACAACAAGATCTACTTGGGGCTTTAAAGAGTTATATCCCATTTGGCGATCAACTCGAATCTTTTCTCTTTTGAATTCAAAGTCTTTCAATTCTGGGCGATAGACCCAAGCAATTTTGATTTTTTCCTCAAGATCAATGCCAGCAAAGGAAACTGTATTTGGAAAACCTAGCGGTAGTTGTTCGGTTTTAGGTAAAATCAAAGCTCCGTCTTCTGTCCTAAGAAAAAGAGACAGATCGATAGCAGACTTTTGTAACTCTCGTTCCGCGCTGTAAAACTGCGCCTCTCTCTGCATTATAGCTCGATCGTTATCGATACCTTCCACTTTTGGCAGGTCTCCCAGTGCGACTCGATCATTGATTTGTTTGACCCTTACTTTGGCTATTGCCAATAGATCTTTTATAACCAAAAATTCTTGTCCGGCGGCAACCCATTTCCAATATCGCTTTGTACTTTCGCGGACAACTTCGATTTTTAACTTTTGAATCGAGAGTTCTGCTAAATTTCGATCAATGTCAGCTTTCTTGAGTTCGGCTCTGTTTTTATCTATTTCTCGATTTCGCATCAAAGGAACAATCGCACCGGCTCTAATTTCACCGTAATCGTTAGTTTTTCTTCTCTCATCATATAGAGGAAACGTACCCCGACCAATCCTGTATCCAGCAAAGAAAGATGTTCCACCTAGCGGAGTGGGTTTCTCAATCACTGAGTCATTGTAATTATTTGTATAAAATCCAGTAGGTTTGGTAGTACCGATTGTTCTAAACTGAGCATCAAAAGCCCCTTGAGCGGCAAGATAATTGTATTCGGCTTCTGATAGAAGTCTTTCGGCCGCTAAAACAAGGGGATATGATTTTTCGACTGATTGTAGTAACTCGCCAAGGGTTAAAACCCCAGGTTGCTTTGCTAAGGATTCTGGGCTTATTATGTTTGGCCCATGCATAGATTCAAAAGGATCTACAGGCAATACTTTGATTGGTGTTTGCGCCTCCAGTGCAAAAAGAAGAAAAGAACAGAGAAGAGTTAAACTTCTCCTAAAAACTGTTCGAATCATTACTCTTTTGGATCGTCCCTTAGAATGTCTTTGAGCGTAGAATCATCCATTGGCAAAGTAGGTGGAAAATCATTGAACTTTCTCCAAAGTTCAAATCCAACACTGACTCTGTTGATAAATATCCAGCCTTTTGCCCTTACGCCTTGTCGCAAATATCGCGAATCTGGCCAAGGTCGATCAGTTGGATCTGGAACTACTAATACTCTAAAATTACCTGTTCCGTTATCTGAAACATCTAACAACTTAACAATTCCACCAAATGTACCCACAGCGATTTCTGGCCATCCACTGATTTGCAGAACAGGATAGCCTTGAAATTGCAACCTAACTTTTCTACCTTCAGAAACGAGAGGAATATCGTTTCCACTAATAAATAATTCAACAGCTTTGTCTTCACTATCTGGGACTAAAATACAAACACTATCACCTTCTTTAACTTGTTGCGTTGAAGGATTGACCAAAATCCGCATGACTGTGCCATCTCTTGGTGCAAAAATTTCTTGGTTTTCTTGTCTTGAAAGCCTTGCTTCCAATCTAGGAAGCTCTTCTAAAACTCTCGAGACTTCCGCTTGTGCCAAAGCTAGCGATGCCCTGGCATCATTGATGGAGGCTTCAGCATCTTTGCCAACTCGCCCCGTGTCCATGTTGAAGGCTCTTTGTTCTTTGATAGCGGCATCCAATTGTGTCACAGCTCTTTCTTCGCCAGTTAGAGTATTAGTAAATTCTAGTTCAGCAAGTTCCAAGTTTCTTTTTGAAGTGAGCCCCTTTTCTAAAAGAAGCTTTTGCCGATCCAAATTCAGAACAGCTGTTCTATGTGCCGCCTTCGCCGCATCAAGTGCCTGTTCCGCGGCTCTAACTCTATCCTTTGCCATAAGCATTCTGGAATCGGCGGCATTCACCGCGCTTCCCATGGAAGATCGCATGGAGACAATCCTGGAACGAATCGATTCTTCTCTGTCCCTAGCCGCTTCCAATCGGGAAATCAAAGCTTCTTTTTCTTCCCGAATTCTATTTATGAATTGAGGGTCATTGTCTGAGATATCTAAAATGGGATCCCCTTTTCTTATCTTAGAGCCTTCATGAACATGCCACTTTAAAACTCGCCCACTGATTGGAGATTCGATAACTTGCTGTCTGTCCAATGGAGCATAAGCCACAACACGACCAAAACCCATTGTCGTTTGTTGCCAGGGAATATAGATCAAAACAAACAAATGTATAAAAAATGCCGCCGCAAGTATGTAAGCTAGAATTTGCGCTGGTCGCACAGTCTGTACAAGGCGATATGTAGGGAGGTCTCTTCTAAGTTCCCAGATAGATTTGTTGATTAAATGTTTTTTTGTATGTTTCATTTAATTTTGCGTTTCCTGTCCGGTACAATCCCTTTTTTTAAATCCATATCCAGAGGAGAAAGAACTGTAGGAAACCGATCCAAAATACTTTTAGAGCGACTAGCGAGGATCAGGGTCCAAGGTCTGTCTTTTCCCAATAAGAAATTCAATGTCCTTGTTCTTTGTTCGTCGGAAAAAACATCTAGAATTCCTTCTACTAAAAGCAGTCTCGGTTTTCCCAAGATAGCTCGTGCCAAGAGTAGGGTGTTGGATTGAACCTGGTCAAAAGGTGAGCCAAAAGTCAAAACATGAGTGTGGATTCCTTTTGGCATGGCTTGGATAGGCTTCCAGAGTCCCAACTCTTCCAAAACTTCTCTGATCTCAATCAGGCTAATCTCATCCCTTCCAACACGTAGGTTTTCTAAAACTGTTCCTTCGAAAATTTCATTTCCTCGCGCTACATAAACAGCAGTGTTTAGTTCATCTTCCGAAATCTCAGCTATGTCCTGTTTATCGTACTCAACATTTCCCAGTTTTGGGTGACGAAAGCCAGCAATCAAATCGATTAGGAGCTGTGTTTGGTATGGATGCAAAGAATGAATAGCTGTCTTGGAACCAGATGGGAATTCTAAACTGATCCCAGAAAATGGTATATCGCCGTTTGGCAATTCATAATGAACTTCATTCAATTTTACGGCAATGGGTAAATCTGTGTCCTCTAAAGGCTGTTCGCGGATTGGCTCCGAAGGAAGAGCTAAAACGGAACCAATTTTGTCCATAGCCGCCGTCAACGAGTAAAAGCTTTCCAGTTGCTTATTAAACTTTGATAAATCTCCAAGAATCTTTGCAATTATCAATTCTGCCGCAACCAATTGCCCAATTGTCAATTGGCGGCTAATGACAAGATAACCACCCAATCCAAGAACTAAAGCACTTGCGATTGCCTGCATTGCAATGAATCCAATGATTTGTTTTACCAAATAACGAAAGTATTTTTCTCTTGCCGCTAAATAATCTCGGGTCAAAGAATCTGCCTTTTCTAAACCAAAGTCAGAACCAAACGTAGAGCGAAACAAAGCGTTGTGACGAGCTATTTCTTGAAGCCATGCGGCCACTCGATATTTCTCTGAAGATATCTTTAAATAGCTTTTACCAGCTTTTATACCGAACTTGTAAGCAACTAAATAGGCTCCTACGGATAAAATGATAATTGCAAAAGCAAGAAACAAAGGATGGTAAAAAGAAATGAGAATAAAACCTATGATTGTTGTTAGGACAACTGCTAATCCTTCTACCAAAAGAGTGTTGATCGACTTTTGTATGGTCATCGTATCAAAGAATCGATTTACCAATTCTGGCCGATGAAAGGACTCTAGTGCTTCCAATTTGATTTTTGGAATTCGAGAAGCAAATTCAGTTGCGACTCGCACAAAAATCCTTCTTTGCAAGATCTCAACTACATAGGTCTGGATCACTTGCATCAGACCTGCAAACCCAAGAAAAGTCACCACTAGGAATGTAAGTATCAGTACAGGTTGCAACAGAATCCCAAAAGCTACAATGCTCACCAAACTCGAAGTCGCAACAGGCACTACCAAGGAGAGAATGCCAATCCCGACACCGTAAATGAAAATAATCCAAATATCACTTTTCTCCAATCGGATAAGGTGGAGTATACGTTCGAGAGCTGTTTTAATTGGGGTTGGCCCATAGAGCTGAGCCTTTGCCACCTCGCCCATTGAAAAGGGAAGCACCGGTTCAGCGACAATCCAATAACAAAAGTCATCGTTTCCTGATATGCTCAGATATTCCGCTATTTCAGTGTTTTTCTTCCAAAATTGGGTTCCGTTATGGCGACTTAGGGACTTGATCTGATAGCTGTTGCTATGGTGGGTTGTAAACGCAGAAACCTCCGGCAAAGGCTTTCCTTCTTCCCAAAGGACGATTAAGAAAGGGTTTTTGGGGGTCATGACCTCTCGGAGCTCGCTCGGCCTTTTTTTGACCAAATGGAGGCGCAGACCGTAATGGGAGGAAACTGCTTGCAGAAAAGAGAAAAAATTTTCAGGTCCAATGTTGGGATAAAGGCTTCTGTGGAGTCTGATAGCTTCAAGAGCAAGACTCGGCTGGTGGCTTAATTCGCTCGCCTCGGATAGGTATTCCAGAGTTGTGTGCACGAGATCTTCCCAATCGGAAGGGGGAGCCTGTTCCTCTTTCGCGAAAAAAGATCGTAATCGGTCAATCATTCTGTATATAGACTCTCTTGACTCATGAAATTGGAAGTGAAATCCTTGTATAAAGGTCTAAAGATGAAAAAATTTTCATATATTGCTTTGTTCTTTCTCTATTTGTTTGTTAGCTCTATTCATTTGTCAGCAGAAGCCTGCCAATACAAGTACAATAACGAAAAAACCACCCTCGAATTTACGGCTTTTAAATTCACGGAGAAAACAGGCGTTAAAGGAAAGATTGAAAAATTTACGGTCACAAAGACTCGTGAAGCCAATTCCATTCTAGGAGTTTTTCAAAAGCTGGAATTTACGATTTTTCCCGACTCTGTAAACTCTGGAGTTCCTGACCGAGACAATAAAATTCGAACTTTGTTTCTGGGCTCGATTCTTAAAAACAAAGAAATCACTGGCAATGTTTCAAATATCTCCGGCGGAGAGCAAGGAAAAGCAAACCTCAACCTATCTTGGAACGGAGTAAAGAAAACCTTGCCTGTTACGTATTCTATTTCAGAGGGTTCATTAGAGGTTAAGGGCATCTTTAGTGTTTTAGATTTTAACCTCAAAGAAGGACTCGGAAAGCTTAACCAAGCTTGCGATGATCTACACAAAGGTGCTGACGGAGTTAGTAAACTTTGGCCAGACGTTGAGTTTAGAATTGTGTCTGCTTTGGACAGTTCTTGCAATTAAAGAGAAAAAGATAAAAGCTTTTGAAAACTGTTGGCAAAGTCCTCAAAAAACTTTGCCTCGTCTTGCGCATATAACTCAACAAAGCTTCGAGTTTCTGGACTCTTTATCAAATACAGATCAGTGTCTAGGGCAATGGGATTTGAATTATCCTTCTCAGCTTGCAAAAAACTAACAAAAAATTGATTGTCAAATTGCAATGGGTTGTTTGTAAAGTAAACTCCATAGGCTCTGCCAAGGGTATGAGCTCCGTTCAGAGCAACCATTTCCCGGAGACTAAAACCATTTTTGATAAACAATTCAAAGATAACTGATTTAGAGTCCTTAGCGCCCGGGAACCGGGGTTTCTTTCCCAAAGCAGTGATATCGGTTCTACCAAGATCAATCTGAATTCTCGGCCCTCCACAAATAGCAATGGCAAAGCAAGAAGCAAATGCTATACAATCAGAGAGAGATAAATCAAACCCTTCGTTTAGCATTTCTTTTTTAAGCTCTCTCACAAGGTAGGTTGCCTCTTCTAAGCGGCTATTCTCTTCCCAAAGAAGAACTTCATCGAAAAGAAATAGCCCTCTACACTCTTTATCGAAAAAATTATGAAATGCAAGTCGAACAATACTTGGGGAGTTATGCGGAAATACTTTCTGGGAAACAAGTCTCTCCAATACTTTGCCCAATAGACTGGGTCTATTGAGAAAGGGAGTACTCAAGGATCGCGTTTTTAAATCCAGAACTTCAAACAGCTTATAGATTCCAGATTTTCCTTTAATCTCGGTCTGAATTTGCTTTCCAAAGGTGATCTCTTCTTTCAATATTTGATGAATGGGCTCACTTACTAGAATTGTAGTTTCAGATTCTTTAGTAGCCTGTTCGATCCGACTAGCAAAGTTTACAGTGTCTCCAATAGCGGTTTTTTGGATCTTTTCTGGATGCCCTAAATTTCCAATGATCGCAACACCATAGTGGATTCCGATTCCGATATTGAATGAGATATGAAAGTTTTTCAAAAGATAAACGTTTAATTCTTTTAGTGCCTCAATCATATCTAAGGCGGACGACACAGCGCTTCTGCAAATCTCTTCTCTGGAAGCAGGCACTTCCGTTCCAAACAAAGCCATAATCCCATCACCAATGTATTTATCAATGTATCCGCTATTTTTAAAAATGGCTTCTCCTACTCGTAAAAAATATCGATTGAGGATATGGATGACATCGTAAGGAAGAGACTTCTCAGCAAATGTAGTAAAGCCTCTGATGTCGCTAAACAGAACTGCGATTTCTTTTTCTTGGCCAATAGAGTTTACATCGCCGAGCCGGGCTAGCTCCGCATCTGTTTCATCTAACACCAACCTTCGAATTGAGATTTCATCTCTTATTTTCGTTTGGCACGCCAAACGTATGTCTGCAGAGAATCCTTTCTTTTGAGTAAGAATTGTTTCCAATTCATTTCGAGGTTCTAGGTTTTGGATTCCTTTCGTGATCAAAACTCGACAAGTGGAACAGCGTGCTTTGCCTCCACAAACATGTTTATGCGGAATTTGGTTTCGGAGCAAAGCGTTTAAGAGCGACTCCCCTTCTTCTACCTCAATGGACCTATTTTCGTTTTCTAAGTGGACTTTCATTGTTATCTTTTTTCTGAGATTTTTTTCTTTATTATGTCCGACCCTCGGCTTATACTTGTTTTAATTTTTTATGAACATAGCCGAAATCGAAAGTAGCCTCCAAAAGCTGACAAAGCCAGTAAAAAGCGAGTCGTTTATCTGCGACGAAGAGAGACTAGAGTGTATGTTTAATTTATATGAGAAGATGATGGCTGAGGAGAAAGAATCCAATGGAGAATAAAATCATCGTATTTGAAAGTAAAAGGATTCGTAGTCTTTGGCATATGGAAGAATGGTATTTCTCCGTCGTTGATGTCGTGGGGGCTTTGACAGATGCCAAAGATGATCTCACGGCTCGCAAATACTGGAATAAACTCTCTCAGCGCCTTAGGGAAGAAGGAAGTGAACTGGTGACACTTTGTCACCAGTTGAAAGTAAAGGCTTCCGATGGCAAACTAAGGGAGACCGATTGTGCCACTGCGCAAGGCCTATTTCGTATCATCCAATCCATTCCCTCGCCCAAAGCAGAACCGTTCAAACTTTGGCTCGCAAAAGTAGGTTATGAACGCATTCAAGAAATGTCTGACCCAAGCCAAGGCATAGATAGAGCTAGAGAAAATTGGAAAAAGCTGGGACGAAGCGAAAAATGGATCCAACAGCGCATGACGGGACAGGAGACGCGCAATAAACTCACGGATTATTGGAAAGAGAGTGGAGTAGAGAAAAAGGACGATTTCGCGATTCTGACCAATATCATTCACGAGGAATGGACTGGTATTTCGGTCAGAAAACACCAAGACCTGAAGGGATTAAAATCTCAAAACTTACGTGATCATATGAGCGAGGCGGAATTGATCTTTACTGCACTTGCCGAATTATCTACAAGAAAGATTGCAGAAACAGAACAGGCAAAAGGACTAGAAGAAAATGCGAAAGCTAGTAAGTTAGGTGGTTCTGTCGCAAAAAACGCCAGAAAAGAATTAGAGGGAAAGACAGGAAAAAGTGTAGTCACTGGTGAAAATTTTCTCCCACCGAAAAAAGATACAAAACAAATTAAATCTAAAAAAAAGAATTAGATCGAAACAAAGTCACGGTTTTTTTGCGCTTTCAATTGGTATGATAATAGCACTGGATTTAGACTGATGTGCTAAGTTAAAGCTTTTCAGAACGGGGAGCTTCACTTCAGAATTCTTCTGAAATTTCTTTTTAAAAATATTTTTCGTAAAACCGCCAGTTAACTGATTTTCGGAGTAACTTCCATCAGTTAGCAGAATCGAAGCTGTATAGTAACTTCTATTGTTTTGGCAAACTTTTCCCCATTTCAATGGATAGCAACTGGAGTTTTCAAAACTATGGATGTTGCCCTCAACGTCAAAGAAAGTTGAAAAAGATTCGATTTCGCCATCCCGAACAATCATTCGTTTTTCTTTTATTTCTACATTAGGTAAATCAATGGAACCTGGAATGATATTGATTCGAAAAGTACTGGCAAGCCTACTCCAGACTGACTGAAAGATAACAGCCGTATTTCTCGCACTCTGCCTTAAAACTGCCTCTTCTAAGGAACAAGTAAAATGACGACAAGCCAGAACCTTTCTTTTCAAATTTTGGAACAACCCAAGATCCAAAGGATTGGACTCGTTTTTTGAAACGGTAAGTCCAGACAAAAAGAGCTCATCGCTCAAATGATCTCCTAGGAAGATCAAAGTTTTTTCGGGGATCAAATATCCTTCTCTTTTCAGATCGATCAAGGCATCATTCCAAAATTGAAAGTAATGGTCTTCGTTTAAGAACAGATTCTGATTCACTGTTGGATGCAATACTATGAGGTAACCAAGTCTTTGGTCATTGCTTCCTTTGAATTGAAAGTCCCAACTCTGTTTGGAGTAGGGTTCCATTGGTTCTCGAAAGGTATCCGGATTGCACAGTATCAAAGGAAAACAGAGAATTAAAAGAATGCTTTTCATCTGATTTTCTACTCAAAGCAATCAATGCTGGATCAATAAATTATTGTCTTTCCGTTTTTTTTTGGCAAAGTGTCCACAGACAATGAAAGACAACTCCTCTCCAAAGAAAATCGTATTAGCTTACTCAGGCGGACTAGATACTTCCGTCATCTTAGCATGGCTCAAAGACAAGTATGGTTGTGAAGTTATTGCTTTTTGTGCCGATGTGGGTCAAAAAGAAGAACTAAACGGCTTAGAAGAAAAAGGGAAAAAAACAGGAGCTTCTAAAGTTTACATTGAAGACCTGCGACTTGAGTTTGCGCGAGATTTTATTTTCCCTGCAATCCGAGGATCCGCCATTTACGAAATGCGATATCTTTTGGGCACTTCTTTAGCTCGGCCTTTGATTGCAAAGGCTATGGTCGAAGTGGCAAGGAAGGAGAAGGCTGATGCATTTTCTCACGGTGCTACAGGAAAAGGCAACGATCAAGTACGCTTTGAACTTACTTTCAAAGCTCTTGCTCCTGATTTGAAAATCATTGCTCCTTGGAGATTATGGGAGTTTGGTGGCAGAACAGATCTTATCGAATACGCAAAGTCTAAAAACATTCCCGTTCCTGTTACAGTTGCAAAACCGTATTCAATGGATCGCAACCTAATGCACCTGTCCTTTGAAGGTGGTGTTTTAGAAGACCCTTACCACGAACCAAAAGACGATATGTTCCTTTTGACCGTTTCCCCAGAAAAAGCACCAGACAAACCAACTTACTTAGAGTTAGACTTTGAAGCGGGCAATTGTATTGCGGTGGACGGAAAGAAAATGAACCCACTTGAAGTGATGGAAACTTTAAACGAATTAGGTGGAAAAAATGCCATCGGCCGAGTGGACGTCGTTGAAAACCGCCTTGTCGGGATCAAGTCTAGGGGTGTCTACGAAACACCGGGCGGGACCATCTTGCATTTGGCGCATAGAGACTTGGAATCCATCACTTTAGACAGAGAGACTCAACATAAAAAAGACGAATTGTCCATGGATTTTGCCAGAATCATCTACAATGGCCAATGGTATTCTAATCAAATGAACGCTTTGCGAACATACATTGACTTTACACAAACGGTTGTCACTGGAACTGTTCGAGTTAAGCTCTACAAAGGGAATTGTTCAGTGGTCGGAAGAAAATCCTCAAAATCCTTGTACAATCCAAGTCTTTCCACCTTTGAAAAAGAAGAAATGTACAACCAAAAAGATGCGGAGGGATTCATAAACTTATTTGGACTTCCTATGAAAGAATGGGCTCGGATCAACAAAGTTGGATAAACCTAAATGAGAAGCATTGCAGTATATCCAGGCTCTTTCGATCCTCTGACAAATGGTCATTTGGACATCATTCGTAGAGCAAATCCTTTGTTTGAAAAAATCATCATAGCTGTGGCTAGCAATTCCAAAAAGGAATCTCTATTCTCCGTTGAAGAAAGAATTCAGCTTTTGGGTAAGGTTTTTAAGAATTGGGAAAAGATCGAAATCGATAGTTTTGACGGTCTAACTGTAGACTATTGCAAAAAAAGAGGATCACATGTCATTCTTAGAGGGCTTAGAGCTGTTACCGATTTTGACTACGAATATGCAATTTCTCTAATGAACAAAAAACTCGCTCCCGAAATCGAAACTTTCTTTCTTATGGCTGACAACGAATTCTCTTTCATTTCTTCAACAATAGTTAAAGAGGTTGCGAGACATGGCAGAGCGGTTACCAATCAAGTCCCAGATGTGATCCATGAAGCCCTTCTAAAAAAATATCATCCATAATTCATTATGAAAGCAAAAACTAGCATCTACTATGTGATTACTCTTTTGTTTTTTGGTATTGCTGGCTATTTCTTAGTTCAATTTAAATCTCCAATTTCTCAAGAGTCGATTACTAATCCTATGCTAGGATCAGGCTCTATATTTGAATCTCTTTGGTTGGAGTCAAGAAAGCCCATTCCCTTACTCCTCTTTCAAATTGTCATTGTTGCCCTCTCTGCTAGACTTTTAGGAATTCTGTTTTCTAGGAAATTCAAGCAACCAAGTGTGATTGGAGAAATAGTAGCAGGAATATTGCTTGGACCATCCCTTTTGGGTTACTTTTTTCCAGAAGCCCAAGAATGGCTTTTTCCTGCTTCCAGTCTTGCTAATTTAACGGCTCTTAGTCAAATCGGACTGATCCTTTTCATGTTCATTGTCGGTATGGAATTGGACATTAAGATTCTGAAAAACAAGGCCCATTCCGCTGTCGTGATCAGTCATGCTAGCATTGTATTTCCCTTCTTTCTTGGCATGATCTTGGCGTATCATCTCTATGATAATTATGCTCCTGCCAATGTAGATTTTCTTCCGTTCACTTTGTTTTTGGGAATTGCAATGAGTGTTACGGCTTTTCCAGTCCTTGCCCGAATTTTACAAGAGAGAAACCTAACTCGAACTCCACTGGGTGCTTTAGTGATCACCTGTGCGGCGGCTGATGACATAACTGCTTGGATCCTTCTAGCAATGATTGTTGCAATATCCAAAGCAGGAACGCCTGTTTATGCTCTTATGACGATTGGGCTCTCCTTTCTTTATATTTTAGGAATGATATTTGTTGTTTCGCCTTTCTTGAAAAGGTTGGCTTCCGTTTACAGCTCAAGGGAGAATTTAACTCGAACAGCGGTTGCCTTAGTACTTTTGATTCTTTTTAGCTCTGCCTATTCCACTGAAATCATAGGAATCCATGCTTTGTTCGGGGCCTTTCTTGCCGGAGTCGTAATGCCCTCTGATGGAAATCTAAAGCGAATGATTGGCGAAAAGATCGAAGACATTTCCGTAATTCTTTTTCTTCCCATTTTTTTCGCGATAACCGGCTTAAAAACAAAAATCACTTTGTTAAATGACAGTTCCCTTTGGATGGTTTTGTTGATTGTCATCGTTTTGGCTGTAATTGGAAAGTTCTTGGGATCTGCAATAGCCGCCAGATTATCTGGCTCGAATTGGGAAGATTCTTTGAGCATCGGCGCTTTGATGAATACAAGGGGTTTGATGGAATTGGTTGTATTGAATATTGGATACGACCTCGGAATTTTAAGTCCAACTCTCTTCGCTATATTTGTGTTAATGGCTTTGCTCACGACTCTTTCAACTGGCCCCGCCCTCAATGGAATCCAAAACTACTTTGCCAAAGCCAAGCAACTGGCAGTCCCAAAACCAGAACCCGAAATTTTGAGAGCAGTCGTTGCTTTTGCTCAAGAGAAGATGGGAAAAAATTTAGTTCGACTTGCTTATTCTCTATCCGGAAACCAAAAAAAATACTTAGAAGTTACCGCTCTTCATATCTCTCCTAGCGATTCTTTAGCAAACGAAGACTTACGAAACTATCGAAACTCTAGTTTTGAATCAATTCAACGAACAGGCACTGAAATTGGAATCAAAGTTAAAACTGAATACCGAATCACTGACAATATTACATACGAAATTGTGAATTTCGTTAAAGCAGAACATGCAAAAATTTTGCTCATCGGAGCCGCAAAATCATTGTTTTCAAAAAGTTATACGGGGGGAAAACTGAAGAGTATTTTAAGCTATTCTCCTATTCCCGTTGCAGTTTTCATTGATCAGAATTTTCACTCTTTAGAGAAACTGGCGATTGTTTTCAGAGATGATGCGGACCCCATTCTGCCCTTTACCGAAAAACTGACTACTTTGCGCGGTATCAAAACGACCAAATTGAAATTGGATACCCAAAAAGAGCCGAACACTGATATCAACCCTTACTTTCTAGCCGCTTCTCGCTTCAAATCCTACTCCCTTGTCGTCATGGATTTGATCCTATGGGAGGAAATGGGCCTAGAACGACTAGAAGAAGCCCCCACTTCTATTCTATTGATCCGTTTTCCGTAGCCTCAAGATTCGATTGCATTTTCAGCTTTTTAGCGTCTCCTGGTCTTATTATGGAAAGAACATTTATCATGCTAAAACCTGATGCCGTAAAAAACCATCATGTGGGCGACATTTTACAAAGAATCGAAAAAGAAGGCTTCAAAATTCTGGGCCTTAAAATGCTTCAACTCAGCCTAGAAGACGCAAAACAGTTTTACAAAGTTCATGCCGCTCGTCCTTTTTATTCGGATCTTTGCCGGTATATGGCTTCTGGACCAATCGTTGCCGCGGCTCTAGAAAGAGACAATGCGGTTCTCCATTGGAGAGACGTTATAGGTGCGACTGACCCAAAAGAAGCAAAAGCGGGAACCATTCGTGCATTATTTGCAGAAAGTAAAGAGGCAAACGCAGTACACGGATCAGACTCCGTTGATAACGCATTGCAAGAAATCGCTTTCTTTTTCAAAGGGTATGAGCTCCTCTCTTAAACCTACTTTGAATCCCAATTTTAAAGAGAATTTAAAAGCCACCAAAGATTCCTTTGATGGCTTTTTTTTTCCTTTCTTAAATCAACAATTCTCAATATTACAAGCCAATGGATTTTACGATTCTTTACTCTATAGCTTGCAAGCTGGTGGCAAGCGGATTCGACCCATTTTTGTCCTTCTCAGCTCAAAAGATACTGGCAATAGTGCATTTTTAAAAAACGCATACTTGCTTGCCGCTTCTATAGAGTGCATTCATACTTATTCTCTAATTCATGATGATCTTCCTTCCATGGACAATGATGATTTTAGACGGGGTCTTCCAACTAATCATAAAAAGTTTGGTGAATCTACAGCTATACTTGCAGGTGATGCTTTGAATTCTTTCGCCTTTTTTTGTTTATCTCTTTTGGATTCTTCCGATCCAACTCTGGTTTCAGATTGTCTGCGTTACTTGCACGATGGTGCAGGATTCAAAGGCATGGTTTTGGGTCAGTACGAGGATCTTTCTCTACCAAACCAAACATCAGATTGGACTCCGGAAAGACTCAATTTGATTCATTCTCTAAAAACGGGAGCCTTGATTTCATCTAGTTTTCTTTTAGGAAACAGACTCAGACCCAATTTCCAAGAGAACGAAGAAGTTTTAAAACAATATTCAAAAGAAATTGGATTGTTGTTTCAGATAACAGACGATATACTAGATGTGGAAGGCACAAAAGAATCGCTAGGCAAGACTCCAGGAAAAGACAGTTCTGGAAAAAAATTTACATATCCAAGCCTCTTTGGAATGGATCAATCTAGAATATTGAGAGACGAATCAAAAAACAAAGCAATAGCTCTTTCCCAAAAGATTTCTTCCCCTGAAAAATCATTTTTTGAGGAGCTTCCAAAATACATTGCCGAAAGACAAAATTAGAATCGATGATCTTCTGATACAAAAAGGGCTTATCGTTGATAGAAAGGCGGCAACAGCGCTTCTTATGTCGGGTTCCGTTCTAGTTAACGATCAAGTTGTTTCCAAAGGGGGAGAACTCGTTCTTTTAACATCAAATATACGCATCCGAGAAAGGATAAAAAAATACGTTTCTAGAGGTGCCTTAAAACTTTTGGGAGCTTTTGATCACTTTTCTGATTTAAACATTGTCGGCATGAACTGCTGGGACTGGGGATCATCTACAGGTGGATTTACGGAAGTACTTTTAGAAAAAGGTGCGGAATCAGTGACCTGTGTGGATGTGGGCTATGGACAAATGGCGCAGAGAATTGCGAACCATCCAAAGGTTATCGTATTTGATCGACTTCACTTGAGAGATTTTGAACCTGAGATTCCGACAAGTGCAGAAAAACAAGTTTTTGTAACTATGGATCTCAGCTTTGTCTCGCTTGCTGTTGCATTTGAAAAAATTAAAATGCTAGCTGAAATGTATCCCTCACTTTCTCTGACTGGCCTTAGTTTGTTTAAGCCGCAGTTTGAAGTTAGTCCACAATTTTTAACCAGGGGAGTTCTTTTAGATCATTCTAAAATTGGACCGACAATCTGTCACCTAGTGCGAAAACTACGGAAGAACGATAGCCAGTTTCGTTTGGTAGGGATTTGCGAGTCTCCCATCCAAGGAACAGATGGAAATCGAGAATTTTTTCTCTATTGGAAACGAAACTCTTAAAGCTAAATTTCAAGAAATTCTTTTAGTAGAACTGCTATCTCTTCTGGTTTTTCCAAATGAACTGCATGTTTTGCATCTTCTATGATAGCAAGATTGCTGTTCTTAAGGATTTTTTTTAATTCTTTGAGACTGACCAAAGTAGTAATCTCATCATTTTTTGCCGCAATGATCAAAGTTGGGATCAAAATTGATTTGGAAGCTTTCCCCAGGAAAATTTCACCTTCTCTTTGTAATGTGTTTTTTTCCAAGTACTGATTGGGCTTTGAATTCCAAATGAAAATCAGAACTTTTTTAATCCAGACCGGGGGAGTAGGAGTTTCTTTAAAGTACAAGTATCCCATCAATCGATCCATTTCAGAAGTCGTTTTAGGAAATAAAATGGATCGCATTTCATCTCTTTGGCTATGGGGCGCATTTGCAGGCGCTATGAGGATTAATTTTTTAATGATCTTCTTTTGATCTTTAAGAGCCATATGTTGGGCAATCAGCCCCCCCATACTATGTCCCACAATCGAACAGGAATTGATCTTTAAATCACTCAAGGCCCCTAGTAGAAGCTCTGCCCAAACGTCGATTTGAAACAAGTAAGGAAAGTCAGGCAATCTACTCTCTCCATAACCAGGCAGATCAAAGACAAAGAAATCATGATCAGAATTGAGAAGCTGTTTGATGATCCTTCGAAATCCAAATCCTTCGTCGAGGAGTCCATGTAAAAAAATAACTGGGTTCTTGTCCGTTCCCGGCCCAAATCTCCAGTAAAACAAGCGACTGGAACCAAAAATCAAAGAAAGGGGAACTCCACCCATTTCGAGCATTGCTTTTTTTCTTTTGTAACGAAAGAACGCATAAATTGAATGATAGAAAATCTGTTTCATTGAGAAATTGTCTGAAGGTTTCGTTGTGCTAATCCAAGACTTAGATTTAATCTCAGAGTTGTTTTTACCTTCTTATGAAGGCTTTCTCCTGGTCGACTCTAAATCCCAAAAAATCTTAGTCTCCAACCCGAGCATCGAATCTATGTTAGGATTTAGCAAAGAGGAATTGGCTCACCTCAGTTTTAGCGAAATCATTCCTCAGAACGGTTTGTTTTTGAGAATGATTGAGACTATTGGCGAAGAGAAGCCGAAGCAAAAAAAGAAAATCTATTGGCAGATGAAAAAAAAGAATGGAGAGCTTTTAAATATAGATTTTGTTTTTAGTATCATCCGACTTCAAAATGAAGAAAAGGATCATGCTTTAGCCGTATATGTTGAAGATCGCAGTTCTGTATCCAATTTGGAATTTAGAATTAATCTTATCCAGAGCATATTCCAAGCTGTGCGAGAGATAAAAATTGCGATTGAATTCGAAAAACCCTTAGCTGAAATCCTGAGCGTTACCTGCCAATCTCTTCAGAAAGCTCGGAAATTTCAGGCTGTTTGGTGTTCAACCATTGACTCTAAAGAAAAAGTAACTTTCCATTTTTCAGACACACCAAAGTTACCCGATTTTCCCATTATCGCAAAAGACTTTTTTGAGTTTACCAAAGAACCGATTCCAATGAAAGAAATGTACAGTTCTGAAAAAGGGTCTTTTTTCAGCTATTCGCATGAATCGGAAAAGTACAAAACATGGTGTAATTTTTTAAATCCTGGAGGAATCGTAAACGCCCTTTGCATCCCTATCGTTTGGGGTAATTCAGTGTACGGAGCAATTGAAATCATTTCTTTTGCAGAAAATCCTTTCATTGAGGAAGACATCGCTATGTTAGCAGAAATAGGGGTTGATATCGGTTTCGCAAATCACTCCCGGATACACGAAGAAGAAAGACAGCTTGTTTTGCGTCAACTTGGATTTCAGATTCAGTTGTTAGATTCTATCGCTATTCCAGTATATTCATTAAATCAAATGGGAAAAATTAACTACGCCAATAGCAACGGACTTAGTCTTTTAAATCTAGATTTTAGCAAAGCTCAAGATGTGAACCTTTTTGAACATTTTGGATTGTCAAAACAGGAAGAAGAACGGGCATTTACCGAACCCTCTCGAATCGAAATCCAAGTAAACAAATCTTCAATTAATCCCTTTCCAGCTATTATGCAATCCTTTGTCATCCGCGATGAATTTGGAGAATTTTTGGGAGTTATGGTAATTCTCTTCAATTTAACTGAAATTCGAAACGCTGAATTGCAGATTCGAAAATCAGAAGCAAATTTAAGAAACATCTTTGCTACCATGAACTACGGAATTGTAATCGTAGATCGTAATGGTCTAGTTCTAGACATTGCACCTATTTTTAAATTCTTACTATTTCAAATCAATCCGATTGAGCCTGGAGAATTCCTCTTTAGTTTTTTGCCAAAAGCGATCCAAGAGGAGTTTTTAAAAGATTTAAAACAAGTTACTTCATTCGAAAATGCCCGAAGCAAAGATTTTTCGATTGAGCTAATTGGAGAAGAGAAGTTTTATACTGTTCGTTTCTTACCTATGCGTCAAGATTCAGAATTTTCCGATGCTACAATGCTTATTTTTTCCGAAGTCACTGAAAACATTCTAATAAATCGCCAACTTACAGAATCTATGAAATTTGCTAGTCTTGGTGAAATCGCGGCTGGTATCGCTCATGAAATCAACAATCCTTTGCAAAGTGCACTTTTAAATTTAGATGAATTGATTAATGATGGTGTCCCTGATCCAACGGAACATAAACACTTTTTAAAGAAAATTGAATCTGCAAACCTTCGCATTCGTGACCTAGTGAAGTCGCTTTTGGATTTGGGAAGAATTGAGAGCCCAAAGAAAGATTATGTTTCACCTTACTTTATACTAGTCAGAACAAGTGAACTGATGGAACTAAGTTGCAAAAAAAAGGGAATCATCTACTCAAGAACCGCAGAGCCCAACTTACCAGGAATATTTGTCAGATGGCAAGAAATTGAACAGGTTTTAATAAATTGCATCGTGAACGCGGTGAACGCTATTTCAGAAATGTCACCAAAAAGCGAAACACCTAGAATTGAAGTGGGAGTTTCTCTCCAAAGATTTGCCAATAAGCCCTGGGTGGTGTTTGCCGTTTCGGACAACGGACCTGGAATGGATGAAGCCACTCTAAAAAAAGCCTTTCTTCCGTTATTTACGACTCGGAGGGAAAAACAAGGTACAGGCTTAGGTTTGTCGATTTCCAAAAAAATCATAAGTGACCACGAGGGAACTATCGAAATAAAGTCTAAACTAGGCGAAGGAACTCAAATAGAAATTTTCTTACCAGCCACAGAACCAGATGCAGACAGTATTAGTAATTGATGATGAAGAGGAGATTCGTCTAGCTTTAGAAAGAATTCTGAAGAAACTCGATTTGCAAGTCATCTCTTGCGAAAACGCCTCCCTCGGCATCGACATTATCAAACAAAACCCAAACATTTCTTTGGTTATCTCTGATGTGCTTATGCCCGGGCTCAATGGAGTAGATTTAGTTAAGTTCGTATATGAAACCCAGTCCAATCTACCTGTCATCTTAATCACTGGAAACCCAAACCTGGCAACGGCAGAAGCCGCCGTTCGCTACAAAGCATTTGATTATATTTCGAAGCCATTCGAAAGAAACCAAATAGTTGAGCAAATCAGAAAAGCACTTACCCACAAACTTGAAAAAGACGTGGAGAAAGAGAAACTATTAAAATCCGCCTTAATGGAAGAAGTTCTTCGATCCCAAAACCTGGACTTAAACCGCCAAAACTCAGCGATCTTAAACGCAACATCTGATGCTATAATTACAGTTAATAAAGAAGGGACTATAATTTCAGCTAACTTATCAGCTTTGGAAAATTTCTGCATTGAGTCTCCATTGGATTTAATTGGCAATCATATTAAAATGCTCTTCCCTCCACATAAAGTGGGATTTTATACTAAAGAAACAAGTCGTCTATTTACTGCTCATTCAACTTACACTGCTTTACAGTTAAATGATGTTACTTTAAAAAAATTCAATGGTTCTGAATTTTCTGCAGATGTTTCCGTATGCGCCTATAAACTAGATCAAAATATTTTCTTCACTGGAATCATTCGAGACGTAACTCAGAAAAAAGAAATGGTTCGAAGACTGATAGATTCTGAACGGCGAGCATTTCTTTCGACACTGGCCGCAAGCATTGGTCATGAGATCAACAACTCTCTAACCGCTATCCAAGGTTATCTGGAAATGGCTTTGAAAGACATGGCATCAATGGAGATTAAGGAAAAAGCACTAAAAGTCTCGATGAACCAAGCTCAAAAACTCCAATCATTGACTGCTAATTTGCTTCATTTGGGAAAGTCTGAACGTGTCAAGAAAGATGACAGTAGCACTCTAGAACTTAATTCTGCGATCAGCAGTGTGTTGGAAATCTTCAAGTCAACGGCAAAACTAAAGAATTGTAAAATCCAATGGGAACCAAATCCACACAAAATTTACATTCGAATGAGTCAGGACCCGTTTTCAATTTTGCTTTCAAACATCCTTATCAACGCCGGTGATGCCACGCAAAACAGGGGAACTATTGAAATTGAAAGCAAAATTCAAGATAGACTGCCTCACTTGATCATCAAAGACAATGGCCTTGGAATGACCAAAGAAACTCTTAAACAGATTTTTGAACCTTACTTTACCACAAAAGAGCTTGGAAGAGGAACAGGTCTGGGAATGTTTGTTGTAAAACAGATTATGGATACATACCAAATCAAACTAGACATTCAATCCGAAGTTGGAAAGGGAAGTAGTTTTGATTTCAAATTCAACCAACTTGCATGATACCTGATTTTTTTTCCGATGATATAAAATCTTCCCTACATTCACGCTTTGGAAAATCAATAAACGTCACATTTCTCCAGGAAGAAGCATCTACCAGACGTTATTATCTAATCGAAACTGGGGCTAACAAAGAAGTTCTTTGTTTGGACGAAAAGATAAATGAAGATTTCATTACTCTTTCCCATTTTTTGAATGAGCAAGGATTCGTAGTTCCCCAAGTTCTACATGTTGAAAAACAAAACAATCTTCTATATCAATCGTTTGCTGGAATAAAAGATTTTAGTTCTTTGCCAAAAGAAGAGTACAAAAGTCGATTGAAAGAGGTTTTGGCATTGCTCTTGCGATTCCAAAACCTGGATCCACCCGAACTAGTGAAGACTCGTAGTTTTGACTTTGAAAAGCTACTTTGGGAAGTTCAGCTTACGATTGATAAATTCAAACTCTTTCAATCCAGTTTCGGTTTAAAAACAAAGTTATCTGTGGAAGCGGAGATTTTCCTAGAAGAGACTTGCCGTTATTTGGACAAATACCCTGTTAAAGTTTTTGCTCATAGAGACTTCCATTGCCGAAATCTTTTGCTCTCTCCTGATTCTCAAATCGCTCTTATCGATTTCCAAGATGCTCGGATGGGCACTCCACAATACGATTTAGCCAGCATACTGTACGACTCGTACTATCCGCTCCCTAGGGAGTTTCGCCAAGAAATGCTTGCCTGGTTTCAACCCCAAAGCCTTGGTAAGAACCAAACATTCAAAGAGTGTTTTTATCTACAGGCTCTACAAAGATCGTTTAAAGCACTTGGGACTTATTTTCGAATGATCGTTGACCACGATAAACAAAAATTCCGCCTATCTCTCGTAAATTGTTTAGCTCAAATGGACGAAATCATCCAAACGGGAATGTTTCCTGATTCCATTTATCTTTTTGTAAAGGAATTACAGAGAGAGATCCAAAAACTCCCACAATTCCTAAACCAATGAATAGTTTTTTTATCTTAGCCGCTGGATTTGGAAAGCGCATGGGACACTGGACCAAGGATCTACCGAAGCCCATGTTAAAAGTGGACGGAGTTCGGCTTTTAGATTTTAGTTTTTTCAATCTATCCAATTGGGGCTATCGAAAAGGGTTAATCAACATTCACTACCACCTTACAGTCATTAGGGAGCATCTCAAACATCTTCTTGGCTTTGATTTAGTGATTTCGGAAGAAGACAAAGAAATTTTAGGAACAGCGGGAGGAATCCAAACAGCTATCAAGGCACAACCCACTTTAGATCCAAGACCATTGCTTCTCTACAATCCGGATATGATTTTGATCCCTGAGCCAGGGTTTCTACCACGGCAAAATTTGCCCAAGAACTCCAAAGCTCATTTGTATTTACTCCCCATTCCAGAGAATGCAGGTTATACTGGCCTTTCTTTAGGCGAAGATGGATTGGTTTCATTCGGGAATGGTCGGATGTTCTATATAGGACTGGGTTTGCTTGATACTAGTACATTAGCAACAATACCTGTTGACACCTATGCGGATTTGTCTGACATTTTCCGCAATTTAGCAAAAAGCAATCAACTTACCGGAGAATTGTTTCCAGGAACTTCCTTGGATCTAGGCGAACAGGCCCTCTATGAAAGCTCAAAAGACCTACCTGTTTTTGGTGACCAGAAACAGTCCATTCTCAACTTTTTAGTCAAACATGGATTAGAAAATTAACAGAATTGTTTAAACCAGAAAAGATTCTGTTCCTTTAATTTAATTTATTTTAGTTTTAGTTCAATTTGCTTTCTTTTTTCTTCGTAACCTTTCTTGCCCAAGAGAGCGAACATATTGTTCTTATAATCCTCTACACCTGGTTGATCAAATGGATTTACATCTAACATATATCCGCTGATTCCACAAGCCACTTCAAAGAAATAGAGAAGATGACCAAGACAAAACTCTGAAATAGAAGGCATTTCAATTTCGAGACAAGGCACGGCTCCATCTGCATGGGCAACTAGGGTGCCTAGATTTGCGAATCCATTGACCTCAGATAGCTTTTTTCCAGAAAGATAGTTTAGACCATCCAGGTCATCTGGTCTCTCGGTTAAAAAAATGTCTGTCTTGGGACTTGCGACTGTTAGCACAGTTTCGAATATATGCCTCTCGCCATCCTGAATGTATTGGCCCATGGAATGTAAGTCAGTAGTAAAGTTGACCCCAGCTGGAAAAATGCCTTTCTTCTCCTTTCCTTCACTTTCGCCAAAGAGTTGTTTCCACCATTCGGTTACATATTGTAAAGCGGGGTTGTAGTTTACTAAGATTTCAATTTTTTTGCCTTGTTGGTAGATCGCATTTCGATGCGCGGCATATTGCAATGCGATATTAGAATTAGGATCAGAATTTTCTTGAAGTTCTGATTCCATAGCTTTTGCACCATCTAAAAGTTGAGCGATGGGTCTACCTGCCGCGGCAATGGGCAAAAGCCCAACAGGAGTCAAAACAGAGAATCGACCGCCCACATCGTCTGGAATCACGAAGGTGGAAAAAGAATAGTCATCGGAAAGTTTTTTAAGAGCACCTTTGGAAGAGTCGGTTGTGGAGTAGACTCGCTTCTTCATTTCCTCTTTGCCGTACTTTCGTTCCAAAAGAGACAGTAGCATACGAAAGGCGATGGCTGGTTCTGTTGTGGTGCCTGATTTGGATATGACGTTGACTGAAAAATCTCGGTTTTCGAGAAAGGCAAGGAGCCTCGCATGGTAGTCTGCATCTAAATGGTGACCAGCATAGAGGATCTTAACTCCTTTTTTGTTTTCTTCAAAAACAGAAAAGGGATTGGTCAAAGCATCGATCACAGCTTTGGCACCTAAATAAGAACCACCTATGCCCACGATGACTAAGTATTGAGACTGGGCTTGGATGCGCTCGGCGGCATCTCGAATGCGTGTGATTTCCTCATTCCCGATAGAGCTGGGTAGATGCAACCAACCTAGGTATTCGGAGCCTTTTCCTTTCTTTGAGTAAAGAGTGTCTTTTGCTGACTTTGCCTTCGCAATTTCTTTAGCGAGGACGTCTTCGGAAAGGAAGGATTTGGCAAATCGGGAACGAAAGGTTAGATGAGACATGCTTGAAAAATAGGATACATCCTGAGATTGTAAACCAAAAATGGAAGCAATGGGTTTAAAACTGGAAGACCATTTGTCATTTTTTAAAAAATCTTTCCCTGGCGCAGGCACTCCTCGTTGTTTCCGAGCTCCTGCCCGAATCAATATCATCGGGGAACACGTCGATTATTTGGGTGGGACAGTGCTCCCAGCCGCCATTGATTTTTCCTTGGAAGTTTTGATCGAACCTACATCAGGAAATTCTTATGAACTTGCCTCATTCGCCTATCAGAACACTGTTCATTTTCCGGTTCACCAAAACCTAGAGAAAAACCCAAATGCGCCTTGGGCGGATTATGTCTTGGGTATGGTTCTGGAACTGAGAAAAAGAAATAAAGTAGTGCCACCCTTTCGATTGTCCATTGCAGGAGATATTCCTCAAGGGGCTGGGCTTTCTTCTTCGGCGGCTTTGGAGGTTGCCGTGGGTTTTGCTTTGAACTCCATTTTCGGATTTTCTCTTTCACTCACAGAGATTGCTTTAATGGGACAGGCGGCAGAGAACAACTTTGTAGGAACCAACTGTGGCATCATGGATCAATTCATCATTGCCAATGGAAAAAAGAACCATTGCATTTCTTTGAACACTTCGTCCTTAGAATTCGACTACCACCAATTCCAGTTAGGTGAATGGGAATTCTATTTGGTAAACAGCAATGTCAAACACTCTCTAAAAGATAGCGGATACAATACCCGAAGGCAAGAATGTGAATCCGCCTTACAAAAAATCCAAAGGCGATTGAAAGATACGAAAGACCTCTATTCATTCTCCGTTCCGGAATCAGAATGGGGAGATTTCGGATTCACAGAGGAAGAATTGCGAAGAGTGCGCCATGTTGTTACAGAAAAAACCAGAACCCAAAGCGTCATCACAGGTTTGCAAAAGGGAGACTTTGCCCAAGTAGGCAATGCTCTTTTTGAGGCTCACTGGTCTCTATCGCAAGATTTTGAGGTCTCTTGCCCAGAGCTGGACTATCTGGTTTCCGAATTAAAGTCCCTGGGAGTGGCTGGGGCTAGGATGATCGGTGGCGGTTTTGGGGGTTGTGCTTTGGTCTTAGATCGCAAGTCAAATTTCTTGGGCACAAAAGAAAGACTTGAAACAAGTTATTCCCTAAGATTCTCTATACAGATAGACTTTTATCGCTTTCAAATTTCAGAAGGAGTTCACGAAATAATTCTCTAATGCCAGGCCAGTGGGAAGACTATGATTTTGAAGATGGTTCCTGTCAGTTGCGAGTGCTGGAAAGCCCGAGCGATTGGAATGAGAACGAGATGGTATTAGAAATTGAAGGTGAGATCAACCTTTACAATACCCAAGCCATCAAAGAATCCCTCGAGCGACTCACACAAATTGGAAAGCGCAGGTTTTATTTAGTTTTTGAAAAAGTCTCCTACATTGATTCATCTGGTTTAGGTGTTTGTTTGGGTGTCCACGCCAAACTTTCCAAACAAGCTGGATTTCTTCGCATTATTTCCCCTTCTTCTAAAGTGCGTTATGTTTTAGAGTTGACCAAGCTCCAAAGTCTAATGCAAGTCTTCGAAACCATCGAAGCGGCTAGAGCGAAGGGTTAGATTTTAAAAAAATCAACAAATAAAGGATAGTTTTACTGCTCAATTGGGATTGAAGGATTCTTGCTAAACGAGAAATCTGACTTTAGATAGCTGGGCAATGAAAACCGAAGAAAATACTCGAAAAGAAATCATCGATAAACGGCTATTGGAAGCGGGTTGGGATGTTTTAGCCGGAGAACGTTTCGAGGGGCGTTGTAGGTGAGAAAATTAGCCACAGATGAACACAGATACACGCAGATGGGGAAAAGAAATAGAAACAAAACCTCTCTATGGTGTTTATCCGCGTTTATCTGTGGCTGAAATTTTTTCTCTTTTTTTGCGGCTGTAGTGGAAAAGGTAGAGGCGGTGAAGGAGAAATACCAAGAAAGTTTGCGGGAGTTGGAAGCGCTGTACGGGAGTTTGAGCCAGAGGGCGTTTCGGGGGGAGATGTAAGGGGATTAGAGGATTTGGTTGTAGCCTGAGTACATAAAAACGGACACCTTTTTTGCGCAAAAAGAGCAAGAGGTGTAAGTATGGCAAGACGATCAAAATATTCTCCAGAGTTTAGAGATGCGGCAGTAAAGCGAGCCCTGACTGGGACATTTACGATAAAAGAAGTGGCAAAATCCCTTGGAATAGGCTATTATGTTCTACGACAATGGAAGGCCGAATTTTTGAAGAAAGCAGATCAAACGAATCCACCAACAGATAGGCAGATTAAAGAAACAGAGGAGCTTCGAAAGCTGAAGAAAGAGAATCTGAAGCTGAAAGAGGAGAATGCAATCTTAAAAAAGTTTGCAGCCATGCTCTCCCGGGAACAAAACCCCGATTAGAGTTTATTCAAACTCATAGATCTGAATTTAGAGTGAGAAGCATGGCTAAATTACTAAATGTCTCCGTTTCTAATTTTTATTCTTTCGTTAAAAGAGAAAAAGACCCGCTTAAGACAATTGATGCGAATCTTCTGACTTTTGTTAACGAAGTATGGGATTCTAATAAAAGAGTTTACGGACTTCTCAAAATTCACAATGAGGTTAAGAAGAATTCTCTTCCTTGGGGAACAAGAAAGATCAGAAAAGCCATGAAATTACTGGGAATTCAAGGGAAACAAGAGAAAAAATTCAGAATTCAAACAACGGATTCGAATCATAGTCATCAGATTGCACCTGATTTGTTGCAAAGGAATTTCAAACCAAAATCTAAAAATATAGTTTGGGTTTCAGATGTAACTTACTTAGGAAGCATAGAAGGCTGGCTTTATCTTTGCGTTATTCTAGATCTGTATTCCAGAAAAATTGTTAGCTGGGAGATCAGCAACAAAAATGATTCTGAACTCATTTCTAATACGCTACAAAAGGCCATTGTAAATAGAAATCCTGGGAAGGGACTGATATTTCATTCAGATAGAGGATCGAATTATTGTTCTGAAGTAATTAGAGAACAACTAATAAAGAATAAGATTCGAAGAAGCAATAGCCGCAAAGGGAACTGTTGGGATAACTCCCCTGCTGAATCATTCTTTGCTACCTTAAAGAGAGAAATTGAATTTAATTTCTATTTGAATCTAAGTGATTCGAAAAAGTATATTTTTGATTTCATAGACTTATTTTATAATCGACAAAGATCTCATTCTTTTTTTTAGGTTATGTAAGTCCTGAGGAATTTGAATTAAGAGCGGCTTAAAAAAGTGTCCGTTAAAACGTAACTAGGCTATTTCGATCCTTCATTAAATTTAAAAGACCCCTGGCAAAGCCAGGGGATCCTGACGAACCATCCACCTCCGCAAAAGCGGATTGATAGGAAAATCAATCAAAAACTATATAATTGCAATTCAAAAAATTAAGTTTAAATTGAAGTTTGGGTTGCTATTTAAATAAAGTCGTCGAAATTGAAAACGTCTCCCCCAATGAATAGTCGGGTCCCCTCAGGTTGCGATCTGGGGGTCTAGGGTAGCAACTAACAAATAAATATTCGCAACTTTCTACTTCTCTGTAAATCGATTTGCATATAAATCCAAAACCTTTTTGATCATAGTTTGGTAAGGAATTCCCGATTTCTTTGACTGGTTTTTAAAAAAATTGATACTCTTGTTGCTAAGCAAAATGGTAACTTTAGAATTCTCTTCTTTTACGATTAACTTATTTGGAGGTGGTAAAAAATCCTCTTGAATGATAGAAGATTCTATGGCTTTCGCAATGTTCTTTGGGGATTTTTTATAATTTGTTTTTTGTTTCATATATCTTTTTTCCTTCTCTCCAGAATCCTGCACCGAAGATTCTAATTTTGTGTTCTCTAATCGTAAAACGAACTGTCAAAATTCCCTCTGGTATAGAACCGAAACAAAAGAATCTTTCTTCAGAATCTGTGGAATGTAGTTTATCTTTTGAGATAACCCTATTATGATCAAAAAATGCTGTTTGCGCAGTAAAAAAGTCAACCCCATGTTTCCTTTGATTATCTTGGTTTTTATGGGGATCCCATTCGAACTCCACAAATCGATCCTAAAATTCCTTGGTATGTATGTCAATACATATTTTGAGCCATATATTCAAATTATTCAAAAGTCTTTTCATGGAAAGTTTGGGGTTAGCCACTGATGCCCAGGCAAAAATTTATTGACAAAAAACAAAGGTATATACATTGTATAATTCATGGAATCCACAATTCAAAAATGGGGGAATAGCTTAGGAATCAGAATTCCGAAATTATTCGCAAAACAATTGGATCTTGATGATGGAAGTCAAGTCGAAGTCGTGCAAGAAGGCAATAAGATAATCATTTACCCGTATTTAAAAGAGAATTTAGATCAAAAATTGAAAAAAATTAATAAAAAAAATCTACATTCTGAAGTAGATACGCACTATATTTCTGGAAATGAATTTTGGTAAATAAAGTAAAATATTGCCCTAAGCGAGGTGATATTGTTTGGCTCAATTTCAACCCTCAGGCAGGACATGAGCAAATGGGCAGAAGACCTGCACTAGTCCTTTCACCTTACGAATATAATTCAAAAACTAGCTTAGCAATATTCTGTCCTATCACAAGTAAAGTGAAAGAATATCCATTTGAAGTGTTGGTTAATGGTAAGAACATTAAAGGTGCAGTTCTATCTGATCAAATTAAAAACCTAGATTGGAAGAGTAGAAAAGCTGAATTTATTGAAGAAATTGATAAAATAGCATTAAAAGAGATCGAGGATAACATTAAGCTATTGGTTGTTTCTTGAACTGGGAGAATAGCTTTCTGTGGTTGTAAATTCTTACTAAACTAATTTAATAATGCAATCTAACCGTTTGGCTAACCCAAGCGCAGATTTGTGAATTGTTCCAGAAGTCCAAATCCACCGTCAGTGAACATATCAAGAATGTATTTTAAGAAAGGGAATTGGAGGAAAATTCAGTTGTTCGGAATTTCCGAACAACCACTGCCCATGTTTCACAAATTCAAATCTCTGCTACAACGGTATTGAACTTTCAGCCCCATGAAGAAAAGATCTGTCATGAGATGACAGTCCCCTTTATGCATTTTGACAGAAATCTGCTTTTATGCTAAAATGAGAACGACATTAAATATGAACGGAAGGTGCTGTTAAATTACCAATCCTTGATCTAAGCAATGGTAAAAAATTGTTCCAGGGACTGACAACTTAGCAATACTTGGAACATTTAAAAAACTTAGAATTCAGTAAATATAGAAACTCCGCTCCTCTGGTGTAAACTAGATTGACAAAATTGGAAAATAGTGTCACAGTGACACTATGGGAAAGGTGATAGCTGTAATTTCTAGCCCTGACCAAATTCATCGACCGATAAGAAAAAGAAAAGTTTTGAAAGATTTTCAAAGAGTTTTTGATACTAAATTTTTCAAATCCACTTCGGAAGATTTAGATAGTTTGCGAGCGGATCGTTGATTTCTTATTTTTGCGATACTTCAATCCGGCTTTAAACAAATTGTCACCTACGACAAACACCAACAAATCGCCGCGAAATCGATTTCTTTAGAAGTGATTCAATTTTAATAATTCTATCCATGACTAGCCGGACTAAAAAAATACAGATGCACGCAGATGAGGAAAAGATTTAGAAACAAAACCTCTTATCTGTGTTTACCTCCGGTCTTCGTTCAGAATCTCATGTAAATCAGTGTGAGACTTGCATATCCAGCCTCGATTCTTTAAAACTGGCAATTCCCAATTTGGATTTCGCTTCGCTAACACATTAACTACGATCTCCAAACCTCTTCGGATCAAATACAAATAATATGACAATTCTTTCATGAAATTTCAAAAATAACTCGGAAACAAATACTTTAACTTCGAAATTTGCTCTGGATTTCGCTTTGCAGGATCCGTGATCAAAGAGAATTTTGTGCTTCCTTTTAAAAGATTTTTATCTTCTGTTCCCAAGGAATCAACCAATGCACTCAAAAGTTTTTTAGCTGTTTCTGCATTTTTAGTTAAGTTTTGGATCACCATTTCAACTGTTACATGCTCTTCGTCTTCCTTCCAGCAATCGTAGTCAGTTGACATACAAACCATCTGGTACTCGATCTCGGCTTCCCTAGCAAGCTTAGCTTCGGGAAGTACGGTCATGTTGATTATGTCGGCGCCCCAAGCTCGGTACATATGGCTTTCTGCACGAGTAGAGAAAAGGGGCCCTTCCATACAAACCAATGTCTTTTTAGTGTGCAGTTTCAATCCAATTTGCCTTGCAGTAGATTCGATTACTTTTGTCAGACGATCAGAAAATGGATCGGCAAATGGCGCGTGGGCGACCATCCCATTTTCAAAGAATGTTGCATGCCTTGCTTTGGTTCTATCAATGATTTGGTTTGGAATTACAAAATCCAAAGGAGCAATCTCTTGGCGAAGGCTTCCCACCGAACTAAAAGCGACGATTTCACTTACACCTAACTTTTTTAGAGCGGCAATGTTTGCCTGTGCAGGGATCTCAGAAGGGTTTAGAAAATGCCCTTTGCCGTGGCGAGGAAGAAATGCCATCGTCTTTCCTTTGAATTTTCCAATGGTGATGGCATCCGAAGGTTTGCCCCAGGGGGTATCGGGATGGACTTCTTCCAAAATTTCCATTCCATCCAATGAATAAAGCCCCGTTCCACCAATGATTCCAATTTTGACGTTTTCTCTCATAATTAAACCCTCTACTCTTTCATACTTTTGGAGTCGATTTTTGTTGCATTCGTTTTTTTGGGAGCTAGGGTTGTGTGTATCTATGATCCAAATCCATAAAGCTCTCAATTCTATTGCTCGAAAAACCCTGGTTTTCACATTCTTAATTCCAATGTTCGCCTTACAAAGTCAAGTTCCAGAAAGTGTTTCTTCAGAAAAAGATCGCAAATCTGTCAGTGTGACAGTTTACAACCAAGGGATGGGCTTGGTTCGTGAGTCTCGACTCATCAAACCAGAAAAAGGTGATTTTACATTGCGGTTTGAAGATGTGCCATCCCAAATTCTTCCTCAAACCGTCCGGGTAAAATCAGAAGAAAATAAAAGTTTAACAGTCTATGAGCAGAATTATGAGTTTGATCTAATTTCCCAAGACCGACTTTTGGAAAAATATGTTGGTAAAGATGTCACGCTTTACCCAAAACAAAAAGGCCTACAGCAAACCAATGGAATCAAAGCAAAACTGATCTCCAACAAAGAAGGGCAAATCTATCAAATCGGCGATGAAATTGTCATGGGATACTTCGGCAGAATTTCTGTCCCTGAACTCCCAGATAATTTGTATTCGAAACCAACTTTGGTTTGGAAACTTAAAAATGAAAACGAAAAAGAACAGTTGCTTGATGTTTCGTACCAAACCCAAGGGATGAGCTGGACTGCCGATTACAATTTATTGCTAGATAAAGCTGAAGAAAAGGCAACTATTGCTTCTTGGATCACGCTAAACAATACTTCCGGGGCTCGCTTTGAAAACGCCACTCTACAACTAGTAGCTGGAAAAGTGCAATTCGCAGAAGAATCCAGGCAAGAATATGCAAGAAGGCCTATACACTATAAAACTGCCATGATGCGATCCGATATGGCTACCAGTGCACCTGTTTTTGAACAAGAAAATTTATCGGAATACTATTTGTACACTCTTGACCAAACTTCCACGATTGGTTCCAACCAAACCAAGCAATTGAAGCTATTTCAAGCAGAGGACATTGGAATCAAGAAATACTTCGTTTTCGAAAATCTTCCCATGAACGATGGGGACGAAAAGCAGTTCAACAATGCTAGTGTTCGTTATATTTTCAAAAATACCAAGAAAAACAATTTGGGTCGAGCATTACCAGCCGGAGTTTTTCGAGTTTTTAAAGCAGATTCCAAAGGAAGACAGCAACTTTTAGGCGAAGAGAATATAGACCATACTCCCGAAAACGAAGACATTAGAATCAAAACGGGCTATGCTTTCGACGTTGTAGCAAACGGTAAAAGAGTTTCTCAAGAACTCTTCAAACTAGGCAAAGGAGATAGAACGGTCCACAGTGCAGAATTCCGAAATCGAAAGAAAGAAGAGGTCGAGGTTAGATTCTATTCTCAACATTGGGGGGATTGGACTATCACAAAATCCAGTGCTAAGTTTACAAAAGAAAGTGCCAATCGAGCTTACTTTGATTTGCTTTTAAAACCCAATGAAACCTTAACTTTAGACTATACTGTCGAAACTAAATACTAGATAGAAGGAAAAGAAATGAACACTGATTATGACGTAATTATCATCGGCTCTGGAATAGGAGCTCTAACTACCGCTTCTTTACTCGCAAAGCTCGGAAACAAGAAAGTTCTCGTTTTAGAAAGACACTTTAAAATTGGGGGCTTCACACATACGTTTCGAAGAAAAAGCGTCTACGAATGGGACGTCGGAGTACACTACGTAGGTGGATTGGCGGAAGGGACGATGCTTCGTGCTTTGTTTGATGCCGTAACAGAGAATGGAGTGAAATGGCAAAAAATGCCGGAACCATTCGAGAAATTCGTCTATCCTGATTTCACTTTTTCGGTGTATGGCGATAAGCAAAAATTTTTAGGTGATCTTAAGGCACAGTTTCCAAATGAAAGCGAAGCTTTGGATCGATACTTTAAGGATGTAGAAGCTTTCAGCCAGTGGTTTTCAAAGCAGTTTACAATCAAAGCTTTGCCCGCAGTCTTTTCTAAAGCGGCTCATTTTCTTCATTTAACGGGTGATGGGCATGCTGAAATCACAACCAAAGAGTATATGGATAAAAATTTCAAAGATCCGAAGCTCAAAGCTCTTCTTTGTTCCCAGTGGGGCGACTTTGGATTGTCCCCTATTCGCTCTTCTTTTGCTATCCATTCTATGATCGTAACACACTACTTTGATGGAGGGTATTTTCCGATTGGTTCCTCGGCAAAGATAGCAGATTCCATCATTCCAATTGTGGAGAATGCAGGTGGGTTCTGTGAAATCAATCATGAGGTAACGGAAATACTCCTCGAAGGTGACAAAGCGGTTGGTGTAAAAGTAAATTTCAAAAAAGGAAAAGACATCATCGAAAAAGAGTATAGAGCACCAGTCATTATTTCAGACGCAGGCGCTTACAACACCTACTTCAAACTACTTCCAAGTAAATATTCAGATCCATTTAAAGAACCTTTGAAGTCCTTGGCTTCGGGAGGAGCTACCTCTATCACTCTTTATGTTGGGTTTAAAGAAAGTCCTACAAAGTTAGGTTTCAAGGGCGAAAACTATTGGATGTTTCCATCTTATGATCATGATGCGATCTATGACTCGCGAAATCAAATCTTGGACGGAAAGCCGCCTATGGTTTATTTATCCTTCCCGTCTCTAAAGAATCCCGAAGCCGAAGCTCCCACGGCAGAGATCATCACATTTGCCGACTATGGGTTGTTTCAAAAATGGAAAGAAGAGGTTTGGAAAAAGAGGGGCGAAGACTACGAAGCTTTGAAAGAAAAAATCGCGGATGCAATGCTTGGTTTTGTGGAAGAGAGATTCCCGGGATTTCGAAGCCTGGTCGATTTCTATGAACTGTCCACTCCTCTTACTAACGAACATTTTACGGGTCACCATGAAGGAAACATTTACGGGCTGGTATGCACACCCGAAAGGTTCAAACAGGAATGGCTTGGAGTTAGAACCCCGGTAGAAAACCTCTATCTCACGGGAGCCGATGCTTGTAGCCCTGGAATCGCTGGTGCTTTTATGGGAGGAGTGGCTTCCTCGGCAGTCGTACTGGGTTTCAGTGGAACACTAAGGCTGATGAAAGAATTCCTTTCTGGCAAAAGTTCGAAATCAGTTTGACAGTCCTTTAGGATTAAATAATTTAAACTTAAACTATGGGCACCCACTTCAAAGGATCCAAAAACGAAAAACTCGCTTTAGACGCTTTTATCAAGCTGAAGCGAGCGTCGGAGTCTTTGAGTTCTAGGTTGGCACATGATTTTTCCGAATGGAACATCACGGAAAGCCAATTTGGAATTCTCGAAGCTCTCTTTCATTTGGGGCCCATGTGTCAAAAAGGATTGAGTGACAAGATTTTAAAGAGTACAGGCAACATCACTTTAGTTGTAGATAACTTGGAAAAAAGAAATTTCGTTACCCGAGTTCGTGACACAGCTGATAGAAGATTTATCACCATTCACTTAACAGATGAAGGAAAAAACTTCATTCAAAAGATTTTTCCAGAGCATGTAAAAAAGATTTCTGAAGAATTCTCGATTTTGTCCTCTGAAGAACAAATTTCGTTGGGAATCATCTGCAAAAAATTAGGGAAAAAAGAAGACTACTCTTTATAGTCCCAAACCAATCTAAAACCTGCTCTACGATCTTCCGTTAAATTGGGAATTCCACCATAACTTCTGTAATATACTGTGGCTTGCCTTGCTGATTCTGAAAAAGAACCACCTCTCACCACTTTGAACTGTTTTCCAAGAGCATAGGATCGTAAAAAGTGCCCAGGATAGGTTTCATACCAACTAGAAGTCCACTCTGGCACATTGCCACACATACCAATCACTCCAAAAGGGCTGGCTCCTTCTTCGGAAAGCTCGTAAACCGAAACAGTCTTTGCGATTTTAGATTCGCGGGTATTGCAATACATTGGATCAAATTCATCCCCAAAAGGATATCGTTGCGGGATCGTATCAAAACCGATTGTTTCATCCCTATTGGTAAATTGAATGACCCCAGGTCCTTTAGCGGCACGCTCCCACTCCCATTCCGTAGGCAATCGTTTGCCTGTCCATACTGCATAGGCTTCTGCTTCGCGGTATGTTAGGGAATGAACGGGATGGTCCTCTTCTCCTTCTGGAAATTTTCCATTTAACCAATGTGGAGGTGGTTTCCGATTTGTTTTCTCTAGGAACAAACTGTATTCTTGGTTTGTAACTTCGTATTTATCTATGTAGAAAGCTCTAATTTCGGGAATCGTTGATAGTTTCAAGTTCATATAGTTTGGGTTGAAACTATCGGCAGACGCATCTGTTCCTTGACCGTATAAAATCAATCCTCGGTTCACTAGAACCATTTCTTTTCTGTCTTTGGGATGAATGATGGATTGCTTGGCGAGAGTTGCCCTACCTTTAAAAAAGGTGTTGGGCTCTACAAAGAAATCTTTCTCACCTAAACTAGCGATATAGCTATCGGTTGTTATTTCAATGATTGGATTTCTCTGATTCTCATCTTTTTGAAAGTCGCCACGTAAGGTTACTTCAAAATACTTTTTCTTTGTTGTTAGCTGTGTTTCTTCCCAAAGGGCTTCCCTTAAGATAAACTTTCCAATCTGCGTTTTGGTTTCTTTTTGAAACACAGGCAGTTCCATATTTTGTGTGAAAAGACTTTTGATTTCAGAACTATTGCTCTGTAAAATTTTCTGATTTTTATGGATCTTGACTTTGATCGACCCTCTATTCTTAAAAACAGCAGTGACTTCTCCTTTCCAGAGAACTGTTTGCTTTTTAGAGGAGCTGTTGGGGTTTTCGACTCCTTCTTCAATGGAAAAAAGATGAAGCGGTCCAAGTAATAGGACAAAGAGGGAGAGCAGAACGATAAGGATTGGGCTTTTTTCTGATTTGGATCGGCTCACTTTTTCAATATCGGCTGTTTGAAAAAAAACCTTTTGATTGAATTTTTTCAGGTCGGGTGAGAAAACTAGGCTAAGTTCCAGATAATGATTTCGTTTCAATACAAACGAGAAGGGAAAAACATCCTCATCACACTGAGGACTGATTCCACACAGTATGGAACCTTTTACCGAATTGCGACTGTCATCTATGCCCTGCGCCTGGACATTGTTTCTGGAGAACTGGGGACCGTTGAAGAAAACGGAATTCACTACACGGAAGATTCCTTTCTTTTATTCACCCAAGACATAGATCCAAACCATGCGGCTTATCAATTGGGTGTTATGATGGATTCCCTTTTTTCGCAAAACGCCAAATTCGAAGAAGTTCTTGGAAAGCTCCAAATCCCAGAACCTCCGGTTCAAACTTTCTTCAAAGAAAACCCAGAATTCATTTTTTCGGATATACCTGAAAAAAACCTAACCTGTCTTTACTTAGAAACTGGGGCTGGTAGAGGACTTCTTTATTATATCTCTCGCATTTTCGTTGATTTTCAAATCAACATTGTCTCGGCTACGATTGAAACAGATGAGAAAACGGGAAGAGCAAAGGATAGTTTTTATTTGAGGACGGAGCAAGGAGGAATGTTTGCCTCCTTGCCTTTAGCCGATGCGATTCGAAACGCGATTATGGCCCCTTCCCGGGCAACCTAATCGGTTATTTTTTGCAGATAACGCTTAGCTTTTGATCTACGGAAGTTGCTTTGGATGAATCATCCTTAAAAGAAAAACCAAAATGAGTTTTTCCTTTCTTTTGAACATCCGAAAGCCAGAACTTATCTTTGCTCTTTTTCACATGTTCTGGTGCTTGACCTGTTTTGTCAAAACCCGCTAGTTCTGTTTTTGTTGGAAGCTTAGCTGATTTTTCAGCACAGAATTTCTCTGCTTCAGCAAATGTCTTTCCAGTTCCAATATCAGACTTTGCCACTAAGAATGGAGAGTCTGTTGCCACTTCGGATTCTTTTGCAACT
>JAIXRB010000078.1 GCA_027485405.1 Leptospiraceae bacterium | reverse complement strand
TGTCCCATACAACAGATGTTTCTCGTTGGTTTGTGATTCCAATAGTGACGGCATCTTTTGGGTGCAGGTTTCCGTTTCGGATAGCATCCACGATGAGTTTTTGGGTTTTTGACCAAATTTCTTCAGGATCGTGCTCAACCCAGCCTGGTTTCGGATAGTGCTGTTTGAACTCTTGGTAGGCACTAGACAAAACTTTGCCCTTGTTGTCGAAACAGAAAGTTCGAATTCCTGTTGTACCCGCATCAATCCCAATGATAAATTCTTTTTTAGCCATCCTAACTCTCCTATAGAAAAAATTTTCTTTTTATGAATTCAGTATTTAACGATGAACATTTTGCGTTAAAAGCCACCAATCACACTTCCATTTCCAAACCTTCGTAAGCCATTATGATTTCAAGTTTGCCATGGGGATCAAACATCTCTTTGTATTTGAGGGCTCTCAAATAGACTAAGTCTAATTTATCATCGTCGTATGAAGGATCATGATGAAACATGACTAGTTTTTTTACTTTTGCCCTAAGGGCAATGTCTGTTGCAATCGAAGCCGAACTATGACCCCAGTCAATTTTTTGTAAGGATTCTTCAAAGGTGTATTGGGTATCAAAAACTAATATATCTGCATTTTTAAAAAAACTGATATAGCTGTCCACGTTTTCCATCTCATCCAAGTTAAATTCTGCATCACTGGCAAAGATTATGGATTTTCCTTTTTCAGTAAATCTATACGAGTATCCTCCTCCTGGGTGACGAACCGCTTTAGAAAGCGCGCTAATGTGGGGACCTAAATCAAATTTGGTTCCTTCTGGGATATGAGTGAACTTTTTAGTAGCAAGATAGCCTTCAAACGGAACCGGGAAATGTGTAAAAACGAATTGATGTCTAAGTCGCGCTTCTACGTCTTCTTGTGCAGAGTAGAATTCAAACTGATTTCCAGGAATGAAAAGCGGGACAAAAAATGGAATCCCTTGGATATGATCCCAATGGGTATGAGTCATGACCCAATGAGCCTTACCCTTGCCCTTTCCAAACTCGCTTGCCATCATTGAGTTTCCGAGATCGCGTAAGCCCGTCCCTCCATCTATGATGATCAGATTGTTTTCCAAATCTCTGATTTCCAAACAGGTCGTATTTCCACCGTAAGAAGAAGAAGCCGAAAAGCTGAGTGAATCTAGGAACTTTCTAATACTGGTTGGACTCTGGAGATCAGTTGGGCTCGCAATCGAGAGGATTTTTTCAATTTTCTCTTTGATTTGGGTTGGTTTGATTGGTGAACCGATGGAACCTCGAACACCCCAGAATTTCACCTTCATAGGTAACCTTTCGCTTGGAAAATTGGGAATGGCAACTGTTTTTTACTTGCATTTTCAGAAGAAGATGCTATACTAACGAACGCTATGTTTGATTTCACGTCTACAGAAATTGGGGAAAAGGCAGTTTTGCATCTGACTGGAAGCTTAAGTGTCAAAGATTCTCCTCGCATCCGCAGTTTTCTCCAAAGCCTCAAAGCAAAAGGAATAAAAGAGTTGGAGTTTGACTTTAAAAATCTCAATTACTTGGACAGCTCAGGGATTGGGATCTTACTGTATTCCCATAATTGGATGAAAGAGACTAACAAAAAAGTTAAAATAACCAACATGAACTCTGCCGTGCATGCGATTTTTGAAATCGCCAATCTAACTGAAGCCTTTGATATCTCAACCTAGATTTCCTGGATTGCGTTGATCACAAAGGCAACAAGCCCAGAGAAAATGTAAAAGAACACCATTCCATACAAAAACCACGGCCAGAGATGTGCGCTAACCAAAGCTAGCAAGATAGTCAAACCTCCTAAGGCAATAGCAACTTTTTTCCAAGAAAACAATCCTCTCATGGCAACTTGAGGCTTAGAATACTTAATTGTGGAAACCATCAAAAGAGCTGAAATTGAAAAAAATATAGTGATCCAAGAAACAGGCACTTGGTTATAATGCAGTACAATCGGAAAAAACCCCACTACCACTCCGGCAACAGGAGAAGGTAAACCCAGAAACGATTTTGGGTCATGTGCAACATTAAACCTTGCTAATCGAAAAGCGGCACAGCAAGGATACAAAGCGGCTATTAACATACCGATGGGGAATGGATCTGCGCTAAAAAAAAGATCCACCTTCAATTCTTCCAAGAACATTTTGTATGTTAGAAACCCGGGTGCAATTCCAAAAGTGGTCAAGTCAGCTAAGCTGTCCAAATCAGCACCCAATTCCGAAGTAGCGTTGAGTGCTCTTGCCGCCATACCATCAAAACCATCAAAAAGAGCGGCAAGAATGATCAGTACACCGGAGAGAGCATACATTTCGTGACATTTCGGATTTGACTTCATAGCTTCTGAAGCCACGAGCATTGAGACAAAGCCCAAAGTCAAATTGCCTAGCGTAAGAGTGTTTGGAACCCATGTTAACTTAATTTTCATAGTGAGGAGCCATCCATCGCGGAGATACTTTAAAATCCAAAGGAGAAATCCAATTGCGAGTATAGTAGAAATACCCCAAACAAGCTACCATAGCCGCGTTGTCCGTGCTTAGAACTCTGTTGTCGGGGTAAAAAATTTCAATATCCTCGGTGTTTGCCAACTGACTGAGCCCTTTTCTGAGACTAGCATTTGCCAAAACGCCGCCCCCTGCTACTATTCGTGGAATTCTATACTTTCGTACAGCTTTTTTTACGTTTCGGAATACCAGTTCAAAACAACTTTCCTGGAAGGAAGCACAAACCTCACCCATAGAATAGGTTGGTTCTTTTTGAACGTATTGCAAAACAGCCGTTTTGATTCCACTAAAGGAAAAACTCAATTCAGAATCTTTTGCTTCTTTTAAGAGTTTAGGAAACAGTCGTTTGAAGTCTGGATTCTTCGCCAAATACTCAGTAGCCAAATTCTCAATGATAGCTCCGCTTGGATAATCTAAACCTAATATTGATCCAACTTTATCAAAAGCCTCACCTAAAGCATCATCCAGTGTATCACCTATTTTTTCCATTTTGCCAAAATCGTGCACTAAATAGAGAGATGAATTGCCACCGGATAAGAGGATTCCAATATAAGGAAACCTTGGTTGTTTATTCTCCAAGCGAACTACCGATAAGTGAGATTCTAGATGATCACATGAAACGATAGGCTTTTTGAAAACAAGTGAAAATGTGCGTGCAAATTGTGCGCCCATAACCAATGATCCAACTAACCCAGGATACGCTGTGACTGCTACAAAACTCAGATCGTCTGGCGAAATGTTGGCTTCGTCTAAAGTTTCTTGATACAAGAGGTTGATTTTTTCTAAATGTGCCCTAGCCGCAAGCTCTGGGACAACCCCTCGAAAAGCCGCATGCTTTTCCCACTGACTATAAATCTTTAAAGATACTAGATCTTTGCCATCTCGAACAATGGATAAAGAGGTTTCATCACAACTTGTTTCAATGCCTAAACCTAGTACCGATTGTCCCATTTACTCTTTTAAACTTTTGATAGCTTCTTTTAGAGGGAGATCCAATTCAACATTCGGTGCTGGATTCACACTTCGCAGTTCGCTATAAAGGAAAGTTCGTAATATAGCATCATCAACAGTTAAATTTTCTTCTTTTAATAGGTTTTTAAAATCGGATACTGTTGTTTCATCAAATTTGGTTTGCGCAGAAAGAAAAGGTCTTAGTTTATTTTTCTTTTGTAATTTTGTTAGAGCTAGATTATCGTCATCGCTTGCAATCAGACTATTCACAACCTTGTCAGGTGTTATTCCCTTACCATGGATGGACTTACCAGATGGAGTGTAGTATTTCTGAATTGTTACAGCGATACCAGTGCCATGAGACAATGGAAAGATGGACTGAACCGATCCTTTTCCGAAGCTTTGGTTACCTAGAACAATTGCCCTTTTGTTGTCTTGCAGAGCACCAGCTAAAATCTCAGAGGCACTTGCCGAGCCACTATTCAGAAGAATTGCCACGGGAAGCTTGTACTTTTTGGACTGACCTGAGGATTTAAAACTTCGTACCAAAATCCCGTTCTTTCCTTTAACAGAGACTATTTCTAAGTTCTCCGGCAAAAACAAATCTGAGAGTTGAATCGCTAAGTCCAAAAGTCCGCCTGGATTCATCCGTAAGTCCAGAACCAAATGTTTTGCACCCAGTTTTATATGAGAATCCAATAATTCTGTAAACTCTTTAGTGGTTGTGTCTCTACCCATAAACTGAGCAAGCTTAATATAACTTGTACTAGATCCAGGAAAGTAAAACCCTTTTAAATATTGAATCTTAATCAACTCTCTCACTAAGTTTACGATAAAGGGTTCTTTTAATCCCTTTCTTTCGATTTTCATACTTAGCGAAGATCCAATTTCTCCTCTCATCATATTGATGGAGTCGGAAAGAGATAAAAATTTTGTACTTTTCTGGTTTATTTCAATGATTCGGTCTTGTGGCAGTAATCCTGCCTTCCATGCCGGTGTGCCTTCGATCGGTGAAACAATTACAAAGGCTTGGTCAATGTAAGTTACTTCCACTCCAATGCCACCAAAACTACCTTTTGTTTCGTTTTGCAATTCGTTGAACTCTTCCCGATCCAAAAATCGGGTATGAGGATCTCCTAAGCTCTGCAATGTTCCTTGGATTGCACCAGTATACAGCTTCTTTTCATCAATGGGATCTACAAAGTCGTTTTGAACAAAAGAGATTGCTTCATGCAGGTTTTGGAGGTATTTTTCCGCTTCTAAGGAAATGGCAAATGCTTTTGTCTCAGGTTTAAAAACAAAAGCTACAAAAAGTAGGATACAGGCAACCAACCATAAAAGGCGTTCCAAATGACGAGGGAAAAGAGGTTTATTTTCCATAGATTGTCTCGTAGAGGTCTTTATTTTTTAAGGCAAGTGCCTCTTTTGCTTTGTCTAGTTGCAAGCGATAGATTTTGCAAGCTTCTTCAAACAATTCTTTATCTGAGGGTGAGGGCTTTCCAATGTCCGAAGCCAATGCAGTTTGGATGCGCATCTCAGCGACTCGTTCCAAAACACGCTTGAGGTCGTTTGGTGCAATTTCTGATTTTTCAGGGGCACAGGAAAGAAGCCCGGACAAAAGAACAATCCAGATAAACTGAACGGATCGCTGCAAGAAACGGAAAATACTAGGAGAGAGTCTAGAGGAGAAGGACATTCCCCTATAGTTCTCTAGTTCTTAGGAGGCTAGGTCAATCAGTAAATTCGATAAAGACCGATGAGCTTTCCAATGATACTGGCTTTTTTGGTGCGAATGGGTTTCAGCTTCGGATTTCTAGGTTCCAATCGAATATGATCCGCTTCTCGGAAAAAAACCTTTAGAGTGGCTTCCCCTTCGATCAATGCCACAACAATCTCCCCGTTTCGTGCTGTTTCTTTTTTTTGGACTATCGCGATGTCCCCGTCACTAATGCCTGCGTCAACCATTGAATCACCTCTGACTCGCAAAGCGAAGGTGCCCGGCTTTGTGGCAAGCTCATCGGGGACAGCGATGTACTCTTCGATATTTTCTTCAGCTAAAATGGGGATTCCTGCGGCAACATGACCCATCAAAGGAATTCCCGAAGCTCGCACAACCAAAGCGTCGTCCCCTGCCCCTTTCAATAATTCGATTGCACGGCTCTGGTTTTTAGAAGTTCGAATATAACCTTTCTTTTCTACCGCTTTGAGATGGTCGTAGGCACCTTTTGCTGTAATGCCAAATTGATCCCCGATCTCCCGAATGGTTGGGGGGAATCCCTTTTCTCTTACAGAGTCAACGATGAATTGGAGTACTAGTTCTTGCTTTTCTGTTAAATCCTTCATACTACACAAGCATCTAGGAAACCTTCGTTATGGCAACAAAAAATTAGAGTTTTAGATACTCACTTTTCAAGACAAAAGAACCATCCTTTACGATGGAATCGCCAATATTCACTCCGGAAATTATCTCGGTCCAGGATTCATAGTTTTTTCCAAGCACCACTTTTTTAGCAGAAAAGGTAGTATCCGCATTTCGAATAAAAACGTAGTTTTCTCCTTCTATTTTATGAATGCAATCTTGCGAAATCACCTTGCTCTTAGCTACGTTTTCTCCACCTATGGCACCCTTTACGATGGATGTTACACTCTGGCCAGGCCGTAATTTCCCTTTGGCGTTCTTAACTTCCAGACGAACTTCCGCAGTTTTCTTAACTGGATCAATGATATCGCCTACGTGAGATACTTTAGCCTTAATAGAGTCTTCTAAAATGCCAATCGCCATAACTTGTGCTTCATTACCCATCTTGATATAGGGAAGGTCTTTTTCAAAAACTTCCAGGTTGATCCAAAGTACAGATAAGTCTGCTACTGTAAAAAGGTTATCGCGCGTGTTGACCGCCTGACCAATGATTGCTTCTCTTACAGTAACAGAACCAGCAATAGGTGTTCGTATGTAAAGATTTTTCGAATTGTATTTTCCGTTTTCGAGATTCTCAATCTCACCATCATTTAAGCCAAAGTTTTCCAATGCATTTCGAGCAGTTTCCATTTCGGCTTTGACTGATTTGTAATCCATCATTGAAATTTCGAACTCTTTGGCTGAAGTTACTTTCTTCTCATAGAGTTCACGAGCTCTTTCGGACTGAACTTTGAGAGCTTCCGATCTTGCCCTAGCCTTCAAATAATTTGCCTCCGTATTCCCCAGTTCTACGGACTGAAGAGCGGCAAGTGGAGTTCCTTTCTTAACATAATCCCCTTCTTTTACGAATACGGCAACGATTCGCCCATTGACTCTTGACCCTACCTTTGCTACGCTATTCATGTCATAGCTTACAGTTCCTGGTAGCTGAAGGTCTTCTTCTACTTCTTTCTCTTCTAACTGACTAAAAGTAAACGGGTGAGCCTTTAGAATTTCTTCCGAGATTCGAAATCGGGATTTGTCATCAGACAAACTTTCACTTTTCTTTGCTCCAACTAAGAACTTAGTGTAGACAAAAAATCCAAGGCTACAAACCAAAATACCTAGGCTTAGCATTCGAAACATGGGTGATCTAAAAAAGTCTTTCATAGTGGGTCCTTGTTATAAGTCCGTTCCGTCCATCTTGGCAACAGCGGCTTTAAAATTTTCTAACGAATTGTAATACAAATAGATGATCTCATAATAGCTTCGCAAAACATTTAAATAGTTTCTTTCAGCTTCCAGGAAAGTTACTAAATTTGAAGCTCCACGAATGTATGCCAGTCGAGATTTTTCTTGAACTTCTCGATTCTTTTCGACCAAGCCAATCCTTTGGTATTCGAGGAGTTGTGATTCTCTTGCCTGCAATTCTTTGATTGCGGCCGCGATTTCGCCTTGAATCTCGTTTCTCTTTGCTTCTACTTGAAACGAAACTTTTTTAAAGGATTCTTCAGCTTTAAAAATCTCACCCTGCTTTCTATCAAAAAGAGGAAGTGGAGTTGCCGCATAAATTCCCGTTACATTCTCAGGTCCTTTGTTTAAGTACTCGATTCCAAGGGTTAAAGGCGGAATGATCTCACGTCTTCGGAGTTCAATGTTCATTCGTTCCTTTTGTTGACGAAGTTTTAGGACAACTAAGTCCGGACGGTTTTCTATATCATATTCGTTGATTGAAATTCCAAATTCCTTGGTTGAGAAAAACTCTAATTTCCCTTTGACTTTGAGCGGTACTTTTGAGTCAGGAATGCCAATTAGAAGCCGTAGGTTTTTTACAACCTGTGCTCGTAAAATTCTGGCATTTCGGTATTCTCTTTCGATTTGCACTCTTTCCAGAAGCAATCTGTCATACTCCAAATAGGAAATATCACCTTTATCGGCTCTCAATTTTGTTAGATCTAATAAGTCTTGGTAGTTTTCTAAAAAATCTTTTTGGTAATTTATCTGTTCGCTTACATATAAATAGGTCCAAAAGTTTTGCCTTAGTCTAAGCCGAAACAAACGATCGAAATCGTTAAAGTTTGCTATATTCGCCAAAAATTCTTGTTTAGCAACCTTTTCCCGTTGTGGTATAACTCCACTAAGATCGAACGGTTGGTTGTAAATGATTGAAGTCTCAGGGAGACCAGTTCCCGCATTTCGCGAGGCTCCTATAAATTGTTGCTGAGTGTTTAGAATAGGATTGTAGTACAAACTCGCAGTGATTACATCCCCTCTCGCCATACCTATGTTTTGTTTTTCGGTCAAGTAGAGCGGATTGGTACTCACTGCAAAGGTTTCAAGGTCTTCTATGTTCCACTGAAGCATTCTGTCCTCTTGAACTCCGTCTTCTCCAGCGAACATGTTTATCCCAGGATCAATTTTATTCTTAGATTGACCAAGCAATAGACTGAAAGCCGTAAAAATAGCAGTAGTAAGAAGGACTGACTTTTTGATCATACTGTTACGAATTTTCGAATGTAATCTTCAATTCCAAATTGAATTACACTGAGAGCTTCTGCTTTATCATACACTTCTGCGATCTCAACAGTTCCAGAGGAAGGCGAGTTCGGATCCAATTTGTAAGTTAGAAAGTAGTGCGTTAGCTTGTTAATCAAAGGTTCTGGAGCATCTTTGATGTCTCGAAATGTTCCAAACACTTCATCACCTTTCAATACTGCAATGATCTTATCATCGGCTTCGCCTTTGTCAATCATCCGTAAACCCCCTATAGGAATTACAGTAACGATCGTGTTTCCATGAGTGATTGGTGTCGCGTTTAACACACAAATATCAATTGGATCTCCGTCGCCTTTTATTCCCTGTTTTCCAGTCTTTTCCTCACAATGTTTGGCGGAAGATTCTCCAGAGTAAGTTCTTGGTATAAAACCATATAGTGTTGGGGATCGGTTTGAATACTTTTGTGGTCGATCGACACGAATAAAACCGGAAGCTTTGTCAATTTCGTATTTCACTGTGTCTTGGGGTGTCATTTCAATAAACACATCCAATTCCTCAGGTGCTTTGGGCCCTAGTTCAATTCCATGCCAAGGGTGGGCGACGTAATAGTTTGGTTTCATAGAGTTTCTCCTTTCTTCTTTTTATTTTGTTTTAACTGATTGGTTTGCTTAGATTCTTTTTTTGCTTCTTTCAATTCTTCTGCAACTGTTAGACTTGCTGATTTTTCTAGAGTTTCGGATTCAATAGAGTGGCTGTTGTGTTCTAATTCAGCATCTTCTTCTTTATGCCATTTCCTCATATCATCCATGAAGTATTCATTCAATTTGTCCTGTTTCTCTTTGGCTCTTTTTTCTTGGTTCTGAGACTTTGTTACTAAGAATTCAAAAACAATTGGAAGCAGAAATCGGGAAAGGATTGTTGCGATCAAAACCCCTCCCATAACGACCGTAGCAAGTGGTCTTTGGACTTCTGCACCAGCACTAGATGCAATTGCCATTGGCAAAAAGCCGATAATCGCAACTAACTCCGTCGTTGCTACCGCACGTAAAGTGTACACTGCCGCATTTACAACAGCTAGTGAAGGATTGGGGGTGGCTTTCAGCTCGTCACGCAATGCAGAGGCATATACCACTCCATTTAAAACTGAAATTCCAGCCGCCGCAATAAAGCCAACGGCCGCAGGAATGGAGAATGGCATATCACGCAAAACCAATGAAATGATTCCACCTGCAAGTGAGAGAGGAACCAGAATAAAGACACCTAAGGCATAATAGACACTTCCAAAAGCTACAAAAAGCATACTAAAAATAATTCCTAATGCAATAGGAACCACTAACCCAAGTCGGTTTTTTGCTCGTGTAAAGTTCTCAAACTGACCACCCCAAAGTACGGAATAACCTTGTGGGAGATTCTCTTCAATTTGATTTGTAGATTTTTGCATGTCGGCAACAAATCCAATCATATCTCTACCTCGAACGTTGACTTCGACTAGAATCCTGCGTTTCAATCCTTCATGATACAAGGCGGCAGGTCCTTCGGACATTACAATATCAGTCACTTGCCCAAGAGGAACAACTCCACCAAACTGAGTCATGACGGGAACATTTTCAATCACATCTATATCCCGTACATCTGCATCTAAACGAACAATCAGGTCAAAGCGCTTATAGCCTTCATAGACCTTTCCTGCATTGAATCCTACCCTAAGGGTTTCGATGGTTGTCAGTACTTCTTCTGCACGAACGCCATACCTCGCCATTTTAGAACGATTCATCTTTATTTCTAAAAGAGGCAGGCCCAATAATCTTTGGATCCGAAGATCTGCGGCACCAGGGATTTTCTTGATTTTACTTGCGTAGTTTTCTGCAAGACCCTTCAAGGTTTTGAGATCATCCCCATAGATTTTAATAACAATATCTGCTTTTGATCCTGAAAGCAAAGCATTGACTCGGTTTTCTATCGGTTGAGACAAACTAATATATGTCGAAGGAACTTTAGCTTCAATTTCCTTCTTCATTTTTTCCATAAGCTCTTCCCTGGTTTTTGCTGTGACCCACTCTTTTTTGGGCTTGAGTTTTACCATGGATTCGCCTTCCTCCGAACCAATTGGTTCTGCGGCAGACTCCCCTCGACCTTGCCTGGAGACTACACTCTTCGCTTCCGGAAACTGTAGTATAACTCTTTCTAGTTCTAAGTTCAAGTCTCTTGAATGGTTGATTGCCGTACTGGGAAGGCGTTTTATATCGATCGCAATTTCACCTTCATCGATTCTAGGTAAAAATTCTGAACCAAGAGTACTCCCCATAACCAAGGATAGAGCTACAACTCCAATCCCTGCCAAGACGAACTCTTTTTTAAACTTCATTCCATACGTTAGGACTGTAGCATACTTATTCTGAAACGATTCCCAAAAATGCGATTCGTGCAGAAGTGGTTTCTTATAGATGATACTCATCAAAGCTGGAAAAGTTGTAATGGAATACAGAAGGGCAACTGCCAAAGCATAGGCGACAGTGATTGCCATTGGGCGGAACATTCGTCCTTCCACGCCTTCCAGAGTCATTAGAGGCAAATAGACCAGAAGAATAATGGCAACTGAGAAAGCGGAGGCTCTTACAACGCGAATACAAGATTCAATTATAACCTCTTCCATCCCATCTTCCATGTCTTGAGCATTTTTCTTAGAGAGTAAAAAGGACTTTCTAAGTATAAATCCATGCAAGGTGGATTCGAGCATAACAATGGAGCCGTCGACAAGGAGACCAAAGTCCAAGGCACCTAAAGACATTAAGTTCCCTACAATGCCCGTCGCATTCATAAAGATAGTAGCAATGAGCATTGAAACTGGTATTGCCATAGCAACAGCAATTGCACCTTTCACTGTTCCGAGAGTTAATATCAAGCAGACTAGAACGATAATTGCCGCTTCGATCAGGTTAGTAAAAACTGTACCTAGTGTTCTTCCTATAAATTCTGCCCTATCGTAGTAAACCTCAACTTTCATTCCCTGCGGCAGTCGGGTTTTGATCTCTTCCATTTTTACTTTGAGAAGACTCACCACTTCCAATGAATTTCTTCCCATAAGCATCATTGCAGTTCCACCCACAACTTCCCTTTTCCCGTTCATGGTAGAGAGCCCAAACCGAAGAGCTGGTCCCGTCTCGACAGTAGCTATCTGAGCAAGGGTTAGTGGGATTCCATCCGAGGAGGTTCGAATGGAAAGGGAGCGAATGTCATCTATGGATTTGAATTGACTTTCTCCTCGAATCACAAATTGTTCTTCGCCTTTTTGGATATACCCACCACCCAAGTTCACGTTTGCACCTTGGAGAGATTCTGTGATTTGAGATAATGTTAGGTTTAAGGAAGCGAGTCTCTTGGGATCGATTTTGATTTGAAATTGCTTTGCGTCCCCGCCGATCACATTGACATCAATGATTCCTTTTACCGAACGAAGTTGTCTTGCGATCTCCCATTCCATATATGTCCTAAGTTCCTCAGGAGTATGGGTCTCTGAAACTAAAGCAAATTCGTAAATGTCTCCCAGTCCAGTGGCAATAGGAGAAAGCTCTGGCTTCCCGTAGGATTTCGGAATGAAGTTCTCAGCTTGCTTTAGCCTTTCATTGACCAACTGACGAGCAAAATAAATATCTGTCCCATCTTCAAAAATCACGGTTACACTGCTAACGCCTGTCCGAGAAATGGAGCGTATTTCAGTCACCTTTGGCATCCCATTGAATTCAAGTTCTATGGGGTAAGTTATAAATTGTTCCACTTCCAAAGGAGAAAGACCCGGCACTGAAGTCACAGCCGATACTTGAACGTTCGTAACATCGGGAATGGCATCAATGGAGAGTTTAAGAGCATTGAAGAATCCAATGATCGTTAGGACCCCCGTAATAACGAGAACTGTCCCTCTGTTTGTGATCGAGTATTGGATAATCTTCTCTAACATAATTCCTTCATGTATCTAAATCATTTGCACGACAAAGACCGAGCCGTATCGCTCTAGTCTCATTATAAAAAACCTACAGATTGTGGTTATGCCAAGGATGGGGGAGGTAAATTGAAGAAAAAGGTAAAAATTGAGATTTCGAGAATGCCAGAGGTTTCTCTGCCCTGGTTCCAATGTATCAAAGTGGGAAGATTGCTATGTTCATTGAAAAATGGAACGAAAACCTGCTCTTGAAAAGAGGTCTTAGGTTTTTGTGAAGCGGCGGAGATTTCGGAACTGACTTCCCAATCCCAAGCTTGGATTTGAGTTTCTAAGTCCTGAACGGGTGCCACAAAGCGGTCTTCGACTAGGTCCCAATTCAAAAATGCAATAAAGAAAGGAAGAAAAAGACAGAGGAGTGATTTAAACAGTAAATTCTTCACGAAAAATAAAACCGATCATTAGACTGCTAGAAAATCAAGGAAGTGACATTAAAAAACGAACTTTTTCTTGCCCTTTGGATAAAAAATGAAAATCTTTCCCCATACATGAAAGACGAGAACATCGATACAATCATTGGTGATGATATTTCCTTCCGAGGCACTCTCACCTTCAAAGATACCCTCAAAATCAAAGGTCAGTTCAAAGGGAGTATCTCTTCTCCTGGACGATTGATCATAGATGAAACGGGCGATGTTGAGGCAGACATTGAAATCGGCTCTCTCGTAGTTCTGGGAAGTCTACGTGGCAATGTAGATGCAAAAGAAAAGGTTGAATTAAGAAAACCAGGAAAGTTAGTTGGAGACATCAAAACTCCAGGGCTAGAAGTTGAAACTGGCTCAAGGTTACTTGGCAATTGCATCATGTAGCAAGGGTAAATTTTGGCCCATCCCCTACAGAAATAAAAGCCCAATCTCAATCGAAAAAGCCTCTATTGCGTTATTTTGTAGATAGGAGGGAAGGATTAAACTCCATCTCACCTTTTGAGTTTCTGACTTCTTCTACAGCCTTTCTTCATTCACCTTTTTCTCTACCAGATATACTACCAGCTTTGGATCTTCTCTATAAGACAGCTGAAAGCGGAGGCACCATTCTCTTGTACGGCGACAGGGATGCGGATGGAGTTACGTCTAGCTGTCTTTTGGGAAGGTTCTTACAAAAAGAGCCTTCATTCTCAAAAGCAAACATTCAAGTTTCAACTGCTACTGGCAGTGATCCTTATGGGCTTTCCGAACCCGTAATGAAGAAAATCAAAGCAGTGTCCCCTAACCTTTTGATTACTTTGGATTTTGGAAGTTCACAACCCAACGAGATTGATGAGCTTCGGAAACTTGGAACAGAAGTCATTGTTCTTGACCATCATGAGATTCCAACTCGCATCCCCGAGGGATCGTACTGCATAAACCCAAGAAGGTTGGATTCGCAATACCCAGAAAAGAAAATCTGTACTGCCGCCCTTTCTTTAAAATTAATCCAAGCTTTGCTTTTTTATAAATCAGACGAGTTTAACAAAATTTATGTGAAAAAGGAAGATTCTAAAACAAGATACTTTCAAAACGGTCTGGAAATTTTCTTAGACAAAGATAATGATCTATTGAAATCCCAATCAGAATTTACCCCTTTTCCACAAGGCAGAACTAAGGAAGACCCTACCGATGACGAAAGATTTCTTTTCTCATTTCAAACAAGTCAGATCCCAAATTTTACAGATCAAATTTTAGCAAATGCTGATCTAGCCAGCATAGGTACTGTAACTGATCTTATGCCTTTGTCTGGTGAGAATCGGCAAATTGTGAAAATCGGTCTTCAAAGTCTCTTGAGCCTTTACCAAACGGAAAAGGGCGAACATAGACCAGGATTGTTTTGGTTGATGAAGGCATTGAATTTACCCAATAAATCAATCACTTCAAAAGACCTCGGTTGGGGGCTTGGTCCCGCATTGAATGCGGCTGGTAGAATGGGAAAAACCGAAGTGGCAGTTGAGCTTTTGCTGTCAGAAAATGCGGAAAGTGCAAAAACCAAAGCTAGCGATTTACTCAAGTTAAACCTAGAAAGAAAAGATAGAACCAAGCGCAATTTAGACCGAGTCGAACGATATTTTCAGCGAAAAAAGGAAAAAACAGAAGAACCAGTTGCTTTTTGTTATGAACCTGATATGGAACCAGGTGTTAGTGGAATTGTTGCTACTAAAATGACGGAGGACTTTAAAAAAGTATCCATATTTATTTCTCCTGACAATGGAGATGGTAGAGGCTCAATCAGAGCCTATCAGAGAGAAAACGTTTTGGAGTATTTAAATGCAGTTTCTGAACATCTTCTCCACTTTGGGGGACATCCAGAAGCAGGAGGCTTTTCTGTTAGCATTAATAAGATACCAGACTTGGAGTCAGCTTTGTATGCTTATGGAAAATCTAAGATGGTCGGTTCTAAAGATGAAGCCTTAGCCGATCTCAGTTCAGACCTAACAATCTTACCCGAAGAATTGAGCGAATCAATAGTCAAAGAGTGGAAAGACTTAGAACCTTTTGGACAGGGAAATCCAGATATAAAACTAGGGCTTCGAAACGTCAGAGTGTATCATCTGAATCCTTTGAGTGGCGGCAAACACATTCGTTTCCATATCATTGGTTCATCTATAAAATGTTTGCTTTGGAACAAAGGTGAAGATTTTGAAAAGTATTGTTCTGTAACCTATACAATGGATCTGATTGGCAGATTAGAAAAGAACCATTTCCAAGGGAAAGAATCCACTCAATTCATCATTGAATGGTTTGGAAAAGCAAATCCCGAATCCTAGCCTAAGCTTTCGCTTCTGCTGTTTCTACGTAAATCGGTGTCCATCCTGAATTGTCTTTGAAGTAGCGGACTGCCTTGATCTTTAGATTTGAATCTAACGTAAACCAATGGTTTGTGTTTTGCGGAATAGATATGAAATCACCTTTTCCAACCAAGACCTTAAAATTTGATCCTGAAATGGAAAAACCAAAGATCCCGGATCCATCTATAATATAACGAACTTCTTCATCTGTATGGTAGTGGAGTTTGTCAAATTTAGCTAACATTTCATGGATTCCTGGGACTTCGGAATGCAGTACAACCAAATCTCTACTTTTGTAGCCGTAGTTTTTTTTGAGTTGGTCGAATCGGTATTCAAGTCCAGAGAGCACTTCTTCTTTCTCAGAATCGTTTAGAGTTGGTTGAGCCAATAATCGAGAGAGTGACTCAGGAGCTGAAAACTGCTCATAGACTATACCATGATCGCTTAGGAATTTTTTAACTTCCTCACCACTTTGGATTGATTTTGTTGCGGTTTCAATTGTAGCCATTTGCTTCTCCTGATCTTTGAATCTCTCTTTCCAGAATTTTTAAAGAGCTGAAAAAAACAAGGAAGAATCCACTATCGTAAACATTATTCTAAGATAGCAGAATTACACAAAAAAGCTCGGTTGGAAGAAAATCCATCCCAAAGCTAAGAAAATAAGAGTAAATCCTACTACGGCGCCCACCCCAAATTGAGGCTCAATTTTTTCTAGTCTAACCAAATCCCCAGAATCTGTCTTCATATAGGCTTGGATTGTGATTCTCATATAGTAATAGAAGGCGACAGCCGAGTTTGCCACGGCGCCAAACAGAACGAAACGAGGGAAGAAACCATCCACTTCCGCTATTTTTTGAAGCAAAAAGAGTTTTGCCCAAAACCCACCTAGAGGAGGTAGACCCGCAAAGGATAAGAACAAAAATGCCAAGGAAAAAGCTGCCCAAGGGTATTCCAGACTCAAATGAGAGATGGACTCCAAAGTAATTTGTCGTTTGCCTTCTTCTAAATAGGATATAACAGCGAATGCCGCTAAGTTCATAAAAGAATAAACGATCAAATAATACAAGGTCTCAATGGTTCCCCCGTACGCAATTCCTGCACAAATGTATCCAGCATGTGAGATTGAGGAGTAAGCTAATATTCTTTTAAGGTTTGTTTGCCGAAGCGCCGCAATGTTTCCGTACGTCATAGACAATAGTGCAAGACCACCGACTAGACTCTTCCATAGATTGCCAGCCTCTCCAGAAGGGATATGTGTAAAAAGGACCAAGAGTAGACCCATAGAGGAGACTTTTCCAGCTGATGCCATGAAACCCGTTATAGGTGTTTGCGCTCCTTCATAGACGTCTGGAGTCCAAGCATGAAATGGAACCAAAGCCGATTTAAAAAACACACCCGTCAAAAACAGCCCGAATCCAATTTTCGCATAATTGGATTCAAATCCCTTTGAAAAAAGACCCCTCATAACAACATCTAAGTTCGTTGAGGCGGATCCTCCATACAAAAAGGCAATGCCTAAAAGCATGAAACCTGAACTAAAGGCTCCCAGTAAAAAATACTTCATCGCCGCTTCGAGGGAAAAGCTGGAATTTCTCGCCATTCCGACCAAAATATAAAGACAGAGAGATAAGATTTCAAGACCAATGAAAATCACAAGAAGGTCATAACCCGTAGTTAAAAACATCATCCCCGTGATTGTGAAGAGTAAAAGTGAATAGAATTCCGGAAAAAGCGATTTGTTTTGCTCCAGAGCTTTAGGAGCGACCAAGAGTGTTGCGATACCACAAAGAATATAGAGTGCGTTGAGCCAAACAGTCAAAGGGCTTAGAGAAATTTGACCTTGGAAATACTTTCCGTATCCAGGAGAAGTAGTTCCGTAGTAGACCGAAAAAAGAGAAAAAAGCAAAAAGAGTAGAGTTCCAAAGAACAATGGAGTATGTTCTGTTTCTTCGGGAAGTGCAAATTGCAAAACCAATAAGAATATTCCCCCTAGTGCCAAAATGAGCATTGGAAGAATTGAGTAAAGATCTGGGCTTCCCGGAATATAAGACATGTTAGTTGCCCTCCCCTGGGTTTGCAGGACCAGTCTTTTCAAAATCCGAATTGATTTCAGATTCAATGCCTTCTAAATTGATCTCTTGGTTCCCTGGCAATAAAGGAACAAAATTAGACAGAGCTGGAAGAGCCTTAGAGGATGCATATTGTCCCAGACGTTCTTCGTAAGATTTTGGTAAGACACCTAATGCTTCATAATCCTTAAATCGCAACTCTGCAGGTTGCCCTGAAAAACCAATCTTTCGGATGGATCTCTCTCCGATAGAAGCAACGCTCGCAGAATTCAAATAGACTCGAACAGAGGGTCCAAGCATATCTAAAATGGGTTTCGGATAAAAGCCTATCCAGAAGATTAGAAATACCAAAGGAACAAGTAATCCCACTTCTCGGAAAGTTAAGTCATGGTAAGGCTTGGCTTGGATTGTTTTGTTTGTTCCGAAAAGAAAGCGCTTAACAAACCACAATAAATAACAAGCCGCCCAAACTACCCCAGTTGTCGCCACTAACCCAAGCAACCAATTGGATTTAAAAGCTCCAATTAGAATCAAAAATTCACCAACGAAACCGTTCGTGCCTGGCAAGCCCACAGAAGACAACACAGCAATTAGGAAAAAGATCGAGAAAACCGGCATTTGCGAAGCCAGTCCACCAAACTCAGAAATGTCTCTGGTTCTAGCTCTTTCATAAATCATACCTATCATAAGAAAGATCATTCCAGTAGAAATACCATGAGAGATCATTTGGAGCATACCACCTGTAACGCCTTCTTCTGTAAAAGAAAAGAGTCCTAGCATGCAAAAACCCAAGTGAGAAAGAGAGCTATAAGCAACGATGCGTTTGATGTCTCGCTGAACCAGTGCCGCCATGGCTCCGTAAACTATCCCTACAACGGCGAGAGACTGAAACAAGTTTTGAGTTTCCAGACTAATCCCTGGAAAAAACGGAATGCAAAACCTAATGAATCCATAAGCTCCAATTTTAAGTAAAACCCCAGCTAAGTCGACCGATCCGACAGTGGGTGCCTGAGTGTGTACGTCTGGCATCCAAGTGTGGAAAGGGAAAAGCGGGATTTTAATTGCAAAGGCTAGAGCAAAACAGAAAAACAAAAACCATTGCAGTTCTACGTTTAAGAGAGTTAAGTTGTAAGTAGAAAGGGCTTCAATAGAGGTAGTTCCTGTCTTAAAGTAAAGGATCAGAATTCCCCCTAGCATAAAAAGAGAGCCAGCCATTGAAAAGAGGAAGTACTTGAGCGCGGCTTTGGTTCTGTCTTCTCCACCCCAGATTCCAATCATTAAAACCATTGGGACAACCATTATTTCCCAAAAAACATAGTAGAGCACTAGGTTTGCCGAGCAAAACACTCCTAAAACAGATGCTTCAAGAACGAGTAAGCAGATATGGAATTCTTTGATTCGTTTGGGAATGTTGGACCAAGAAGCAATGCTAGATATAAAGAACAAAAAGGTTGTGAGAGCAAATAAGACCAATGAAATTCCGTCTAACCCAACCATATAATCCACAGTAAATCGACCCGATACAATCCAGTCAGGTATCCAATGAACAAACTGTAGTGAACTCTTGCTTGTATCAAAAAAATAAAGTAAGCCGAACGAAAGGATTGCAGTAAAGGCAGAAGACAAAGCAGAGATCATAATCACTGATCCTACTCTCTTTTGAAAATAAATCAAAACGGCAGAAACCAAAGGAATGGCAAGTATGATGGAGAGTATTTGCTCAGGCACTGTGTCTAAACCCCTTTGGACAATAAGAAAATAATGATAAAAAAGCTACCTAAGACAATGAAGAGAGCATAGTCTCCCACAAAGCCAGTTTGAACTCGCCGAAACAAAGTCCCTATATGTCCGAGACCAACCCCTATGCTCACAAAAAAACGATCAATCAAGTAACGGTCCACAGTATACCCAATTGCGTTTGAAAGAGCGAGAAATGGCTTTACGAAAATGAATTCGTATAACTCGTCTACATAGTATTTGTGAAATAAAATCTTACGGAAACCAGAATACTCTTCTTTGACTTGCCCACTCTTTATACGATACAGCGAGAAGGCGATAAGAAGTCCTACACCTGCCATAAGTACAGAAAGAGTAGCAAGTCCAATCTCAGCTCCAGTAGACAAAGGTGCGGATACAGGTACTTTTCCGAGACTCGTCGCGAATAAATAACCAGGATTTAGTATGGGAGAGAAGAATTTTTCTAAGTTGTGGATGTTTAAAAAGAAATGTGGAGTCTGCAAGAATCCTGCAAAAACAGCTCCAATGGCTAACAGAACCAGTGGGAGCGTCATTGTAACTGGTGATTCGTGGATGGCATGACCGTGAGAATTGCCCCTGAATTCTCCTTGGAACACTAGGAAATATAGCCTATACATATAAAAAGCTGTAAATCCTGCCGCCAATACCCCGACAGCCCAAAGGATCTCACCATACATTGGATACAAGTGAGCCTTTTCTAAAATCAAATCTTTGGAGAAAAAGCCCGAGAAAGGTGGGATTCCAGTAATAGCGAGTGTACCTAACAAAAATGTTATGCTTGTGATCTTTATTTTTTTAGAAAGACCACCCATGAACTTAATGTTTTGCTCATGGTGAAGAGCATGAATCACTGATCCCGCACCTAAGAAGAGCAATGCCTTAAAAAATGCATGGGTCATTAAGTGAAACAACCCAGCCACGTAGGCTCCAACGCCCATGGCGAGAAACATAAAACCCAATTGGGAAACCGTCGAGTAAGCTAAGACTTTTTTTATATCGGTTTGGAGTCCACCAATGGTGGCGGCAAACAGTGCAGTAAACGCTCCTGTTCCAGCAATAAACAATGAAGTCTCGGGAGCTAAGTAGAATACTATATTGAGTCTGGCGATGAGAAAGACTCCTGCGGTGACCATAGTAGCCGCATGGATCAGAGCAGAAACGGGAGTTGGGCCAGCCATGGCGTCCGGTAACCAGACATACAAAGGAACCTGAGCGGATTTTCCCATAGCCGCGACAAAGAATGCTAAGGCGATGACATTTGCAAAATCAGGAAATTGAGAGATTCCAGGAACCAAAGAAACGACTTCTGTGTAGCGAACGGAGCCAGTCAACCAAAACACCAAAGCAGTTCCCGCCACGAAACCTAAATCCCCAATTCGGTTCACAATAAATGCCTTCATTCCAGCCGCGGCGGCTGAGTTTTTCTCGTAGTCAAATCCGATCAAAAGGTAGGAACATAGACCTACACCTTCCCAACCTAAGAAAGTCAAAACCAAGTTATCAGAAAGAACGAGATTTAACATGGAAAATACGAATAGATTTAAATAGGCAAAGAAGCGGTTGTAACCAGGATCTCCTTTCATATAACCCATCGAATAAAGATGGATCAAAGAACCAATGCCAGTGATGATCAAAGTCATATACAAAGAAAGCTGATCTATCTGGTAACTCCAATCGGCTCTGAAAGACCCCACTTGGATCCAAGGAGCGACGTTTACAATATGTGGAGCAGTGCGTTCCATGGGGGAGAACTCGAAGAATGCCCCCAATGTTATTAAAAATCCCAAAAAGACGGAAAGCGTACCGATTGCTCCGGCAAAGCGGTGTGGAATGCGATCTCTAAGAAGTGCATTGTGTAAAAATCCAGCAAGAGGAAGAAAAACAACGAGTGGGAATAAATCTAACATGTTCTCACCATTTCAAGGTTCCCAACTCTTCTATGTTGGAAGATTTTTTTTGGCGAAAAATAGCAATCACAAGAGCCAGGCCTACAGCGGCTTCTGCGGCGGCAATTGCCATAACAAAGAAAACTATGACTTCACCTGAGATTGCGGAAAAGGACTTGGAAAATGTAACAAAGACCAGGTTGACAGAGTTTAGAATAAGTTCTACGGACATAAAGATTACGACGATGTTTTTTCGAATGAGAACCCCAAGCACGCCCAAAGAAAATAAAATGGAGGCGAGACCTAAGTAGTAAAAAATAGGAACCCCAGCGATTTCTGTGCTCATAGGATTGTATCCTTTTCTTCTTCCGATTTTAGTTTCTTTCTTTTGGCGATAGAGACTGCTCCGACCACTGCCACAAGGAGTAAAAGAGAAATCAATTCAAACGGCAAAGCAAAATCAATGTAAGTGGAAGCACCAACGGATGCCGCGTTTCCCATGGCAGAAACTTGAGAAGTTCCTTCAATCATGTATTTGTATTGATTTGGTTCGCCGTAGCCTTTTGGGGACTGGAGTGTTTTAGGAACCCCGGTCAAAAGAGCTTGGTACAGACTAAAGAAAAAGCTGATTGCTAATAGGAATAAAAGCCCCACTCGAAACGGCTTGTCAAAGAAATTGACAAGTTGGTCACCACGTTGGCTCAAAAGCATTAACACAAAAACAACGAGCACCATAATCGCACCCGCGTAAACCAAAACCTGCATGGTCGCAATAAAGATTGCACCCATCAGACCATAGACACCAGCAAGTGCAAAAAAAGTAAATACCAACGAAACAGCAGAGATAACTGGGTTTTTTTGTAAAACTACACTAATGGCTGTTGCCACGGTTATTCCTGATAGGATGAGAAATACTGTGACTTCAAAAGAAAAAGGAAGGTTCAAGAGAATATCCTCTCCCAGGTTTCTTTCCAATAAACAGTGTAAATCGCCGCAAAGAATACACAAAACAGTGCCCAGGGGATCATTTTTTTCCAGCCCAAAGTCATAAGCTGGTCATAGCGAAATCGGGGCAAAGTCCAGCGCACCCAGATAAAGAAGAAGGCAAAGAAGAGTACTTTTCCTATAAAAAAGGCAAGGCCAATCAAAGCTCCATAAGGACTCTCTCCCAATCCAAAAGGTACGTTGTAACCACCGAAAAAGAGAATAGTCGTAAGACAAGACATGGTAATCATGTTCATGTATTCCGCTAGGAAAAACATAGCGAACTTAAAAGCTCCATACTCGGTATGGAATCCAACAACTAACTCTGATTCGGCTTCCGCTAAATCAAAAGGGAGTCGGTTTGTTTCAGCAAACATAGAAGTGGCATAGATAAAAAAAGCAATGAAGCCTGGCGGGCTTAAAATGTTCCAAAGATCTTTTTGCGATTCACTGATTTCAGTCAAACGAAGAGATCCAGTCATAATCACAACAACAACGATGGAAAGACCCATAGGCAACTCATAGCTGATCATCTGAGCTGTAGACCTAATTCCGCCTAGCAATGAATACTTGTTGTTACTGGACCAGCCAGCTATCATAATTCCATAAACAGCCAAAGAAGAAATGGCAAGCATGTACAAAACACCTGAATCTGGGTTTGCCATCTGCAAATCAATGGTCTCTACTCCCGTCAACTCAATGAGCCAAGCCGGAGAAGGCAAAGTTCCACCAAAAGGCATAACAGCCCAAGCCATAATAGCGCATGTCATAGAGATAGTGGGGGCGAGGAGATACATTCCCTTAGATACGTTCTTAGGGAATATCTCTTCTTTCATAAGGAATTTGATTCCGTCAGCTAACGGTTGGAATAGACCTAGAGGACCTGCCCGATTGGGACCTGGACGGTCTTGGATGAATCCAGCAAACTTACGCTCAGCGAGAGTATAATAAGCACAGCCAGTTAGGATGATGAAGAAAAGAGAAATCGCTTTGATTGCCCAAGCTAGCAGGAGAGCCAATTCCATTGTTTCTAGGGTCTTTCCTTAAGCAAGACTGGCTACTTCTTTTTTCTCTGGGATCATATTTTGGGAGCTCGCAGGGATTTTGGCCATGAATTCGGACTTGAATTTGGTCATTGTAGGACGCACAGCCATCACACAAGCATCTGCCAAAGGACAAATTGTCGTTCCGCCTTCCATGTTCCGCGACAAGGAAAAGATTAGATCAATGTCTTTTTGGGAGCCGTGTCCGTCCTTGATCTTATGCAACAAGTCCCGCACCCAATGCGTTCCCTCTCGGCAGGGAGTGCATTGTCCGCAAGATTCATGGGCATAGAATTCTGCCAGCCTGTAAGTGGTCTCGACTAAATCTGCCTCTTCCGATAGAATGATGACGGCACCCGATCCAAGCATAGATTTGAAGCTTGCGATAGATTCAAAATCCATAGTTGCGGTCATAGCTTCTTCAGCAGTTAGAATGGGAGCAGAAGAGCCACCAGGAATGACTGCTTTTAGGTTTTTATCGTTTTTGATTCCGCCACAAATATCGTAAATGAGCTCTTTCATGGGAGTTCCGAGCTCGACTTCATAAATCCCAGGCTTTTTCACGTGACCGCTAACAGCAAACATTCGAGTTCCAGGGGATTTTTCTGTGCCGATTTTTTTGTAAACTTCGCCACCCATTTTTAGAATATGAGGGACATTGCAAAAAGTTTCTACGTTGTTTACAACCGTTGGACAAGAATACAAACCCGAGACAGCAGGGAAAGGAGGCTTCAACCTTGGGTGGCCCCTCCTTCCTTCCAGTGAATTGATCAAGGCACTTTCCTCTCCGCAAATGTAAGCACCTGCACCCGAGTAAACGGCCAGGTCGAAATCGTATCCTAGACCTAAAATGTTCTTTCCGAGCAGTCCAGCGGTATAGGCTTCTTCGACTGCTTTTTCTACAATATCCAGACCCTTAAAGAATTCTCCTCGAATATAAATATAACCTTGGTGGGAGTCGATTGCCTTGGCGGCGATTGCCATACCTTCAATCAACATATGCGGAAATCTTTCGAGGAGCATACGGTCCTTGTAGGTTCCCGGTTCTCCTTCGTCACCGTTGCATACTAGATATTTTGGTTTGTCGATCTTTGGGATAAAACCCCATTTGTTTCCTGTTGGGAAACCAGCCCCACCTCTACCGCGTAAACCTGAGGTCTTTACCTCGTTTACAATTTGATCGGCAGTCATTTCACTAAGAGCTTTTTTGAGGGACTCATATCCGCCTGTACTTTGGTAGACGGAAAGTTTGTTTGAGTCTGGGTTGTCGATATGAGTAGTGATTACTTTTCTAAGTCCCATTTGCTATCCTTATGCCTTTTCTTGCAAAAGCTGGTTTAAAATCTGGTCGATTTTTTCTGTTGTGAGGTTTTCGTGATAGTCCTCATTGATTTGGGCAACGGGCCCAAATCCACAAGCGCCTAAACACTGAACTTCATCCACGGTGAATTTTTTATCTTTTGTAGTTTGGCCTTTTTCGATTCCTAGTTTTTGGCAAACCTGTTTTGTGATTTGATCTGATCCTGCCAGATAACAGGAAATGTTTGCACAAATCTGAATGTGAAACTTTCCCACAGGTTTTTTGTTGTACATGGTATAAAATGTAGCTACACCATGCACTTGAGCTAAGGAGATAGGGTCTCCAATTCGCTCGGCTATATATTCCATACCTTGGTTGTCCACGAAACCCTGGTCTCTCTGTAAAAGAAAAAGGCAAGGTAAGATAAGAGATCGTTTGTTTGGAAACTGCGGAATTAACTTTTGAAAACGCTTTTCTGATTCGGTTGAAAACTGATACATAGCTAACAATCCAGCTCCCCTGCGATGACATTTAGTGAACTCATAGTTGCGATTGTATCAGCAAGCAAAGACCCCTTAACCAATTGTGGGAAACTTTGATAGTACCAGAAACAAGGTCTTCGAACATGCACTCTCCATGGTGTTTTTTCACCCTCTGAGACCACATAGAATCCAAGCTCGCCGTTTGCCGCTTCGGTAGCCATATAATACTCACCAGGTGGCACTTTGATCCCATGCATGATGATTTTAAAATGATAGATCAACTCTTCCATGTTGTGGTATACTTTGTCCTTGGGAGGGAGAAAAGTGTGAGGTACGTCTGCGTGGTAGCCACCAGACGGAATGTTGTCCACAAGTTGTTCGATGATTCGCATGGATTGCCGCATTTCTTCCATTCGAACAAGAGTTCGATCTAATGCAGAACCGTCTTCTCCAATGGGGATATCAAAATCGACTTTGTCATAGAGCATATAAGGGCTGTCTTTGCGCACGTCCCAATCTACGCCAGCCGCCCGTAGGTTTGGACCAGAGTATCCGTAGGCAATGGCGTCCTCTTTGGAAATACCACCTATCCCTTTTGTTCGATCATTGAAGATTTTATTGCGTATCAGCAGTTCGTGGAATTCGTCCAAAGCTGGTCTCAGCCCGGCTATGATGAGCTTCACTTCCTTTTGGAATTCGGGGTAGATGTCTCTTTCCATTCCACCCACTCGGCAGAAGGTTGTAGTCAGTCTAGCTCCAGTAAGCTTTTCCAGAACCTGATAAATGTTTTCTCTATGGTGGAACAAATGGAGTAGCCCCGAAAAGGCTCCCAGGTCTACGCCCATAATTCCATTGCAGATGATATGGTCCATGATTCGACTCAACTCAGAGATGATCATACGGACGTAAGTCACTCTTTCTGGAACTTCGATCTGCATCATCTTTTCTGCAGTTAGGATCCATCCAATATTGTTCAGAGGAGTTGAAACATAGTTCATTCGATCTGTGCAAACGAGAAATTGATTGTAGTCGTATCTCTCGCCTAATTTCTCAAAGCATCTATGGACATACCCGATAACGGACTCGGCTTCCACGACTCTTTCTCCATCAATTTCAATGACGTTTTGCAAGATACCATGAGTCGCAGGATGAGAGGGTCCTAAGTTGACTAAAAGATGCCCTTCGGGAAGTTGTTTGTACTTTTCACCAAAGTGCTGAGCAGTTTTTTCGTACATTACCATAATACTATCTTTCCCCTATGGTTCTATGTCTTCTTTGACGTGTAATGTGAGGAGGTCTTGGATCAGATAGTCCTGACCAGGGCCTTCCAGAGGGTAGTCTTTGCGAAGAGGGTGACCTACAAAATTATCAGGCATAAGAATGCGTTCTAGTTTAGGATGGTTTGCAAAGGGAATTCCGAAAAGATCGAACACTTCTCGTTCAGGCCAGTTTGCGCCAATGAAAACAGAAGTTAAACTAGGAACCATTTCCCCTTCTTCCACTGCCAAACGGATTTGAATTCGATGGTGACCATTTTTGGGAGAGCGCAGTATATAGACCACTTCAAATCGTGGGTTGTGCTTGCCCAGCCAATCGATTGCTGTTAGGTCGTTCAAATACTGGAAAGCAAATGTTGGGTGTTCTTTCAATGCCTTTACGACAGGTACAATTCCTTCTGGTTTAACGAAAATACAATACAGGTTTGTATTGATTTCTCGCTTGGGGGCTAGGAAATGTCCGAACTGCGAATCGAGGAAGGTTTGGATCGATTCGTTCATGCGACCACAAGTGGTTTGTTTCGTTCGTTGATTTCTTGGATCTTTCTCATGACTTCTTGTCTTCGAACTTCTAAGCCATGGGTTTTGAGTTTTTCTTGGAGTTTGATCAATGCATCCAAAATTGCTTCTGGTCTCGGTGGGCAACCCGGAATGTAAACATCGACGGGTAGGATGCGATCGATTCCCTGTAAAACTCCATAGGTATGAAACATACCTCCCGATGAAGCACAAGCTCCAACGGAGATTACAAACTTTGGCTCAGCCAATTGGTCGTATATTTGTCGCAAAACGGGAGCCATTTTGTAAGTAATGGTTCCGAGGACTAAAATCATATCTGCTTGGCGAGGGGAAAAGGAAGGTCTTTCTGCACCAAATCGCGCAATATCGTTGTCAGCGCATGCCGCACCCATGTATTCAATTCCACAGCAGGCAGTTGCAAAAGGATAGGGCCAAAGAGAATAGCTCTGTCCCCAGTTGATTACGTTTTCGATTTTTGCAACTTGGAACATGTCTCCAAACATTTCACCAGGTTTTGAGAGAACATCTGTTAATCCCATTCGAGAGCTCCTTTTTTCCAGACATAGTATAGACCAATGACTAAAACAAATAAAAACACAAACATCTCAATTAAGAAAAACCCACCTAATCCAGCGTTCTTAAAGTTGATTAGGTTTACTGCCCAAGGATACAGAAACACAGCTTCGATATCAAATAGAATGAAAAGAACTGCGACTAAATAGAATTTGATGTTGAACAAGCCCCGTGCATCCCCGTAGTAGGTAACCCCGCACTCGAAGGTGTCTTGGGGTTTTGATTTTTTTTTGGGGTTCAACAAGAAGGCAAGACCGAGGATGACGGCTGAAAACCCTATCCCCAGAGCAAGTTGGATTAAAATTGGAGCAAAACTATCTGGAGCGGATCCCATGTCGTGTAATCTCAATCCTTTAGACGAATTGTCAAGGAGAAAGAAATCCGGGCAAAAAAAGAAATAAGAGGGATTTTGCGACTCTTTCGATTCTAATCCTTCAGTTTGCTTTCTAGCTCAGCTCGGACAGCTTGCAAACAGTTTGCAATCGTTTCGTTACAGACCTCGCAACCCGAATTGCAACAGACCAAAGCCCGTTCTTGGGCTTTGCCTTCCAAAAGGTTTTGGATTTGATAAAAGGATCTTTCTGGGAGGTAGAATAGTTCTAGTTTTTCCCGGATGATTTCATCTCTGGATTTTGGGATCAGGCGAGGTTGTTCCATTGGTGATTAGAGCCCTTTCTATTGAAAAGGCTTTTCTAAGTGCGAGAAAGAGTAAACTTTTAATTAATCCTTTGGCAAGAATTCTGTTTGTCAAAGAGGTAGGAAAGTGAGAAGAAAGAGGGAT
>JAIXRB010000124.1 GCA_027485405.1 Leptospiraceae bacterium | reverse complement strand
TCTCTGTATATTTTTGTATTTCATTGTCAGGAACCATGACAACAACCTTCCATTTAGCATCAGAATTGCCCAATTGCAAAGGGACGACAAAAACAAAACTGACTCCGCCTAACTCTGGAATGTTTGCTTTCATGGACTCTGATTTCTTTACATCCATGATTTTCGAAGACTCAGCTTCGGAAGTAAAAATGCTTTTTGCAGGTTGAAAGTTCCACTTAGCTTTGGAACAAGCAACAATCATTCCATTTTCTGCTATGATCATATAATCGGCGGCAAATTCTTCCGAAAACAAAGAAGCAATATTGGTGACATTGAAATCGGAACCCGCGACACCAATTGTTTTTCCGTTTTTTAATATGGGAACTGCAATGGAGATTAATTCTTCTACTCCTTCGCTTGTTTTATACTCATAAGGATTAGTGATAAACTCTTTGCCCGTTTGGATAGGATTTAGATACCATTGTCCTTTTTCTGGATTGAGATAGTCTTGCAAAGCTTCGGCTTTGATTTGACCCACCTTTCCATGATAGAAGTAACGCAAAGCTCGACCACTCGAATCAGAAAGGGAAGAACCTTTGAATTGCTCATCCTTCCCGTCAAACGCGTTTGGTTCAAAAGCATACCATACTCCAAAAAAATTAGGACGTGCCTTCAAGTAATTTGAAAACATAGAATTGATTTCGGGGCGAGTAAAGACCACCTCGCCTGCAAAATGGGAATCAAATATATGAGAAGTAGCCCTGATCTCATCTAACGGAACTTCAATGATCGATTGAACTGACTTTGCAATTTTGGAAGATAGCTCTGTGTATGCTAAGGATTTGGATTTGATTTGGTCAGAGTAAATAAATTCGTATATTATAATACCAAGGATTAAATTCTTAAAAATAACAACAGCGACTATTGGCAAAATAAACTTCCAAGAAAGTTTTGGAATATGGCGTTTGTTGGATTCAGGAACATACGCTTTTGAGATAACGGAGGTAAGTGAATTTAAAAGCAAAAACCCCAAACCCAAAGCGAGAAATACACCCAAACTCATAAAAAAGAATGACTGATTTTTTGAATCAAAGAATTCTTTCTGCGAAGTTATCCAAAGTAAACTACCAATAGAAGCAATTAGTTGCGAGACAAAAACAAATGCAGTTATACGATACGGTAGGGATTGCAATAGATCAAGAGCCGCCCCTTTGTAATCTTTGTATTCTTCCTTTAAAGAATGCAGTTGCTTTAAGGAAAACTGTGTAAAAAGCAGGACTATCGCCGAACAAATCAAAGACAAAAGAGCAACGGCGCCTAATACCTCTATAAGTCCCCAAAATCCAAAATGGACTGTTAAGATGGTTAGGAAAAGTACAGGATATAGTACTAGAAAGAGAATACTTTTCTTATAGAGATTTGTTACCATGGTTTTTCCTGATGTACCGATTATCGGCTTCAGGTTTACTTTTTCGCATGGGGATGAGAATTTCTATAAATTTCCTTCAATCTGTCACGCGAAACGCTTAAATACACTTGTGTAGAGGACAAAGACGAATGTCCCAATAATTCTTGCACCGCTCTGATATCTGCACCCGCATTCAAAAGATCCGTTGCGAAGGTATGTCGGAATTTGTGCGGACTGATCGATTTTTCCATTCCCATAAAGTCTTTTCTCTCAGACAAAATGTACCGAACTCCCCTGGTAGTGAGCTTGTTTCCTCTGTGATTTAGAAAAATCTCCTCGGCTTTGCTTTGGGCTCTTTCTTCTTCTAAATAGGTCTTGAGGGCAATTTTTGCTTCTTCACCTATGAAAACAAATCGTTCCTTTCTTCTTTTTCCCATGACTTTGAGCGATGAGTAGTCCTCAGACAAATCATTGACTTTGGCATTCACAAGCTCAAAGACCCGAATGCCAGTTGAATATAAAATTTCTACAATGGCTTTGTCTCTTTCCTTGGAGGCTTCTTTGGCTTCTGGATTCTCAAAGTCCAAAATGTCTTCTGTTTCTATGGGTGTTAGGTTTTTTGGGAGCTTCTTTTTGGTTTTTGGGAAGCTAACAGATAGGATGGGGGAAGAAGGGATCACATCTCTTTTGTATAAAAATTTATAAAAAGTTCGGAGAGACGAAAGTTTTCTTGTTTGGGTTCGTTTATCTTGCTTTTTCTTTGATTTTAAATGGGCAAAATAGCTTCGCACATCAAGGACATCTGCGGCTAAATAATTGATCTCTTCTGCGAGACAAAATTCCCAAAAGAACTTTAGATCGCGTAAATAAGCAAACAGAGTATGCTCTGAATAGTTGCGTTCTATCTTTAAATATCTGCGGTATTCTAAGAATTGAGCCCTCATTTCCGGAGTGGCATTTTCGGGGGGTTGGATTTCGAGGAAAGTCTCTTCAGGCATACAATCTCCCTATCGACCAAATTTTTTTTAGCCCAGGCAGATTTTTTTACTATACAAATTTTTACCAATAGACATAATTTGATTTGTTGGTTTTGCACCCCAAACCGAACCTGGAGCCAGTGTGCTCTCGTTTTTGCCTATCAGGGTGAGAACAAATTTTGAGGAGAATTACGATTTTTTATGAAGAAAGAAAAGGCTGAGAAACCACCCGAAACAGACCAAAGAAAAATGGCGATCGATGCCGCCGTAGGTCAAATTGAAAAGCAATTTGGCAAGGGCTCCATCATGCGCCTTGGCGCTGATACCAAGCTAAACGAGAGCAATGTCATCTCAACCGGCTCCCTGGATCTAGACATTGCTTTGGGCATTGGGGGCTTTCCGACCGGCCGAGTTGTTGAGATCTACGGACCAGAATCTTCGGGAAAGACCACTTTGACACTTTCTGCCATCGCACAGACTCAAAAGAAAGGAGGCATTGCCGCCTTCATTGATGCCGAGCATGCTCTTGACCCTTCGTATGCTAAGAAACTGGGTGTAAACGTAGACGACCTCTTAGTGGCACAGCCTGACAACGGAGAAGAGGCACTTGAGATCTGTGAATCCCTAGTTCGTTCCAACGCCATTGACCTCATCGTGATCGATTCGGTTGCGGCTCTTGTGCCAAAGGCTGAGATCGAAGGGGACATGGGAGATTCACATATGGGGCTCCAGGCTCGTTTGATGAGCCAGGCACTTCGCAAGCTAACAGGGACTATTTCCAAATCCAATACAACTGTTATTTTTATCAACCAGATACGGATGAAGATCGGTGTCATGTTTGGTTCTCCAGAGACTACTACTGGTGGAAACGCGCTCAAGTTCTATGCCTCTATTCGACTGGACATCCGCCGCATCGAAACCCTCAAAGAAAAGGAAGAGCCGATCGGAAACCGCGTCCGAGTAAAAGTCGTAAAAAACAAATGTGCACCTCCATTCCGTCAGGCAGAGTTCGACGTCATGTATAGTACGGGCATTAGCCGAGAGAGCTCTTTGATCGATCTAGCCGTCAAACACGACATTTTTGCAAAAGCAGGTTCTTGGTATTCGTATGATACGGAAAAAATCGGACAGGGCAAAGAACAGGTTCGCCTGTATCTCTTAGATCATCCTGATAT
>JAIXRB010000200.1 GCA_027485405.1 Leptospiraceae bacterium | reverse complement strand
GGCATGTATCGAATCTGGGCAATTCCTCTAAAGCAAGAGACCGCTCGTTTTGGCTGGTTCCATCCTCAAAAAGGTGTATCTAGGGAAGAATTTGGAGAACAGCATTTAAACCCTGACGACTACGTAAAACGGAGGCTAATTTCCGAATTTTCACCTGATCGGTTTATTTTTCATTGGGATTTTTGGAAAAGCCCTTTGTATGAAGAATTGGCAGACTCTATTAAGGCAACTTTGTATCAGCTCAGTGAACTTCATTTAAAAGAAGACGAAGAGACTTGGCTAAGTGCTGGGGAGCGAGCATTGACTGCACTGTCTGGCTTTTCTAAAATGATGCCCTGTGCGGAGGACTTAGGTGCTGTGCCAGGATTTATCCGCGATTCTTTAAAATCACGAAAGATAATCGGAATCGATGTCAATCGATGGACTCGGAGCTTAGATGATGGCAGCTATATTCCTCCTGATGGCTATCGGGATGGTGCAGTTTCCGTACTTTCTACGCACGATACTAGCGTAGCACTCGATTGGTGGCTTAGTCTTCGAGAAGGAGAAAAAGCCTATGCGGAATCGTTCTTTTTTCCAGATGGAGTGCAAGGTAAAGGACCAAGTGAGATTTTGTCTGGTCTTTTGGATTTTGGTTTTTCGACTAATAGTATGTTTGCGATCCAGATGCTTCACGACCTGATGTTCAAAGGTGAATTTGCTTTGCTGGACAAATTTTCAGAACATCGAGTCAACATTCCAGGCACACCCGAAGAGGGCAACTGGGACTATCGGTTTCGATTTACTGCTGAAGAACTAAACCAAGAAACTGATTTGATTCAATCTTTACGAGAAAAACTTACCAAATCAGATAGAATATGAATTCATAGGCTAACTAAGAATTCATATTCAACACTATTTTCTCAGAACAAAATCCTCTCCATTCCCTTTGCCTGATCTTCGAATGAAGAGCCTCTTTTCTACATCAACTCCCAGTAAAACTTGAAATATATCTGTTAAAATGGGTCTACTGGAATAGTATCCATGACCCAATCCTCCAACGCCTAAAACAGGAGAGTCCACTTCGTTTACGTTTATAACATCGATACCCGGAAATTTGAAACACATCCCAGCTCGGGCGGCTCCATTTACTTTCTGCGAAGCAACAAGTGCGTTGTCACCAGGGGAACAGTAGAGCGTGACTCGTTTGGACAGTCCTATCAGGCTTTGAGAAACCTGACTGAATTCATTTTTATCAAAGTCGGGAGCATTTAGTATCATCTCACTTAGAATTTTGTCAGGATTCTTTTTATATAAATCTGTTAACGCAGGTAAAACGACTTGGTGACCCATACTATGCACAATCAAATGAATTTCTTTTTTTGTTTTGGAAAGCTTAGTTAAGAAATCTTGAAAAAGCTTTCGATTCAATTTTGCTTCCTCCAAATTGCTGTCGTAAACACTCGTCATCAAGAGTTTGACAAACATCCCGGCATCGCTTGACCAAAAAAAAATAAAAAAAAGGATAACTTCTCCCGGAAATTTTAAATCAAACTTGATTTGACTGGAACGAACCACTGCCTCATCAAAATTTACATTGAATCCGTGAACAAAGACAATCACTTCTGGAAACGGATGTGCTTCAATCCGTTTGAAAAAGTTGGATTCTTCTTCTTCGCCCCGATTTTCCAATTGAAAGAACTTTTGCTTGTCCTGCGTATTATCAATTGTTATATCGCCTATGCTTCTTCTGGCAGGAACACCTACAGAACAATCGCCAAAGTGCATTGCAGAATCTGTTAGAGTTCCAAACGATTCACTATTGCAAATGGATGAAGCAGGGATTTTTTTTCTCCTTGAGGTTACATATGAAACCTTCAATGACTTAGTATCCGAATTGTTTTCTAGAATCCTTGCATTCCATTGGTCTCCAATCTTATTTGAAGACTGACACGAAATCAGAATTAGTGTTAGGCCGAATATTGGCAAATAGAGATTCCTTAAATCTTTCATAGTTCCCGCACTCCTTTTTCCATGTTTAATTGTTTAAATACAAATCCCTTGATCACTTTGGCTGGATTGATAAACTTACCGTCTTTTATCATTTCGAAATGCAAATGAGGTCCAAAGCAATACCCAGTGCAACCAGACCTCGAAATAGGCTTGTTTACCGAGACAAAATCTCCAGGTCGAACGTAGAGTTTTGAGTTGTGGGCATAAACTGTCTGAAAGCTTTCATCGTGTCGAATAACGACTGCGTTTCCATACCCACCCATCCAACCTGCGTAGACTACCTTTCCTTTTCGCGCTGGATAGACTGGCTCGTAGTTTGCTCGCAAATCTAGGGCGGCATGGAATTTGTATTGGGGGAAGGTTCGGGTTCCCCAGCCAGAAGTCACCAGTCGGGAACCAACAGGTATCCTCCAAACAGGCAGAGGATCTGGCAAAATTGCACCTGGAATGAAGACGACTTCTCCAGGTTTTAAAAAATCTGAATCACTCAATTCATTTTCCAGTATGACCTCTTCAATTTTTGCTTTGTAAAAGTCTGTTACTTTCGCTAAAGTCTCACCCCGTTTCAATTTATAGACTAAACCTGGTTTGTTTGGTATGCTCAGAATCTGTCCAGAGTAAAGGCTGGATTCAGGAGAAATTCCAGAGGAACCAGCAATGGACTCAATGGGAACTTTGAAACGAAGGGAGAGGTCTGCTAGGGTTTCTTTTTTGCGAACTCGGTATTGGATTAACTTGAACTTGATGCGAGAAGTTTGGGTTTCTTCGCTTGAGATAATTTTCCCTTCTAAGATTGCCTGCTTTTGTGCCTCAGTTTCTTCCAAATACTTGCTTTCTCCTTTTTTTGCCTCTCGATCTTCTGCAGTATTTTCTGAAATGGCAGACTCTGGAAATTCTTCTGCGATAGGCGGGGCAAGGTCTTGCCTTGCGAACAGGATAAATATGAAGAATGCACAGAAGAAGGAATAGACAAAGAGAGATAACAAACGGAATCTCTTTTTCTCAAGATCCAGAGTTCCGCTAAATTGCATTTGTCGACCATGGTAGTCAAAAAAAATCTTGTGGGCTTGCAATCTTAGAATCGTTAAATTGCCGATTCGGATAGGTTTTGATTGCGAAGCTCTAAACATAGGCGAAGCGAGTTAAGATTCTACGATACCTCCAAACGAATCTTCTGCAGTTTTCTTTGGGTCTTTCTTTTGTGGGCCAGTCAGATTGATGTTTCCCTTCGCAATCACACCTCTTTGTAAATCCAAGAAAGGTGTAGAAATGTCTCCCAAAACTTTAGCGGTGCTTTCTAGCCGAACTTCGTTTTCAGCCTTGATGTTACCGATGAGAGTACCGGAAATAACCACTTCTTTTGCGGCTATATTGGTTTTTACTTTTCCAGTTTCACCCACGACAACCGATTCTTCCGTTTTGATATCTCCTTCAAACTTTCCGTCAATTCTCAGAGAACCGGAGATATAGAATTTTCCTTCGAAAATGGATCCAGGTCCAATGACACTGTTAATAGAATCTTTTGGGATAGCCATAGTTCTTTCCTTTATTAATCAATTTCTTCATCACCACTAAAAACGCTTTTCTTTTTTTTCTTAGGTTTGGATTCCTCCGCTTTCGGTTTTGGAGTTAATCCCTGTTCCTTTATCGATACTTTCGGTTTGGTGGCTTCAGTACTCTTTTTCTCCGAAATTGAAACATAATGGTTATCTTGTTTCTCCTTCTTTTTTTTCGGCTTTGGTTCAAATAGAGGGTCTTTTTCTTCTGAAATAGAAAGTGACCAGTTGGCTCCATGATCAGCACAAACTTCTTTGGGGAGAGTCGAAGTGATAAAGATCTCTTCAAAAGCTGGCGGGCAAAGCGAACCTGGTAACTTACCCGACATAGGACAAACTGACCTTTTCGTAATCTTTAAATCCTTTGCCCAAGGGAACTCTCGTCTTGGTTCGTTTTCCAAAGCTCTAGCCATAAAGCGACCCCATACTGGTGCCGATAGCCTTCCCCCTGTCATACCACGACCTAAAGAGATTGTACCAATATCATAGCCAAACCAAACAGATGTGACTAGGTCGGGCGTATAGCCGACAAACCATGCATCTCTAAAATTATTAGTAGTTCCTGTTTTTCCATAGGCTTTGCGATTAAGCCCATAATTCAATGCCGCCTTCCCCGTTCCGTTTTTAATCACACCTTCCATCATGGATGTAATCAGGTAAGCCGCTTCGGGTGAAATGGCTTGCATAGAATCTGTTTCTTCAGCTTCTTTTTTGAAATCTTTTAATACCCTACCTCTACTGTCTTCCACCGTTAAGACTGAAATTGGAGAGACTGTTCTTCCCCCTGAAGCTAAGACAGTAAAGGCACGAGTGAGTTCAAAGGGTGTTAGTTCAAAGCTTCCGAGTGATACGCTAAAGTTATAGGGAATGTCTCTTCCTGGTAGTTGCAAGATATTTCGAAGTGAATCCATTAGATTGCTCAGTCCCACTTGCTCAAGAACCCGAACGGCTACAGAATTTTTTGATTGTTCCAATGCTTTGCGTAGCAAAATAAATCCCGAATACTCTGCACTGTAATTTTCAGGCGCCCATTCATCGCCATCTTCCATCAGGTATTGGAGTGGAGAATCAGCAAATAGAGTGGCAGGTGTTACATTTTTCTCGGGATCTGGATTCTTCCCGCTAAAGTCCATAGCTGAGGCATATAAGATTGGTTTGAAAGCAGAGCCAGGTTGCCTGAGTGCTTGGAAGGATCTGATTTGTTGATTGTCTGATCGAAATCCTGACCCACCGACGATAGCAGTTATAAAACCAGTCTCTGGTCGCAAAGCAAGCAATGATCCTTCCACAGGCAATTGAAAGTCATTGAAATTGCGGCCTCCATAGCCTTTGTCTAAAACATCACCTAGATAATCATCACCCGCTAGAAAATTCAACAATCCAAGGCTGTCCCTCAATTCATCTTGGAAAACTGAACCAAATGTTCGGTTGTTTCGCGAAATCTTAAATTTGAATTCGGGCAGATCAAAAAGATCGGAGATAATATCATAGCTCATCCCAAACGTGTCATCAAATGCATCCACGTTTCGAAATGCTTTTTGAGTGGATTCGAGGTTATATTGAATTAAAGCCGGAACCATAGCTTTTTCAGCTTCTACTTGGTGTTTGATTTGAATTGTAGAATAGATTTTCAAACCGCCATTGTATAGCCGTTCTTTGCCAATACTCTTAATTAAGAGTTTGCGTATGTACTCTGTAACATAGGGAAAGCGATTGAGACGATCTGAAAAAGCGGAATCATTTGGAGATCGGTTTAGCGTTTGGTAATATTCTTTTAGATTGGAGTATTCTAACTCTGCTTTGGCAACGTCCAATCTCCCATTTTCAATCAATCTTTTGAAAACTACCCTGACTTTTTGCAAAGAGATGATAGGGTTCACTATTGGGCTGAACTGAGTAGGCCTAGTGGTTAAACTGGCAAGAACTGCGGCTTCGCCCCAAGATATCTCACCTGCTTCCTTTCTGAAATAGAAGCGCGAAGCGGCACCCACTCCAATCGTCCCATGCCCTAACGGAATTTCGTTGAGATAGACTTCCAAGATTTTATCTTTTGGGAAATGAGTTTCAAGTAGCAGAGCAAGCCAAGCCTCTCTTGCTTTCCTTGCCACAGTCCTTTCAATTGATAAAAATTTGAGACGTGCCACTTGTTGAGTAATCGTTGAAGCTCCTTCTTTTACTCTACCAGCTAATAGGTTTACGACGATCGCTCTAGCAATTCCCTTGAAATCAATTCCAGCGTGAAAGTAAAATGAATTGTCTTCCGTTGAGAGAAAGCATTGCAGTACTTTATTTTCAGAGTAAGGAAGGCTTGGATCGCTTTCTGGTTTTAAATCTTTTAGTTGAATTGGAATTCTTGAAAACTTATAGTATTCCGCAATTGGTTCAAAACTTCCTTTTTCATTCTGAGCGTACAAAATAGAAGGAATATCGTAGTAACCAGCGTCATCCAAATGGCTGAAGTCCTTTACTGAACCCACTAGCAGAAATATGTTGAGACAATTGACAATGAAAAATACAAGCATTGCATTTCGAAATGGATGCTTGGAGTTAGAAATCCACGAAAATGCATCTCTAAAAAAAACAATGAAATACTTTTCTATGAGTCCAATGGGTTCTAATTTCATGGTTAAATGAGAGGGGAAAATTCTTTCATGGATTGAATCCCCTGGTACCTCAATCCTGTATCTAAATTGTATCCTCCAAAAGTCTCAAGGATCTTGCCTTTGCTTTCCGGAGAATTTGAGTATTCGAAGGCTCTCGTCAGTATCTCTTTCGCTCTAAGGCTAGCTTGGTTTAAGAGATCGATAAATGATTCTTGGAATACCTTATTTTTATCGGCAGGGTAGTGCCATTTGCTCTTCTCCTCATTCATAATTTTTGGATTTATGTTTTCGAGAGTGGGAAGGAGCAAAACACTAGCATTGTATTTATGAAATGTCATTGTATCGACAAATTTGACAAATCCTCTCATGAAAGAACTTCGAGAATCTAGAGTAGATGTGAATCGAAAGAACCCCATATACGATTCGTTCAAGATATCACCTGGGATTATTTTTTTCAAAGAACCAATGTAGCTGGATTGAAATTCTTTAGGAAAGGTTTCGCGCAAAGCCGATATCCAGAATTGCCAAAGAATCGGATCCATTCTATTTCGAATACCAACTGTTCTATGGCGAACATCGATATACTGAGGAAAATCATACTCGTGAGCACTCATTCCCCACCGATAGTGCAAAAGCAATGTGTCCAATCCAAATTCGACTTTCATATGGTTGATTTGAGCTTGGTAAGAGACCTTGGGGTCGTCATTGTAGTAATCCCCAGAAATGTAAAAGATATAGGGGTGGGTGATGATATCTACAATACAATGGCAGATATATCCTAAAGTGAAAGCTAGGAAGCGATCTCGATATAAACCCTGTTCGGTTTCATAGACTTGGTCTAGGAAATTGATGATTAACTCAGCTACTTTTTCATGGTGAGACAAATCTCCAAAGAATGCCGCCTTTTTCGTTCGGTTAGGCTGAAGCACATGGTAGAAGTAAAAAATATCTGGTGCGACGGCACCCAGATTCGCGTAATTTGCCAGGTCCTTTCGGTTCAATAGCTCCGCAATTTTCCTCTGCACAGAATTGCCGTGTTCGAGGTGTTTTTTTACTTGGGAGAGGGCTTCGATATGGGTGATCTTTCCTGCCATGGGGAGAAATTTTGATTTTAAAGAATAGAACCTAGAGAAAGGTTATTATAAAAACCTATGCAAGCAATCGAAAAACTTAGATTTTTATCCGAAGATCAGGTGCGACAAATCGCCCAAGAATTTGGCACTCCCGTCTTTGTCTATTCTCAACTAGAATTGGAAAAGAAAGCCGACATGGCATTGCAATTTCCCAATGCCTTTGGTTTAACCGTTCGTTATGCCATGAAGTCAAACCCCAATGCCAGTATCTTAAAGCTTCTCAAAAAGAAAGGGATTCAGATAGATGCCTCTTCAGAACACGAAGTAAAGAGGGCCATTCTGGCTGGATTCTCTCCTACGGAAATCATGCTCACTTCGCAAGAACTTGCGAAAGACTTTGCTAAGTTTGTGGAGAGTGGAGTCTTCTTTAATGCCTGTTCTTTACATCAATTAGAAGAGTTTGGAAAAAAGTTTCCTGGTAAGAGTTTGTCCTTACGATTCAATCCAGGCTTAGGTTCTGGGCATACCAAAAAGACAGATGTGGGTGGAACGGCTTCTGCTTTCGGGATTTGGCATGAAAAGATCGAAGAGGCAAAATCTCTGATTTCCAAGTATGGACTGAAAGTTGAAAAAATCCATACTCATATTGGATCAGGTTCGGATCCAGAGGTTTGGAAAGCTGTCGCGCACCACACATTGGAAATCGCCGAACAGTTTCCTACGGCAACGATCGTCAATTTGGGGGGAGGATATAAAGTTGGCCGAATGCTGGGCGAAAAGTCCACAGACATGCAAACCATTGGTTCTCCCGTAAAAGAGCTCTTCTCTAAATTTGCAGATAGAACGGGAAGAAAGCTACATTTAGAAATCGAACCAGGTACCTTTTTAATTGCGCTTGCTGGCTCTCTTCTAACGACTGTTGATGATAAAATTGACACTGGTTCCAAAGGCTTCACTTTTTTGAAACTCGATACGGGAATGGACGCCAACACCAGACCTTCCTTGTACGGAGCAAAGCATCCCCTTGTGACTGTTAAAAAAAATCCTACAAATGGTTTGCCTACGCAAGAGGTGGTTGTGGTCGGACATTGCTGTGAGTCTGGGGATTTGTTTACCCAGAAAGAAGGTGGTGAAGCCGAAACAAGACCGATGGTGCAAGCAGAGATCGGGGATTATGTGGTGATGGAAGCTGTCGGTGCGTATTGTGCTGGCATGTCCACTAAGAATTACAATAGTTTTCCGGAAACGCCTGAAGTGCTGATCACTCTGGACCAAAGACCCAAATTGATTCGTAAAAAACAAACATTAGAACAAATCATCCAGTGCGAAATATCTTTGGAATCTTACTAGCCGGGGGAATTGGCAGGAGGTTTGGGGGAACGCAACCCAAGCAATTCTTGTCACTCCAGGGAAAACCGATCATCCAGCATTCTATTGAGCGATTTCGTCGATGGGGGATGTGTAAGTCCCTTAGAATCATTTGCCACAAAGACTGGATCCATCAAATGGAGTCAAGCATAGGACACTTGTTAGAGGGAAGCGACGAAATCATAGAAGGCGGGCAGACTCGACACGATTCAGTTTTGGCGAGCCTTGAGACCTTGAATTTTGATGATACCGATCTGATCCTTTTTCACGATGCGGCGAGACCTTTTTTCACTCTAGCCGATTTAGAATCTTTAGTTTCTTCGGTTTTGGCTTATGGATCGGCTTCTTTGGTTTCTGATATAGCTGAAACCGTGCTTGTTTCCAACCAAGGCATTGTGAATGGGTTTATTCCCAGAGAAACCTTGGCTCTAGCAAAAACACCTCAAGCCATTCGCGGCGATAGATTAAAAAAGGCTTTAAATTTGGGCTCTAACATAGGCGAGCCTCCCACGGATCTTTGCTCTTGGATGGAAGCTTTAAATGAAAAAACAGGCCTCGTTTATAGCAAGACCTGGAATTTTAAAATTACCAATCCAGAAGATCTGAAAATGGCAGAAGCACTTGCTTCGCAATTTAGCGAATCGTAGGTGAGAAAATCCTTTGCCAAAGTACCCAAAAATGAAACTTGAAATGGTTTTCTATGCTTTCCATCTTAATTCCATAACCCTTTGGCTTTCCATAGATTCCGTCTGAGTTTGACCAGCGAACGGTACCGGTTACTTTCAAAGTACCTAAAAAACTAGCTTGCCACACTACTTGGACTTTGGTCTTAGTTGGCAAAACTGAATTGCTCATGATATACAAACCTTCAGAGGATATATCATAGACCGTACCTTCTTGGGCGACAGATGTTTCGAGAGGTATAATGTTTGCAAGTTGGCGAACAATGAATCTAGGTGAAAAAACTCTATCTAAAAAAGAGGCTAGAGTGTCTTGGGTCTCTTTGTCTTTTTCTGGGAAAAGAAAGCTTACCCCTGCTAAAGAATCGCCCTTTGTGGATTTAAAAAGTCGGATAATCTTTGCTTCCACTTGGATGGGAACAACGACCTTGTCTTCCGACTCTATTTTGAAATTCAAAATAACCTGAGTGCCTTGCTCTATTTTTGATTTATCTGGAAGGATCAAAAGTGCCCCGCCAGAGCTTACATTTGCCGTTATTCCCGAACCTAGTTTTTCGTTGGCTTGGTTATAAATGGAGTAAGGAATAGGATGTGACTCTCTATAGCTAGTTCTCCAGCCTCTTTCTTCTGAACTGAAATAAGGCGCTCGAATTTCTCTTCGTAAAAAGTAGAATATCAATGCTAAAAAAGTAAAGGTGATCCCCGCACTTAGAAAAACATGAGAGTATTGGATGGGCACACCACCTATAAAGATAGAGCCTCCAAAGGCGATCGTGCCAATGAGCCAAAGATTGTAACAAATCAAAACCCCGCTTAAAAAGAGAAAGAGATAAAACCCAAATTTCTTTTTAAAAAGCAACCCATAGGATATCGCAAAACAGAGAATAAAGATGCAGTATTGTAAGAGTCGAATCTTTTGAAAGACTAACCCCCATTGCCCTTGGATGTCAAAGACTTGGGCAATGGAAAAAAAGACCGCAACAGGAAAAAAGAAAAACAACATTGCCACAAGAAATATGGGCAAAGGAATTTGAAAAATGGGAAAGGACATAGGTCAAAAAACTAATCAGAATTTCCCATTAGTCAACATTTTTCTAAATTTAGTTAAACACTCCATTTTTGGAGGTGCCAAGCCTGATCCCAAAACATCCATTCATAGCGAACACTGGTCAGGAACGCATCAATTGCTTTCTGTTGGGTCGAAGCCCCCGACTCTAAAGCGGCTCGTTCTAAAGTTTCCAACAGAATTTTCATATAATCATTGAATCCTGGATCTGAATATAGAGCTAACCAATCTTTGTAGGGGTGATTCTCTGGAATAGTACCTAGTTTTTCGAGCAGGTGTTGACCGAGTTCAATGTAAAGCCAAGGACAAGGTGCTATCGCTGAAATCCCTTCCAGTAAGCTTCCCGTATGGGCGGTGGCTACCATATGAGTTTGGTAGGCCCGATTGTTGGGGCTAAGCTGGAGTTCAGCAATGTCCTTTGCGGTGTAACCCAGTTTTTCTCCATAACCTGCATGGAGCTGAGACTCGACAACCAGTGCCATACGCGCCGCGTCCAAAAACCAGAGTTTTTGGATAGGATCATTGGTTTTAGTAGATAGAATGGCTGTAGCATCTGAAAAAGCTTCCAAATAACGAGCATCTTGCATTTGGTAGAACCGAAACTTTTTGCTATCGAGAGAACCATCCGCCAAAGCAACGACAAAGGGGTGTTCGTAAGAGGCCCCAAAAGCGGACTGGGCGGCTAATCTGCATTTCTGCGCAAAGGGGGGAATGGGAAACGATGTGCTCATAAATTGATCCTTGGGGCGAGTAGAGCACAAGAGACTTTCACATTCCTACGCTGGTTCTAACCAGATCAGGTTCTAAGGGTATGATCTCAGCCCTTTGGTTTTCCGAAGAAAAACATAAGGCACCCCTTGCGGACAGTCGCGCCACTTATGATAAGATTGTATGTGTAAAATCTTGCAATTGCTTTTTCTAGATGAAAAGCATTTCGTTACGAAATACAGCGAAAAAGGCTGAATAGGAGAAGAAATCCTTTGATCCAATCCAACTATTTTACTTCAAATCCAGACCTCTTAGAAAATTTTCATGAGCTCTTACCCTGGGATGAGATCATTTCCATTTATGAAAATGATTTCTCCGATGCCCAAGAATTCCAAAAGACCCAAAATCCGTTTCTGGAAATGGCACCAAATAACAAAGAAGAAGCATTGTCATTCTATGAAGAAGTTTTGCGATCTTGTGGAGAGGTTTCTGGAAAAGAAGTATCCCAGGTTGCCGCAAAAATTGATAAAGAAGGGCTTTTGTTTTCGAATGGAACAGTGACCCATCCAGACTCAATGGTCGAAGTGATAAAAAAATACAGAGATTCTGGTCTGACTGCTGTTAACTTTAAAAGAAAATTTGGAGGCTTAGGCGTTCCGAATGTGGTAAAATCTTTTGTATCGGAGCTAATGTATAGATCGGATAGCTCAGTCACAATCGCAGTAGGAAGCTTGGGCCTTGCGAGCATTTTAGAAACATATGCAAGTGAAGAAATGCAAAAGGAATGGATTCCAAAGCTAATCCAAGAAAATTATGTAGCCACCATGGGATTGTCAGAACCTGACTATGGTTCCGACTTACCCAGTGTAGCTACCAGAGCCATCCAAAAAGAAAACGAATGGTATCTTACAGGAACAAAACGATACCAAACTATGGCTTGCGGAGTGAACGGGGAGCCAGCTGTGACCCTTGTGTTAGCTAGAACAGGGTCTTTAGAAAGCAATGCAAGGGGTCTTTCTTTTTTCTTAGTTGAAAACAAAGATTATCAGATC
>JAIXRB010000097.1 GCA_027485405.1 Leptospiraceae bacterium | reverse complement strand
CAGAGGAGAACAAAAGAACTATTCCGAATGCAATTCTAAAAAACAAAAAACCTTATCCTTTTCTCCCAATGAACTCTTTTGCAAACTCTGGCAGAACAAACGCAGACTTGTGCATGGCCGTGCTATAGTATTTCAACCCTTTTGGGACTCTTGATGGATCTGGATCCACTTTGTATGGATCGATTTCATTGGAGAGAAAGGTAAATCCTATAACTCCCGAAGGATACGATGGAATCGTAGTGTAGTAATAACCGGATTGCGAGAAAATCTTTGGGATAAAAGCAAACAAAGATTTGATAACATCACCATGATACCAAAACGATTCAGCCTGAGTGGCGATGATCCCGCCTTTTTTCAAAGCTCCCGCCATATCCCTGTAAAATGGTTCTTTGAATAAGACTTCGGCAGGACCCACTGGGTCACTCGAATCAACTAGAATCACATCAAAACGACCCTGGTTTTCTCTGGCATACTTTGCCCCATCGTCATAGTAATGGATGACCCTTGGGTCTTTTAGGGCATTGGCACACTCAGGAAAATACTCGTAGCTAATGTCTACAACTGCCTTGTCTATTTCGCAAAGAACGACTTCTTTAACGCTTGGATGCTTGAGTACTTCTCGAACCGTTCCTCCATCCCCTCCTCCAATTACCAAAACGGAGACGGGATTTGGATGGCTCATCATTGGAACATGGGCAATCATTTCATGATAGGAATGCTCATCTTTTTGAGTAACCATCGTTACTCCATCTAAAGTGAACATACGCCCAAAGGCCTGGGTTTCAAAGATATCAATCTTTTGGAATGGAGACTGCAAGGATTGAAGGGTCTTGGAAACCCTATAACTGACAGTTCGCCCCTTAGATAACTCTAGTGATTCTGTGTACCAAATTTCCATTTTGCCCTCTCTGTTTAAGACCAAAAAAGGACATAGGGGAGATCAGGGTAGTTTTTATTTCGGGTTATCTTTTGAATTCAGGCGTTGCTGGATTGCTTTGTTTAGGATTTGGACCAATTCCTGGAATTCATCTCCCTTTCGAATCTTAATCGGATCCACATTGTCTCCGTGAATCAATTTATCGATCGAACGTTTGATATTGTAAATTGGTCCTGCCATCTTGTGGGATTTGAAAATTGAAAAAATTGTAATCAAAACGAGATAAAGAACAGAGAGAGTGATCACGGCGTCAAACTGGATTGTATAGGTGTTGAGCTGGTGGTCGTAGTTCGGTAAGTAGATTTCCCTTTTGACATAGGTAAAAGCTGGCTCTCCGGGAGCTGGGTCTTCGTTTTCCACCTTCCAATACACCGTTTGCGGGTCTTGGTTGATCCGAAAAACGGCACCTCCGTCATACTTGCTTTTGTTTAAAAAATACAAAAAGCAAAGAGTAACTGCAACTCCTGCCAGGAACAACAAGGAATAGTGCAATAAGAAACGGAATTGGAATTCCTTGTCTATGATGTAACGAAAACGGAAGGATTTACTCGGTTTTGTCATAAAGGAGGCGTCTCCTAATCAGTATCGCAGAATAGGACGAATAAATGAAACGGAATTCTAACTTAAAAAGCCAAGTCTAACGAATTTTTTCTGTCTCCAGCACTTTTGAGATTGGAATTTGAACCTCTCCGTCTATGGTTTTTACCTGCAATTCTGTTTCCGTCTGCCCTAAAATAACTCCTCGCACTTCTGTGCCGTCTTCCAACCGAACCAACTCCCATCGTTTGAATTCTTGGAACAGATTGCCTTCTTTTCTAGTCTCTACCTCTTTCTGTAGTTTTGAAAGACTCTTCAAGTCAGACTTAGATATCGTTGCGATTTCGGGGGGTTTTTCTGGAGAGAAAATGGCCGCCTGTTTTTCTGTGACAACTTCCTCCAAACCAACTTCTTCTCGATTTCTTACTGCCACTGAGCCATCAATAACAGAAACCTTTTGCCCCGATTTCTCTGAATACGAAAGGCTAAACGTTGTCCCCCGCACTTCTGTATCCCAGATTCCAGATTTGATTCGGAAGGTGGCGTCTTTTTGCAATTTTGCTAAATGGAAAAGAAGAAGCCCGGATTCCAATCGAACCTCGGTGATTGATTTCTTTGAAGTTTTTTCATTAGTGACCAACTCAGCCACAGAGTTTTCTGAAACTTTGAAAAAAACTAGGTCTTCCATTTCCAAATCAATCTCAGACTTCTTACCAACTTCTAGTTTGTCCCCAGCTCGTAGTTCCGTTTCAAGTCCAACGGGAATGGAGACTCCTTCTCGGAACAAAGCAATCTTTCCTCTAACAGAAGTAACTTTGAAAGCCCTTGGTATTGGTTCTTCTGGAATAATGACTTGAGCCTCGGGCGTTGGACTTGTAGCTACTTTGGTTTCTTCTGTAAATGGCCGAGCGATCCAAACCGAAAAAAACAACGATGCCGCCAAAATGGAACCCGCAATCCCGAATGAAGCAAAGAACCATTCCATGTTTTCTCTTTGTTTCTTTTGTTTTTCGTGGAAATCTACAAAGACCACAGTTCTCTTAGAAACCTCTTCCCATTTTGGAAATTTCATTTCTTTGGTTTGCGATGCTTCACTTCGCAAAACGTTTTCCAATGAATTGATCTTCCTTTTCAAAGCAGTCTCTTCAAAAGGATGGTTTTTCATTCTGGCACCAATCCTTTCTTTTCAGCTATTTTTAATAATTTTTCTTGGGCACGTATCACCAAACGTGATGCGGTTGAAACAGAGATATCTAAAACTTCGGCTATCTGAGTTAAGTTGAAATTTTCTATATTTTTTAAAAGCAATGCTGTCTTTTCGTCTTCTTTCAATTCATTCAAGCATTTATAAATCCGTTCTTCTAAGTCTCGCAATACGACTTTTTTTTCTATGCTTGGATCATGGCTGTGTAAGTGCATTTCTTGAGAGCTGGATTCTTTCACATTTGAAAATTTCTTAGAAAAGTTTATCGATAAATTCCGAGCAATGCGGTACAGAACCATAATAGATTTTTCTTCATCCAAGCCAGCTAACTTGTACGCTCGAAAAAAGTTTAGATATGTGTCTTGCATTAAGTCCATTGCAGTGTCTGCGTTCTGAGTGTACTTATACAAAAAATCATAGATGCGCTTATGACTTTTTTCATACAAGGTCTCCATTGAAAGCATTGGTTCCGCCACAGAAATTAGCTTGGGAGCAAGAACCATTTTGATTCAAGCCTTTTACCAATGACCTTTCTTGGATTAAAACAATCTAGTGGGATGGGATTTGCAAAAAGAGTTATTTTTTCCCTTCTCTGGCAAGGGCATCAAAAGCGGCATTCTTGTAGGCTCCAACCATAGTCGGGTAATTGAAAATATGCTCGGTAAAATACTCAATAGGAGCCCCTAGGTTTACAATGCACTGGCCGAGAGTGATAAGCTCCGTTGCCTTGTCAGAAATGATATGCACCCCTAGAACCCGCCTGCTATCCTTGTCATAGAGGATTTTTACCATTCCGTCCTGGTCGCCGCTGATCTGAGCCCTGGTGATTGTCTCAAACGAAGCCACTCCTACGCCGTAGTTCACCCCTCGTTCTTTCAAAGCTTCCTCTGTCGGACCGATGGTGGCAATTTCTGGAAGGGTGTAGATTCCTATGGGAAAATCTTCAGGATTGGGCGGATGGCCTGGCTCTCCATAGATATGTTTTGATACAAAGGCGCCTTGGTACATCGAAACAGAGGCAAGAGCTGGGAATCCAATCACATCTCCGCAAGCATAAATGTTAGGAACAACGGTTTGGTAGTTTTGGTTTACCTCAATTTGCTTTCGGTTGTTTGGTTGAATGCCTACCGATTCGAGTCCTAGATTGTTTACATTCCCATACCTACCTCGAGAAATTAGAACTTGGCCGACAACAATTTTTTCGTTTTGATCGGTGACAAGTTCGATGCCCTTGCCCTCTCCTAATTTTTGATAGGATTGAATAGACCTGTTCATATGGATTTTGATACCTGAGTTTTCCATATAAGTTCGCATAGCATTTGATATCTCAGCATCCAAAAACCCCAAAACGCGTTCGCTAGAATCAAACAGATGTACCTTTACTCCGATATGGGCAAAAATAGTTGCGTATTCGGAACCTATGATCCCTGCTCCCACAATTGCCATTGAATCAGGCAAATGTTTCATGGAGAAAAGTCCATCGCTGTCATAGATCAACCCTTCTTCAAAAGGTATGTTTTCGTTCTCAGGCCGTCTTGGTGAACTCCCCGTCGCAATCAAAATATGATCGCATTCATAGACTTTTTTTCTTCCAGCCGAATCTGTCACTTCAACATGGTTTGGATCGATGATCTTTCCCCAACCAGTCAAAGTTGTTACACGGTTTTGGATCATTTGCTCACGTGTTACGTCCTCTTCCCTTTCAATTACCTTAGAAGCTCGGTGCATCAATTCTTGCAAGGTGATCTGGTTCAAAGTAGGTGTTTTGAGCCCATGCACTTGAGACAAATGCAGGTTACGATAGAATCGACTCGACTCTTGCAAGGATTTTGAAGGGATTGTGCCCCAATGGACACAACCTCCCCCCAAATAGGGATCCTTTTCGATTAGGGCGGCTTTTTTGCCCATTTTGGTTGCCTGGATGGCACATTTTTGAGCGGCTGGACCGCCTCCGATCGCAATGATATCAAATCGATTGATGGACATAGAATTGCTTTCCAACATTAGAGAAATCGAGTTGCCAAGCAATTCCGAAATTTTTCTCTACCTTATGAAGTTACAATTAAAACAAATCGGAAAACCCTTTCATCTCCAAGCTATCAACGAGACGGGAAACACTGTCGATATGGATGGTTCTCCCGATATTGGCGGAACTAATCTAGGAGCAAGACCAATGGAGCTATTAGTTATGGGTCTTATGGGTTGTAGCTCTATTGATGTCTTGATGATTTTGGGCAAAAAGAAAGTCGAAATCGAAGATTTCCAAGTTTCTGCATCGGCTGAGCGAGAAAAAGTTGGGGAAGTCAAACTATTTAGCACCATAGAACTCTTGTTTCAGATCAAAGGGACTGGAACTGAGGCACAATACCGCCAAGCCATTGAACTAAGCTTAGACAAGTACTGTTCGGTCGCAAAAACTTTGGAAAAAACAGCAAAGATTACTTACAAATTGGAATTTTAAAAAACAGGCTTATACACTAAAATCAAAAAATCGAAAAGGGTCAAACTTATGGTAGCAGTGATTTCTAATCTGATTTTGAACAAACTGTACATTTCTTTATTTGGTTGTCATTGTGAACAGGTTCTGATAGAATACGAGGATGAAACCGTACTTATTGTTCGCAATTCTTTCGATTCTATTTCAGTCCTGCAATGCTCTGCCAGGTAAACTGGATCTCGGTAGCTTAGCCCTTCTTTTTTCCAGGGCGGGAACCGCAGAAATCTCAGGAATCGCCATGAAGGGTCGGATCATGGGTGCAAGGGTGCAAGTTATCCCTTTGGTAAACAATGCCTGCGACAGAACGGGTGCCACTTCCGCCTTTGCAGAAACCACAACCGATGAAACCGGAAACTATGTAGTCAGATACCCTAAAAATGGAAGGCCTGTTTGTGTTCTCGTCACTCCCAGTGAAAACGGTAGAACCGTTATGTTCGATGAGACTCTGAATGCGGACATTGCTTGGACAGAAAAAAACTTTTTCCTAGATACAATCGTTCAAGAACCATCTGGTCCCACTCAAAAAGGAGTCGTATCCTCTCCGTTTAGCAGGATGACGGCGAGAGTCTTTGCCAAAACCATGGAAAAGGCAGACCCTTCCTTTGCCGCCGCTGTTGCCAATGCTTCGTCAAGGCAAGTTGTTGCCATGTTCGGGTTGAACAAGGGTTTTGTTCGAAGCGAACCCAAAAATCGCTCTCTAAAAGTTAGAAGTCCCAATGCTCATCCTAGGAGTTTTGGAAGAAGAGCCATCCCTGAAGAAAGACTTTCTAGCTCACGTAGCAAAAATGGTTCTACCAGAGCAAGAAATACATCTAACGCAGTCGTTCCTACTTTAGAAGAGCTAGGTTTAGACTTTACGAAACCTGATGATCCTTTAGTAGCTACTACAGTCATTAAACTAAGTGGGATTTCCGCACTAGCCAATGGCTTTGCGAACAGAGCCGCTAGATCCATAGAAAAAGGGCTGACCACTCGCTCCACGGCGAATGGAGATGCCTTGGAACTCGTCATAGATGGATTCTCCCAAGTGATAGAAAGTGGGGGGAGAAGAAACACAATCCT
>JAIXRB010000014.1 GCA_027485405.1 Leptospiraceae bacterium | reverse complement strand
TTGTTATATGTCATTGCGATGCTAAGAAAAATTCCGATCCAAATTTTTTTTTAATTAGAAATTTACTTGCACCCACATTGGCAATGTTTGGCGACAGTATAATGGCACTTTGGCCAGCCGAAGAGCAATTAAAACCCTTTGTTCCAATAAAAAATGCATTTCCCGTACGGACTTCCTTGGATATTCTAGGAGTAGTGAGGGATGATAAACTACATTATAATGCCTGTCTATTCAATGGTGGAATCAATGACTATCTGGGAAACTATTCACCAGAAGACAGGGCAATTAGCAATACAATTGAAAACCAACTTCAGACAATAGCTCTCCTAAAGCAGAGGTGTGACCAGATTCTAGTGATCAACACATGGTTCGTCGATCTACCTTGGCCTACTGAGGCAGCTATAAAACTAAACTTAGCAATGAAACAAAACATTACATCCGTTCCAAGATTGGATCCAGAGAACTTAATTCTAAAATCTGACCTTTTGGACGGTGGTCATCTAACAGATTCTGGATACAATAAACTCGCGAATAGGACAATTGATCATTTTAGAGTCTTTTTTCCTTGGATTGACTTCATTTCTCGTTAAATTAGATTCACTCCTTTGCCCCCTCTACCTAATTTATTGCTTTGTTTTAAAACGAAAATTTGTCGTTAAAAAATCAGAAATAAAATCTGCTGCAAGCTCGTGACCCTTTTCATTCAAATGAAGGTCGTATTCAAAGGTTAGATTTTTATCGGCATGGTTTCGGAATCTTGTAGTTAAATTCAAAAAAGGTATATTCTTTTCTTGTCCATATTTTTTAAGTTCTGACTCGATGGTTGTCTCCTTTTCCATCCACTCTTTCTTTATTATAAAATTAAATTTTTGAGTCAATTCCTGTTTTTTTGGGTTATACATTACTTCTGAAGGAATAAAGACCAGTCCGAATTTCATTCCAGAACTCTCAACTTCGCTTTTTATTTCATCCACTATGGATAACATATTCTCAAAATACTCTTTCCCTTCACCTTTCAAATCTATAGATTTTACAAAGTAATCTGGCTCAACTAATCCATACAGCAATTGCACTATGTCAACTAAGTCAACGTTATTCGCTTCTATGAAATCTAACGTATTTTCCATCCATAAGTCTACTTTTTTCTGATTTTTCACAATATCCAAATTCTCTTCGTACGGCTTTAGCAACGCATACAAATATTGCCTTACTTGAACTCGATCAAAGTGCTTCTTCTGTCCTGAACTAACACCTGATTTAAACTGGTTTGCCTTTTCGAACTCTGCCGGATCGCCAATTTTTTGGACGGGATTGGAGAAGGCTAAAATTTTCTTTTGGAAATCTTCGGTGATTTTTCTTTTTAAGAAAAAATTTGAAACCTTGGGGAAAATGAAGAAGGAGAGAGCAATTAAGGAATTACGCTTCCTGTTATTTCGAATGCTTTTATACAATTCGGACTCACCCGAATCTAACACGTCGTTTTGATACAATGCCAGAATTACAATATCAGGATCAATTTTTGTTTTTAGATGCCTAAATAGACCTAAAGAATTCGACGGGCCGTAAGCGATGATGCCAGCATTCACATGATCGGATAAAAACCCCTTTTTTGCTAAGCTAGCCGCAGATTTCCAAACAAACGTATCAATGTCTCTGACTCCACCGCCAAACGTAAAGGAATCACCGAGAAACAATACTCGTGTTGCTTTTTTTAAGGGTTCGATTTCGCTAGATCGGATGCCTAAGGAGTTGACTTTCGTTAAATTAATTCCAGTCTTAGTCGGAAATAAGTAATATCCAGGAGTATAGGTAAAAAAGGTTGTATCATTTTTAAGTATAAAGTTTGAAGCAAACCAATCAGCTCCTCTGGCAAATAGAAATACTAAGCTAATTGTTATTAAATAGAAAAAACTTTTCTTTATTAAGTTCATACTTCCCTGCGAAAATTCTAAACTAAAAGAGTCCGGCAATGAAGCAAATTCTTTTTAAGCAACATAGAAATTTTCTCTATAAGTTAGCTTGGTACGGTTCAAATTATGGCTCAAATTATTAGTATTGACATTGAATTTCAAAGTAAGAATCTTAGTCCAGCATGTCCGACGAATACATTCTAGGAATTTCCGCCTATTACCATGATAGTGCTGCTTGCCTTCTCAAGAACGGCGAAGTTTTCGCAGCTGTGCAAGAAGAGCGCTTTTCAAGGAAAAAACATGATTCGCGATTCCCGAAATCGGCAATAGAGTTTTGTCTGGCAGAAGCACAAATCACCGTAGATGATTTAACCAATGTTGTTTTTTATGATAAACCTCTAGTCAAATTTGAAAGGCTTTTAGAAACTTATATTGCCTACGCTCCAAAGGGCTTGATTTCCTTTTTTTCAGCAATGCCGGTCTGGCTAAAAGAAAAACTCTTTTTGAAAAGTACATTGCAGAAAGAACTTAAATCGTTATCTCCTAGAAATACTTTTCCGGAACTGCTCTTTACTGAACATCACCAAGCACATGCTGCTTCTACTTTTTTTGTTAGCCCTTTTGAAGAATCAGTTGTACTGTGTTTAGATGGTGTTGGAGAGTGGGCTACAACTTCTGCTTGGATCGGAAAAGAGAATAAACTAACTCCGCTTTGGGAAATTGATTTTCCTCATTCGATTGGTCTGTTATACTCTGCATTCACATATTATACGGGATTTAAAGTGAATTCTGGTGAGTATAAGGTTATGGGCTTGGCACCCTATGGAGAACCAAAGTATGTGAATAAGATTTACGAAAATCTTTTGGATTTAAAGGAGGATGGATCGTTTAGGTTGAATATGGATTATTTTAATTTTGCCGCTGGACTAACCATGACAAATGATAAATTCCATGCGATCTTTGGTGGTCCTCCAAGGAGAAGTGAATCCACATTGACCCAGAAGGAAATGGATTTGGCGAGATCTATCCAAGAGGTAACAGAAGAAGTTATGTTAAGGCTCGCGAAATCCGCAAGAAAGGAAACGGGAATTAGGAATTTATGTCTTTCTGGGGGCGTCGCATTAAACTGCGTTGCGAATGGAAAGATTTTGAAGGCTGGTCTCTTTGATGAAATCTTTATTCAGCCAGCGGCGGGCGACGCAGGGGGAGCATTAGGTGCGGCTCTATCTGCACACTACGAGTATAAAAAGCATCCTAGAACAGTTCAGAAAATAGATGCAATGAAAGGCTCTTACTTGGGACCTTCCTTTTCGAATGATTCAATTAAAAAAATTCTTGATAAATTAGGCGCTAATTATCAAGAACTACCAAACGAACAACTAGAAGATCAGCTTGCTAGAATCCTAGCAAACGGAAATGTCGTAGGATACTTTCAGGGTAGAATGGAATTTGGCCCTCGTGCATTAGGTGGTAGGTCGATCTTAGGTGATCCTAGAAATCAAAAAATGCAATCTATAATGAATTTAAAAATTAAATATCGAGAGAGCTTTCGTCCATTTGCACCAGCTGTGCTTTCTGAAAAAGTCTCAGAGTATTTCGATATTCAAACAAAAAGCCCTTACATGCTCTTCGTGGCGGATATCCTTCCATTTCATAGAATTGATATGACGGAAGAGCAGAAGAAGCTCTTTGGAATAGAAAAGTTAAATGTTCCTAGATCTTCTTTACCTGCGATTACTCATGTTGATTATTCCGCCAGGATACAGACTGTTCACGCAGAAACTAACCCAAGATTTCATTCTCTGCTAAGTAAATTTAATCAACTAACTGGATGTCCTGTTATTGTGAATACTTCCTTTAATGTCAGGGGCGAACCAATTGTTTCCTCTCCAGAAGATGCTTACCGATGTTTCATGAGGACGGAAATAGATTTCCTTGTTCTAGAAAATTTTCTTTTGAATAAGAAGGATCAAACACCTGTAGAAGAAGAAGATTCTTGGAAAAAAGAGTTTGAGTTGGATTGAGCCTTGTTATGAAAAATCAAAAGCTTAAACCTGGAAGAAAAGAGTTGAAAGAGTTTTCGTTAATTTTTGGTGGTTTGCTCTCTGCAATATTTGGTACATTGATTCCTTACTTAAATACAGGATCACTGAACCCGATGTTAATTTGTTCTGGCATCGGAATCATTTTTATTGGGCTAGTAATGCCAATAGCGTTGTACTATCCATATAAAATATGGATGTTCATTGGCGAAGTTTTGGGTTGGATCAATACTAGGATCATTTTAACTATAATTTTTTTCTTTATGTTTACACCTATTGGATTCATGAAAAGATTATTCGGCAGTGACTCATTGAATCGAAGACTGGATTCGAAAGTAGATTCATATAGAATTCTATGCTCAGGTCGACCAGCGGAACACATGGAACGCCCTTTTTAGAGGTTTATTTAAAATGTTTGAATTGTTGAAAGATCTATGGGATTTCCTTAAAATTCGGAAAAAATTTTGGCTAGCACCTATCATTCTGATATTGCTTTTGTTAGGCTCTCTTTTGGTATTGGCTCAAGGATCAGCGGTTGCTCCTTTTATTTATACGCTTTTCTGATTTGATAGAATCTATAAGAAATTTTTGTTTATCAAACAGAAAAGTTTGCCATAACTTTCTTTAGCTATGCACGCAGATCCAATCGACTGATTTTATAAATTTATCTTCTTGTTTTGGTTCACCTGATATTAGCTGAAAAGATTAAAATTCTTAACAAAAAAAGAGCCTTATTTCAAGTTCTCTTTAAAAAATCCTGAAGCTCGCTTTTCTGCTTCTTCGGGAAAGGCATTCCAAATTCTTTCGTGGCGGTCACAGTCTGGTAGCCAGAAGTCTTTTAAATTCACAGATTTCTCTTTCAATTTTAAAGCATGGTTACTATCCACATAATCGTCTTTCGCACAGTGCATAATTGCAATGGGACGATTTCCGATCTTTTCAATGGCATCGATCGGTCTCGCTTCCTCAATTTTAATTCCAGCTCTGAAGTTTATAACTTTTGGAACCAAATATAAAAGCGGGAACTTAGGTAGACCAAAATCCCTTTGGGCAGATTCCTCCATCACACCTAATGCTGAAGTATAGCCACTGCTAAAGAGGCCAGCTCTGATTCGAGTATCATCTGCCATTGCCAAAATGCTTGTTGCTGACCCCATAGAAAATCCAAAGATTCCGACAGCGTTCATCTTCTTTTGGTTTAAGAAGAAATCTACACCGGCTTTGGCGTCATTTCTTTCCAAAGCCCCCATGGTTGCCATGCCTCCAGAATTTCTGCGTAGATTTAGCAGTAACAAATTGAATCCTGCTTGGTGGAGAGATTTTGCAAATCTGAGACCTTCATTTCGAGTTCCACCATGTCCATGAACCACTACAATACCTAACTTGGAATTTGTGGCAGGGATAAACCAGCTTTGCAAATTTAAATGATCTGGAGTTTCTACGATAACTTCTTCATAAACCAAATTGAGTTCTTCGGGAGTCTTGCAAAATACATGATGCTCCGGATTGCAAATCATTGTAGGGTAAAGAACCAAAGAGGAAAAATACCAGGATGCGGCACCAGAAAGGGCAATAAAAACAAGTAAAAGGATAAGAATGTATTTTCTAATTTTTGCTAGATTCATAAACTAAGGTTACTAAGTAAGGATTCTAATTTCCACAAAAAACAATGGTGTGCTTCAGAAAAAATTTATTCATTGTTTGGCTTTTAGGTCATTCACTTCTTTCTTGCGGGAGCCTTCCAAAAGATAGGTTAGTTTTGGCCGCAAATACAAGTGATTATGCCATTTTCCAAGTTTCTGATTCCCTTGTGCATGAGCTTCTCCCGAAGGACTTTAAACTGGGCAAAGTTGCCTTAGAGAGATTTCCATATTCTCAAATCCACCAACAAATACTTTTTCGTTTCGGAAACCTCCATACAAAGGAATATGATATCCTTTTGGAAGAAGCAAAAGCCAAGCAGATAAACGATCAGTTGAATGAGATTCATATTAAGAGTCCCTCGTTGTCTTATCTTATAGTTTGGAAAGAAGACGATCCATTGTCCCCTTATACTAAAATTTTACGAACTTCTCAATTGCTTGTGACAGGTGAAGACCAAACCATGCATTTAGTGCATCTGGAGTTAAGAGCCAATATCAGTTTTTTATCACAATACACTTTTGAAAGCTGGGCTTTGTTATCGTCAGAACCAATTCTACCTTCCATAAAGCCTGAACTTAAAGCAAAAAAAGGTAGTTTCAAAATGAGTTTGTATCATACAGAAACCCAAGGTAAGAAAAAAGTATATGGAAGATGGATCGTAGTTGGAGAAGAATCTTTTCTGCCGAAGCCTTTGTATACTGTTATGCCAACAGAAGAAGAAATCGAGGACAATTTGCAAAAACCAAACCAAACCCCTAGCAATCGATTGGAAGAGCTAGAGTCGTTAAAGAAAAAGAATCTGATTACAGAACCTGAATACAAACAAAAGAGACAGGAAATTTTGAATAGTTTATAAAAAGATCAGCTTAGATTAAAATTAGAAATCAATTCGTTCAGTTGCTCACTTAGCCTTGCTAAGTTGATAGTTGAAGAGGCCATCTCTTCCGATGAAGCCGCATTGCTTTGTGCAATACCATTGACTTGTTCCACGGAACTGGCAATCTCTCTAGACGAAGATTCTTGCTCTTTAGTAGCTTCTGCGATGAAATTTGCTAGGTTGTTCATGTTCGTGACGGAAAGCATCACTTTCTCACTTTGCAAGTTTTGTTCAGTGGCAGACTTTAAAATTTCTTCCGAGAACTTAGTAGCTTCCCTTGATTGGTTTAGGATCCGTGAAAAGACAGCAACCAAGGCGGAAATGGTGTCTTTGCCATCCATAATTCTATCAATAGAGTCAGAGATCAGTTTTTCAATTTGCTTTGTGGCCTCTTGCGATCTTGCCGCGAGCTTAGAGATTTCCTCCGCAACTACAGCAAATCCCCTACCTGAATCACCTGCTCTTGCCGCTTCGATAGCCGCGTTTAATGCGAGTAGGTTAGTTTGATCGGCAATTTCATTGATGACAACTGTGATTTCTTTGATCTGATTACTAGACTCTGTGATAGCTTCCATCTTAGAAACTGTCTCTGTTATCTGCTTCTGACCTTTTTCAGCTTCCAATAACATTGAGTCTGAACTACTCTTGATTACATTGGAATTCTTTGTTACTTTCTGAATGGATTCGGCTAATTTTGCCATTTCTTCAATGGAATGCTGAGATTCTGAAGCTTGGTCTTTCGAATTCTGAGCAACCTGGTTGATAGATTCTATCATTTCAGTAATCGCGGATGCCGTCTCTTCAAGAGAAGCCGCTTGGTTGGATGCACCATCTGCTAAGCTCTGGGAAGTTGCCGACATTTCTTCCGCTGAGGATGCCACATTGTCTGCGCTATCTCCTATTCTCTTAACAAGCATTTGTAAGTTATCCGAAGCCCCATTCAATGCTGAGATTAAGTGCCCAATTTCATCCTTAGCCGGATGAGTTTCCTTTACCGAGAGATTGCCCTCTGCAAAGTTGTTAGCCATCTTTTCGGCTTTACGAATGGGTCCAATCACACCACCAACTAAAGCAACTGTTAAAAGAATTCCTATAAAAGAAGAAATAAAATACCCTGCTATCAAAATCAATCGTACGCCAGAGGTAATGCCTTCAATCTCTTCCTTTCGTTTATCAGCAATTTTGTTAACGATTTGATCAAAAGACTCGAGCTTTTCAACCATCAATAGATTCGATGGGGTGATGGAGGTTTGCACAGAAAAGGCTTGGCTCAGTAAATCCGGGTCTTTTTTTATGAGGGCTTCTTTTTTAATATCCCTCAAAGCCTGGATCAATTGAGCCTCTTTTCGGAACATGGATTTAAATTCTTTTCCGAGCTTTTTAGCTTCTTGGACTAAATCACCTTCGCCTAAATCCAAAACTGTTTGCTTGCCTAGATAACTTTCAATTTTCTCTATTAATGCAAAAGTGTCTTTTTGGACTAAAAGAATTTGTTCATAATTGGAATCAATTGAGTTCGCCTGATTAGTGCTAACCGCTAAAATTGTCAAGTTTCTGATTTTGAGCAGATTGTGGCTGATTTTGATCGATGACTCAAGAGCCGTTTCGTAAACGGTGCGTAGTTTTTGGAGTTCGGATTGGACTTTTAGAAGTCCTATGATACCCAATATGGAAATAAAAAGGAATAATATCTGATAAACTGCAGTAGTTCCATAGATTTTAAAACGAATACTAATTTTGTTCCAGAGCTTAGTCATATGAAAAATTCTAAAAATAGAATTGCTTCCAGGTTTCCTGGATCAAAATGAATGTATAGTAAAAATACAATGAAATCAATCCTACTTTACCGCTCCTATATTCTGCCTTTGGTCTTATTCATTGCTACGTTTTTAACGCTTACTTTCAAAGAGTTGATCTTTGTCGGATGGTTTCCTTTCCAATTTGAGGTTTTTCGAGACACTTTTCTTGCCGAATATCCGTATTCTGTCACATTACTGTTGATTCTCTTTTTTCATGAAATGGGACACTATATCCCTGCGCGTTATTATGGAATCCAAGTATCCTTTCCTCATTTCATACCTTTTCCCTTTGGGCCGGTCGGGACAATGGGAGCCGTAATCCAAATCAAAGAGCGAATTCCAGATAAATCTAAGTTATTCGATATTGGAGTTGGCGGTCCCTTAGCAAGTTTGATTCTATCCGTTCTAGCCTGGACAATTGGACTCAGTTTTTCTGAGTTGGTAATGATTCCGCAAGGACTCGATTCTTCTCATTTTCTATTCTTCGGAGATAGCTTGTTTACCAAGTTAAGTGCTCAACTGGTATTCGGAGCCTATGATACAAATGTATACGATGTTCAGATTCATCCCTTGGCTCGAGCCGGTTGGGTCGGATTGTTGATCACAGCAATCAACCTGCTTCCTTTTGGTCAATTGGATGGCGGCCACATAATTTATTCAGTTTTTGGTGAAAAGTATAGAAACTGGATTCATTGGATTTTTATCGGTTTCTGTCTTTTAGGGCTTTGGAATATAACTTGGCTTATTTGGGGTTTCATTATTTATTTCTTGCTAAAAGTTGAGCATCCGTTCATTCAAGATGGCTATCCAAAGGTTGGTAAGGGTCGTAAGATTCTTGGAATTGGTATGCTTATATCCTTGCTCTTTATCTTTGTTCCACAGCCATTAATCATGGGTCCAGATTTAAATAAAGACTCATTATTTGGTTACTTGGTTCAATTGGTTGTTGGTTTGTTCTGAATCAAAAATGAAAATCTTGAATCGAAAACTCGATGCCGTGGGTCGCTTCTTTCAGATTGTAATCTTTAGTGTAGTTTTCGTTACACAGATCTTTTCCCAAGAAGCTAAAGAGTATAAACTTACAGATAAAGCTTACGGTTTGGCATACGATGGTGTTTCGTTTTGGTTTGTGGATTCAAACAGACGAGCCCTTATTAAAATCAATGAAATAGGTCAGCAAGAGGTTTTCAATTTGGGAATTCCCAATCTAAGAGGAATCTCTTACGATGACAGGGAAAGTAAATTGTTAGTTGTTGGACAGAAAATGGTCTACAAGATAGATCCAAATTCGGGCGGAATCACCGAACGTTTGCCCATACCTATTGAAAACATGGCAGGGATTGCAAGTGTCGGCAATTTTTATTACATTTTAGATTTAGACACAGGCAAAGTAATGATGTATGATCGTTCAAACGCTTTGCTGGTGGGCGGATTTTTAACAGACAGAAGCCGCCCAAGAGATTTGTGCTTTGGAAGAGAATCCATTTGGATTTCAGACTCCTCCGACAATACGATCTATCGCTACGATGCAAAAACTGGAAAAATCACAGGTTCTATCAAATCCAATACTAAATCACTACGAGGTCTTTTGTTAAGTGGTCAAAAGTTATGGGTGGTTGATCGAGATGCTAAAGAGATTAAAAATATTCCATTCGTTGAAACAGAGAGGTTTATCGCTTCTGGTGAAGAGGAATATACTTTAGAAGTGACTCTCAAATTCCAAATCGATACTGTTAGTTTGTCGAAGGCACAGATTGCAGTTTTACATCCTCCTTCCAATGAACAGCAGAGAATTCGATCTGTAAAATTCTTTGATCCAACTTTTAATCCAGGTTTTTTACAAAAAAATAGAGCACATATTAAAAAAATGTCCATTGAGGACTCCATCGGCGAACAGATACTTAGATACCGATTCACATCACGAAATCAGTATTTAAAATACTATGTAGGCGATGATTACTTGGACAAGGGAACTTCTTTTTCTGCCGACATTGCTCCTTTTCGCGATGCTACGAAAGAGAATCCCAAATTCTTTCCAAGAGACTACTTAGAGTCTCTGGAAGAAATCAGGAAACAAACACCGATTGCCAATGAGTTCCGAGAAAGACTTTTGGAAAAGGGATTTGCAGTTCAACCTTTTCGGATGATTCGTTTTGAGAAGGGTAGAGCAAAAGCCATTTTAGACTCTTTATCCTTTTTCTTACCAGGGTTTGGTTGGTTGCCAATCGTAGATATTGCATTGCCTGCGAATTCAGACAAAAGATACTTTGAAAAGAAAGATGGTGATTTGATTCTATATCAGTCCTTGAGCTCAGTTCCTTCAGTTTCTCCAGTATACTTTCGAAAAGATCCAAGTTCTCCTTGGGAGAATTTACCAGCAGAGATAAACTACAAGATAAAGTAAAAGTGAATCTTAAAAATTTCTATGCTTAGCCGAACTTTCGTTTATTTTATCTGCTTTTTACTGCTCGTTTCCTGTTCTTCTTTTGAAATTCCTTTTGTTTCCGACTCAGATCTGGAGCTCGAAAACTTGGAACTGGCCGCAAGAAAGGCTTGGGAAAACTATCCAAGATCGCCAAATCTTTGTCAGGAAACAGAAGAGTTAGATGCCAATCTTCAAGACAAGGATTACTTTACCGTTTACTGCCATTTACTCAATTTTTCACATCGTCGCGAATTGGAAAGATTCCTAAAAGCCAAAGCATTTTTGAAAAGCCCGCATGGAGAAGAGGTTTTAGTCCGAGACCATTTATCACAGTTTGGCCAATACAATCCTGTCTTTGTTGAGCGTTTGGGGCATTTGTTAGATTGGCCGGAAAGAAGTGAGTTTTTTAGAAAGACGACTAGCAAAACATATGATATATACTTTCGATTTTTGGCGCGTAGTTTTTATTTATGTTATGTGAAATTGCATTCCAATGAAAAATTTTTTCAAAAAGAGAAAGAAAGGTTTCGCGATCTCGTTGCCGAAAAACGGCTGGATCCCTTTTTCTTAGATAAATATTCACTTTTTTTACATCCCGACTATACTGATGCAGAAGAAGAAACGGAAAGTTCGACTTTTCCGGGTCATTTATCCAAAGTAAATTTTTCAGAGAAGGTAACAAAACAGGCAGTTGGTTTTTGGATTCGAAGATCCATTGATAAAACAGATATTTTGTTTTTTAGGTCTTTAGAAAGACTGATTTTAGTCTATGACAAAGAGTTTTTACAAAACTTAGAGAGATATTCAGACTCTATCTAAAGATCTAGCAATCGCAGTACTTGCTATTGTTGCCGTTGTCCAAGCATTCTGAAAGTTAAACCCTCCCGTGATTCCATCCACATCTATGACTTCGCCCGCAAAATAGAGCCCGCTCTTTATCTTGCTTTGCATTGTTTTAAAATCGATGTCCTTTCTATTGATTCCCCCAGCTGTCACGAATTCTTCTTTGAAAACTCCTTTTGAGTTCATTTGGTATACTCCATGGCAGAGGATTTGCACCAATTGTCTGATCTCAGCGTTAGAAATTGTGTTCCAAGATCGATCTTCAGAAATGCCAGCTTGTTTTAAAAAGTATGCCCAAAGTCTAGTGGGTAGTTGAAGCGGTTTTCGATTTACAGACTTTGCAGTTCCAGATTCTTTTTTTAATCCCAGAAGCAAAGCTTCGACTGCTAAGTCCTTCAAGGGATATAGCCAATTCACTTCTAAACTTGCAGAATACGCATTTTCACTAAAATACTTTGCTTCCCAAGCGGATAACCTTAGAGCGGCGGGACCACTGAAACCCCAATGCGTAATCAACAATGGTCCAATTTGTGGTTTCCCTTTTGGTAAAATTCGAATAGAGGCTTCAGCAACGCTCAATCCTGACAATGAGAATAACTCTGATTTTACGAGACCTAGTGTAAATAAAGAAGGAACAGGGGCGACAATTCGATGACCCATGCTTTCCATCCAGCTCCATACTTTAGAATTGGAACCTGTTGCTATGAGAACAAAGTCAAAATCCTCTTCAATTCCATTCCCAAGACCTAATCGAAATTTATTTTTATTAGGCGATTCATCGCAGAAAATGTAATGAATAGGAGTGTCTAGTCTAAGTTTGATCTTGTGTTTTTCAATTTCATTCAAAAAACACTGAATTATTGTTTCTGAGCTGTCCGTTGTCGGAAACATTCTCCCGTCTTCTTCTGTTTTGAGGGAAACTCCTCTTTCCTTGAACCAATGCACTGTGTCTTTGGGTTGAAAGGTTTCAAATGCCCATCTCAATTCTTTTTCGCCTCTTGGGTATTTGGTGGAAAGAATTTCGGGATCAAATTGGTGGTGGGTAACATTGCAACGTCCGCCACCTGAAATTTTGACTTTTGCTAACGGGCTTTTTGATCTTTCTAAAATGTGAACAT
>JAIXRB010000044.1 GCA_027485405.1 Leptospiraceae bacterium | reverse complement strand
TAGACAATGCCACTATTGAAAATGATTTAGCTAAACTTAAGTCTCTGATTGTTGAACATGAAATTGCTTGCCCAATCAGTGGCACACGAAATTGGACAGATGTTCGCCAGTTTAACCTTATGTTTAAAACCTCACATGGAGCAAGTGAAGACGGAGCCACTGATATCTATCTCCGGCCCGAAACGGCACAAGGAATCTTTATCAATTTCAAAAACATAGCGCAGATTGCTCGAAAGAAGGTGCCATTTGGAATAGCTCAAATCGGCAAATCATTCCGAAACGAAATCATGGCTCGACAGTTTGTTTTTAGAACCAGAGAGTTTGAGCAAATGGAAATGGAATTCTTTTGCGAACCAGGGACTCAAAAACAATGGTTTGACTATTGGGTCAATTACTGTATGGATTGGCTCGTCAATGTGGTGGGACTTAAAAAGGAAAATCTCCGGGTTAGAGAACATGAAAAAGCTGAACTTTCGTTTTATAGCGATGCCACTAGCGATATTGAATACAAATATCCCTTTGGATGGGGTGAGCTTTGGGGCATTGCATCCCGAACAGACTATGACCTAAACCAACATGAGAAATTCTCAAACATAGATTTAAAATACCAAGATTTGGACCAAAAGAAAAAATACCTACCTTATGTAGTCGAACCAGCATTAGGATTGAATCGACTTTTTCTTGCCGTAATGAGTGATGCTTATGCCGAAGAAGCCTTAGAAAAAGAGGAAATGAGAACAGTTCTGAGATTCAAACCTCGAGTGGCTCCCTGCAAAGTGGCAATTTTCCCTCTTATGAAAAAAGATGGATTAGATGCCAAAGCAAAGGAAATCCGAAACACTCTGGCCGAACATTGGTTTGTCGACTATGACGAAGGTGGCGCTATCGGAAAAAGATACCGAAGGCATGATGAGATTGGAACACCGTATTGCGTTACAGTGGACTACGAAACTCTAGAAACTGGGACAGTCACTGTGCGAGAACGAGATAGTATGGCACAAGAAAGAGTTTCTATTGAGTCGCTTCCTATCTTCTTTCTGCAAAAGCTGAAAACTTAGCATTGATTCGAGATCTAGACATTGCCGATCGAAACCAAACGATCGAACTCGTTCATCAGTTCTTTCGGTATGTAAACACCCTCGATCTAGACGGGCTTTTCCAAATCCGTCCCAGAGCGGCGACGAAGTTCTCGGACATCTATTTTAAACTGCAAGGGACGGGAAAGGTGTATATGCGGGGATTTTGGGAGGGTGAGGAATTGGCATCCCTTTTGATAGGCAGAGTCGAAGAAAAGCCCCACCTGGAAGAAGAAAGAAGTCTTTTCTTGGATTTAGCTGTTACCAAGTTAGGAAAGAAGAAAAAAGGGTATATGAAAGCCCTTCTTTCTGATGCAGAGTCCTGGTGCCTTGAGAATTCCATCCCAAGCATGGAACTTAGAGTTCTCTTAGCCAACCAACCAGCTGTGGATTTTTGGGATCATTCTAGCTTTGAAAGATTCTATTTGCGCTATAGAAAAGTAGTTCCTCTGGTTCCAGGGTCAATAAATCGATTTTCCACAGAATCTTCTGAAATTTGACATCAGTTTTCGCATTTTCTTTGCTTTTTCGGAGGTCTCTCCGATAATCGAATTAATCCTCGGGATCGGAAAAGAAAAAGCATGGAATGGGAAAAAATTCTTAAAGACGCTGTAAAAGACAATTCCATCAAAGAATTGCATCTACGAAAGGTGCCGTCTTTGAAAACTGTAGAGGATTGGAATCGGGTTTTGGAGCTCGGATTGATTGAGCACCAAACAAAGTTTGCGATGTACAAAGGTGCCCTTGTAAAATACGGAGATCGTCTGTTTTTTGTTACTCAAGAGAGACTGGACGCTGTCGCACCTTTTAGAAAGTGGAACTTTAAAACTAAAATCAAAGTAACTGATCCAGAAGTTACTGCACCCTCAAAAAAATCTTAAAAGAAATGAAACTGGATTAACGATTCAATCGAATCATCATATTCAGTTTTTCAGCAATCGCTATCACTTCTAAAACTTTGTTTTTATCGATGATGATTCCGGTTGGGCTAACTTCTTCTAATACAAATTTCTTTCCTTTGATCTGACCCAAAAGTAACTCCATCACCTGTGCATCTTTGGTTCTGACAAGAACGCTGTCTTCGGTGATGGTGACCATCGGCAAATTGTTACCCCAATCATCTAACAAGAAGAGTAGGTTTTGAGCAAGGTCTGCCTTGCTTGATTCGCGCAAGAAATGAATGAAGGAATCTTTTTCGTATCCGAGTAGGATTCCCAATTGAAAAGAATCTTTGGTCAAAACAAAAGTATAGACTCTATCATAGTCTTTTAGCTCGCAAAAGGCTTTTAGAAGATGAATGCCGTAAATCGAAACTCGGTCAGGGAAAGCAATGATCGAGAAATCTGGGTTAATCGTGATGCCCCCTCTTTCCGTTTTAGTGGGCAGAGGATCGTGATTGAAATAGTGCTTACCAAGTTCTGATAAAGAAAGGTTTCTTTGTGGATACTCCACTTCGATCAGTCCGAATAATTGCAGATAGAAGATTGCAGATATGATTTCTTTTCGTAGGTCAGCCAGATCTTCTTCAAAAGTTTTGATCTGGAAAGTGGGAGTAAAAATCAAATGCTCTCGAATGATATGAGAAAAGATCACACTCGTATTTATCTTATGATACTGCATGATCAATTTAACTGTTTTGTCTAAAATGCTTTTTTCGTAAAAAGGAACTTCTGTGGCACTAAAGACTTCGGGAGGGTTGAGTCTGCGACTGCGTGCCTCGTTTACTTCGTGGATCACGACTTTCATTAACTCAAAAATGTCTTTTTTTAGAAAACCATCGGTGTCAGAAACAAGGATTACGTTTTCTCCTTTGATGTCCACATAGCCTAACAGTTTTAAAATAGGAAGAATGAGTTCGATTTGGTAGACTTGGCTTTTTTCTGGGAAGATTTCTATGTCAGGAGCTAGCAATTCTGTTTCTGTTCGCTTGTGGTCTGCTTGCTTGATCTTTCCTGATTTTGCGAGGTTCAGTCCCTTTCTTGAAACGTAAGAGATTAATTTTTTTACGTTTAAGAAGAAATCCAATCCATTGCTTGCTGTCTTTTCTTGGCGGACGCGAGTCCCTTTTTTGACAGCAGGAAGGATGGGAGAAGTTTGGAGATGATGCAAAATCTCTTTTGGAATGACAATGACCCGAATGAATCTATCTTCCACATAATAAACATCTCGGATCAAAACTAGATCCGTTAGATGTGGAATACTTACTTCGAATTTGCCTCGGTTAACAGTGATGTAATTTCGAATGGTTTCGGCTTCAATCACTCCCCCATTAGAATACACTTTGTGCAAAACATCTCGATCGAAGTCGTTTAAGGAATCAATGACCTTTTGAATAGATTCTTTGGTGAGGGCTGCCTTAAGAAAAGCTTCCGTGGGTTCTGATTTCTTTGCCCCAAGTGCTTCTCTAAATCCATTGGGAATTTCGTTGAAAGGTAGTTTATGAAAGTGCTTTTCTATCGAGAATTGGAACTTTTCGCCCTTAGAGTTTACTTCAACTTTTGTATGTTTGTAAATCTCATCATAGGCATGGTATTTATCTAGGTTGTTTGTAAGCCTTTCTCGGTTTTTTCTCTGGTAGATGAGATAGTACTTTCGGAGGACATTGAGTTCCATCTCCACGTTAATGGGCGGAATGTTGACCTTTCGGGAAATCTCCCCTAATGTCATTACCCCTTTGTTTTTAAGAATGGAAGTGAGGATTGTAACTTGGAGTGCAGAAAACTTTTCAAGAACCCCTTTCAGGAAAAACTCGTCCTGGAAGTGATCGATTAGGCTTAAAACGATGCTTTTTTTGTCTTTACCGAGAGTTTTGGTAATGTTCCAAAGCCCACTGATTTTTTTTAGTTCGCCGAGGTCGAGCTTATCTAGCTCTTGATAGAGTACACTTTCTTGGCTCATAGAGGCGGGCTCGTTTGCTAAGAATTCCAGGATGGGGCGTTCTTTCAAGCTAAAAACCATCTAAAGCCTTTCTAGGCAGGATTTTTCGTTTTCCTTCTTTTCTAGTGCTAGAATCTGGGCAGATGGAATCAATCGTAGAGGTTCTCAGCTTTGGATTTCGGTCTAGTTTGAGAACAATGCATTCAGGAGTCGTTCTCCTCCCTCATTTAAGCGTTTTGCTAACAAAACTAGTCCTTGGAAAAACCTCCCATCGGGAAACGGCAATCTCCCTGAGAAAGATCTTCGAAAGCCTGGGAGCCACCTATATTAAGCTGGGCCAGTTTATTGCCAGTGCTCCTTCTTTTTTCCCAGAAGAGTATGTAGAAGAAATGCAGAAATGCCTGGATTCGGTGCGGCCTGTTCCCTTCCATGAGATCAAATCCATCGTAGAGCGCGAACTTGGCGGAAAATTAGATAAATTTTTCTTAAAGTGGGAAGAAACCCCAATTGCCTCGGCTTCCATAGCTCAAGTCCATGCCTGCACTACTCTGGAAGGCTTAGATGCCGTGATCAAAGTCCAGAGGCCCGATATCGAAGCCACTCTAAGGACGGATATGCAAATCCTGGGAGCCCTGACCAAGATTTTAGAATTGATCGCACCGGAATTTAAGAAAGTGGGCATTACTGGAATGTTCGAAGAATTCCAAACTTCCATCTTACAGGAAGTTGATTTTGTAAAAGAAGCTCAAAATATTGAAGAGTTCGAAACTTATTTGTTAAAGGTGGGGGAAAGCAGAGCTCGGGTTCCCAGGGTTTACCATTATTTAAGTACAAAACGAATTCTCACTATGGAACGCTTTCACGGCGTACCGATCACCGATGAACAGGGATTAAAAAATTATACAAAAGATCCGCGAAAAGTCTTAAACACGGCTCTTGAAATCTGGTTCTCGAGTCTTGCTGGTAGCGGATTTTTCCATGCGGATGTCCATGCTGGCAATCTTATGATTTTAAAAGACGGACAAATCGGATTTATCGATTTTGGAATTGTGGGTCGAGTGCCTCCCAAAGTTTGGAAGGGATTAATGCTCTTTACCCAAGGAATTGGACTGGGAGAAGCTGGGCTAGTTGCCGAAGGATTGGTTTCCATGAACTCAACCAATTCGGGAACTGATCCTAAAAAACTCGGCAAAGACCTAGCGGTAGTCTTTGTAGAAATGGAAAAAATCTACGAGTCAGTT
>JAIXRB010000193.1 GCA_027485405.1 Leptospiraceae bacterium | reverse complement strand
TTAATAGCCATGCAAGATCCGCCTTTCCTATTAGAATGGGCAATTCAGCCTAGGCGTAAAGTAATTTTCCGCCTTTATCCAATCTGGATTTTGATTCCATCGTCCACACCACCCAGTTTTGGAACTCCAGAATGCCCGGTAAAAGCAATGAGAACATTGAAAATTCCTACTCTACCCATAAGCATAATCATTGTATAAATGATCTTTTCCAATTCTCCCAAATGAGGCGTTAGATTGAGAGAGAATCCAACTGTAGAAAAAGCAGAAACCAATTCAAAAAATATGTTTTGGAGCGCATGGTGGTTATTGTCCAAAATAACCAAAACAAGGAAGAGGCTAGCGAGCAAGATAGAAGCAAGAAAGTAAACCCGAATGGCTATGGCAACGGAGTTTTTGGAAACAGTTTCTCCGAAAATCTTTACAGGCGATGAAGGCTGGATCACATTTTTGAGATAAGCCAAAAGCAGACCAAAAGTAGTGATCTTAATTCCTCCCGCAGTTCCTTGGGGACCACCCCCGATAAACATAAGCATTGTGATAATCACAATCGATGAATCTGTAAACTGAGTGAGATCAAAAACAGCAAATCCAGCTGTTCTGGCACAAACGGAAACAAAAAAAGCATTGGTGATTTGTTCTGAAAGCTTCAAAGGCTTTAGGCTGTTTACATTTGTAACTTCCTGCCAGAAAATTCCAATAAATCCTAACAAGAGTAGTAAAAAAGTACCAGATAAAATCAATTTGGTTTGACTTCGACCTGATTCTCCGTACAAATGTTCGTTATACTCTTCTATTCTGGTCATTAAGCTTGCCGATAATTCTGTTGGTTTTTCTAACCATCCTTGCAGGCGATCAGTCACTTTATTTGTCATAATCAAGCGGAGCATAATCGTTTCAGCCATGACTTCCAATTGATTTGCTAACTCTTTCAAAAAAGTGAGAAGGTATTTCTCGATCAGGATAATGACTGGGAATCCAATCCCCCCTAAAATCACTAGAGTCGAAATTATGAGAAGGCTAAACGAATCGTTTTTGAGAAATGCCATATCATCCACAATAGAGAAACCAGCATTATTGAAAGCTGAGATAGAGGTAAAAATGGAGAGAAAAGCTCTGTCAGCAGAAACTGGCAATTGCTTAGGAAAATGAAGATATAGACCTATCGCACCCAAAACTTCCATAGTAAATGAGATATTTAAAATTGCTTTGAGCATTCGAAAGATCTTTGTCTGATCGATGCCCTCCTTTTCAGAGTCTCTATCAATTGCGGCAGAAGTAAAAGCGACAAAACCCGTGTTTCGAGACAGTCCAAATTGCACCAAGTAGCCGATGATAACTGTAACACTTATAATGCCAAGCCCACCCATTTGTACTAAGGTTATAATAACTATTTGCGAACTGAAAGATAGAGTTGAAATTGGTATTGGGCTAAGGCCTGTTACACAAAGAGCAGAGCCAGAAAGATAGAGTGCGTTGATGTAACTGAGCTTTCCCGAATTCCACTCGGAAATGTAAAGGGCAAAAGACCCGAAAAGGATCGCCAGGACAAATCCCAAGACGACTACTCTTGCAAAAGATAGATTTCGAACGGTTTGCTTGACCCGCCCCCAGACTCCTTTCTCTGCTTCCCCAGATTCCACTTCTCGCCATGCTCATTGCTGTCCTAAAAATCCCAAGTACTTTACAAAGGAGGCTTTTCTAGGAAACTGGCAGAAAGTATTCCCTTTTGCAGGAAAAACAAACTATGACTTCTGCCACTGCCCAAACCAGAAACACCAAACTAGAAAAAGTCCGGAACATCGGAATCTCAGCCCATATAGATTCTGGAAAAACTACACTTACAGAACGTATTTTATTTTATACGAATAAAATTCATGCCATCCATGAAGTCCGAGGAAAGGACGGGGTGGGTGCCAAGATGGATAGTATGGAACTCGAAAGAGAAAGAGGGATCACTATCCAGTCAGCGGCTACTTATTGCACATGGAAAGACATAGAGATCAACATCATCGATACCCCAGGTCACGTGGACTTTACGATCGAAGTGGAAAGATCTCTTCGAGTCCTCGACTCAGCCATCATGGTTCTTTGCGGTGTAGCGGGTGTTCAGTCTCAGTCTATCACTGTTGACAGACAGATGAAAAGATACAGCGTTCCTCGAGTGGCTTTCATCAACAAATTGGATCGAACGGGCGCAAACCCTTGGAGAGTCATAGAACAATTGAGAGAAAAGCTTCACCTCAATGCTCATGCGGTTCAACTTCCTATCGGTTTAGAGAACGACTTACTTGGTATTGTAGACCTGGTAGAAGAAAAAGCATACTATTTCGAAGGACCTAACGGGCAAGACATTCGAGTCACTGAAATTCCAGAAGAATTGAAAGCACAAGCCAATGAAAAAAGAGAAGCTCTATTAGATGCTGTCTCACTTTTTAGCGACGAACTAACCGAGGCATTACTAGAAGGCACTCCCACTAAAGAATTGATCCAAGCGGCAATTCGAAAAGGGGTTTTGAGCCTTAAATTCGTCCCTGTTTTTATGGGCTCAGCTTACAAAAACAAAGGTGTTCAAAAATTGCTAGATGGAGTGGCTGATTACTTAGCTTCTCCTTACGATGTTGAGAACAAAGCAATGGAGATCGACAATGAGGACAATGAACTCATTCTAGAATCCGATCCAGACCAAACGCTGGTTTGCCTTGCATTCAAGCTTGAAGATGGCCGTTATGGACAGCTCACTTATGTGCGAGTTTACCGAGGTCGGCTGGAAAAAGGTATGACCATTTACAATTCTTCGAACAACAAGCGACACAATATTGGACGTTTGGTTCGAATGCACTCAAACGAAATGGAAGATATTTCCAAAGCAGAAGCTGGAGATATTGTAGCACTATTTGGAATTGACTGTGCTTCTGGGGATACTTTCACGGATGGTAAATCCAAACTTACCATGGAATCCATGTTTGTTCCTACTCCGGTAATTTCTCTTACTATTGAATGCAAAGAATCAAAGCAACTTGCAAACCTTGCAAAAGCTCTTAACCGTTTTTCCAAAGAAGATCCAACCTTCCAAACTGAAATCGACAAAGAATCAGGGCAGACAATCATCAAAGGAATGGGTGAGCTTCACCTTGAGGTCTATATAGAGCGGATGAAACGTGAATACGGAGTAGATCTCGTAACGGGAGCACCACAAGTTGCGTATCGAGAAACGATCACAAAATCAGCTGAATTCGATTACACTCACAAAAAACAAACGGGTGGTCAGGGTCAATTCTCACGAGTTGCTGGTTTCCTTGAACCGATTCCGTCCGAAGAAGGAAAAAACTACGAATTCGTCGATAAGATTGTGGGCGGTTCCATCCCTCGTGAATACATCGGATCCTGCGATAAGGGATTTCGATCTTGCTTGGATAGAGGGTCTTTGATCGGCTTCCCTATCATAGGTGTTCGTGCAGTAATCAACGACGGAGCTTACCATGATGTTGACTCATCAGATATGGCTTTCCAGATCGGTGCGCGTTATGCATTTAGACAGGGCTTTTCAAAGGCCGCTCCGATCATTTTAGAGCCTATTATGAAAGTAGATGTAGAAGGACCAGCTGAGTTCCAAGGGGCAATTCTTGCTTCCATCAACCAACGTCGGGGGATGATTCTAAATACTACAGAAGAAGGTGGATATTGTAAAGTTGAGGCCGAAGTGCCTTTGGCTGACATGTTCGGTTATTCTACTGTTCTCAGATCTTCAACCCAAGGAAAGGCGGAGTTTGCAATGGAATTTGCAAAGTATGCTCCTGTGCCAAGGAACGTCGCTGAAGAACTAATGAAAAAATATAAGGTTCACTCCAAAGAAGAAGACTAGAAAGAACGAGCTTCCTCCGATATTTTTATGGGATGAAGCTCTTTTTCTTTTTTCCACTTATTGTTTCTATTCCATTGCTGGTTTTCTCAAGAATAGAAGCCATGCAAAGTGGGCATTACTCTGTTCAGCCTGGGGACACTTGGTACGGGATTGGAAAAAAACTTCAAATTCCGCACGAAACCTTGGCTACTTGGAATCAAAAACAGATATCAGACCCTTTGCGACCAGGGGATTTGTTGAAAATTCAATCTTCATTGACCCCAGCAGAACCAATTAAACCAAAAGAACCTACTTTAAAAAACCGCCCTGCTTTTCCTCTTTTGCAAAAAGAAAAACTAGTGAGAACATTTACAGAAGATTCAACTGAACCGCACAAAGGTCTGCTTTTTTCCGCTGAAAAAGAGCTGGTCGTTGTTTCATCTTTGCCTGGGAAAGTAGTCTCAATTGATTATATGGACGGCTATAGCAACTATGTTATACTAGAACATGAAGAAGGGATTTACACTGTATATGGAAACTTGGAAAAAGTCACTGTGCTAGAGGGACAAAGGGTGAGCGAAAAAGATAGATTAGGAAACACATCCAAAAAAAGGGGACTGTACTTTCAGGTAAACAAGGGCAAAAGTCCTGTAAACCCCCTTACCTTTCTTGAGAAAGGCCTTTGAAATGTGGGAGATCAACCAGCTAGAAATCATTCGCAATAGCAAAAGTATAGAATCCGGTTCTCTATATTTCTCGAAAGAAGGAATAGTATCGGAAGAGACAGCGAAAAAAGTAGGGATTCAAAAAACTTTCAATGGAAATGGGTTCAGAGCATATCCCGGGTTGGTAAATAGCCATGATCACCTACTAGCAAGTTATTTACCAAAGATTGGAGTTGGAAGCAAGCACCAAAATTGGCTCTCATTTGACAATCTTTATAAAGCATCAGGAATTTTTGCCGAAAGGCAACAGTTAGATTCCGAGTTACTTTATTACCTTGGCGCATATAAAAATGCTTTTTCAGGAGTGAGTACTGTTAGTGACCATATTCCTCATTTTGTAAATTCTCCTTTCGAAGACATTTTACCAATTCGATTCTTAACAAAGTACAGACTGGCTCACTCCGTGGGGAGTTATTCATTAGGCTGGGGAGAAGGCATTGCGCTGGAATACCAACTTGCGGAAAAGGAAAACGTACCTTTCATCGTGCATTTAGGTGAAGGAATTGATGAAGACTCTAAAATGTCTCTCCGGAATTTAATCAAAGCCAATGGACTTGGGTCTAACTCTGTTTTGATCCACTGTTTGCCCTTCGGTCAAAAAGAAGCTGAAGATTTGAAATCTGCAAACAGTACAGTCGTTTGGTGTCCCACTTCAAACATTCATATCTTTGGAAAAACTACGAATATCCAGCTCTTTCTTAAATCTGGGATCAACCTCTGCCTTGGAACCGATTTTTCACCTTCGGGTGCCCTAAACCTCTGGGAAGAAATGCGTTTTGCAAAAAAAATTTACTATGACCTCTATTCAGAAGAGCTTTCCGATCAGGTTCTATTTCAATGGGTGACTGAAAACCCCGCAAAAGCCTTTCGCTTACCAGGAACTGGAGAGTTGGTAGAGGGTTCGCCCGCGGACTTCTTTCTTTTACCAAAATCGGAGCAAAGTCCCTACTCCTTTTATAGAGATTTTGAAAATTCACAAATCTCACTCTTTTTTGTCCGTGGTGAACCCATTTGGGGAAATCAGCAATGGAAGTCGATTTTTGATCACTTCTCTGACCATGTAGAGGCTTTTTCTTCGAATGGGATGCAATTTTTGGTTTCTGGAAGAATTATGGGTCTATGGGAAGCTATGGATTCTTTCCTCGGTTTTAAAAAGGATTTGGCTTTTTTCCCGATGAGAAGAAACTAAACGTTGAGGGAATCCATTGCCAGGCCCAATCGTCAGAGAGTATAAAAACGGATCAATCGTTTACTTCGAAAGAGACAAATCAGACGATATCTTTGTCTTACAGAAGGGACGTATCTTATTGACTTTCACAAACACCTCTGGTGTCGAAATCAAAGAAGACGTAAAAATCGGAGAATTTTTTGGCGTTAAGAGTTCCATAGGCAAGTATCCCAGAGAAGAAACGGCGCAAGTGCTAGGTGGGGCGAGTGTTCTGGTGTTTAAGCCAGCGGAGTTTGAAGCCTTTGTCAGTACAAAAACACATTTAATCATAAAGATGCTAAAAGTCTTCTCTAGTCAATTGAGAAGTGTACATAAACAAGTTAGAGAGATTTTGGGTCAAGGCGAAGCAAAGAACTCCGCCTATGAATTGATGAATGTTGCAGAAGTATTTCACAAAAACAGTCATCTAGATCATGCTTCTTACGCATATAGAAAGTATCTAGAAAACTACCCTGACGGAATGTATATGGAAAGGGCAAATGTTCTCCTGGATTTAACCAAGCAAGGTGCAGCCTACCCAATATCTATGCCAGAGCTTACATACAAAAATGAAGGAGCAAACAAAGGTGTAAACCTTCAGGATATGCTTAAAACTTTAGCTGTCCCGCAATCCAATTCTGATTTCAATCCCAACTCTATTGTTGCTAAGTTTGACCAAGCATCAACACTATTGAATGCTGATAAGATCAAAGATGCGATTACTCTTTTTGAAGAACTAACTGAGAGAACAGACTCTGTGACTGGGGAGGATGACCAGGCTATAGAAAACGCTCTCTTTTATCTAGGAAAAGCCTACTACAAAGGCAATGATTTCGGAAATGCTTTGCAGATTTTCTCAATGTTTGTTAAAAAATATCCAAATGGACAACTAGCAAAAGAAAATTTATACCATCTCGCACTTTCAAACGAACAAGTTGGAGAGAAAGACAAGGCGATCCAGCTATTTCAAAAGGTGGCATCCATGGCTCCTTTGGATGACAGTATTTCTGAAGAAGCAAAGAAAAAAGTTAAGGCAATCAAAAAATGAACGACCAAATGTTAGATGCAATGTTTGGAAAGTTCGGAAAAGAATTCGAACCAAACGAAGTTTTATTTTGCGAATATGAACCAGGTAACGACTTCTATCTGATCAAAGATGGTAAAGTCAAAATCACTAAGACAATCGGAAATTCAATAAAAACTTTGGATATCTTGGAATCCGGTGACATTTTAGGGGAAATGGCGATTTTAGAGGAACAACCTCGGTCGGCGACAGCCATTGCTGTGACAACAGTAAAGGCACTAAATTTCAATCGTGCAAATTTTGAAGTGTTAATGAGCAAAAACCCTGCTCTGGCAATGAAACTCTTGCACATTTTTTCGTCGCGGATTTATGACCAAAAACGCAGACTCATGATGCTTTTATTGGATGATATCCAAGGAAAAGTGGCAGACGTATTCAACATGCTCTATGAAAAACAATATTCCAGTGATGTTTACAATGCCATTGTTTTGAATCTAACTGTAGAAGACGTAGCAAATTGGTGTGCTCAGCCTGTCGGAGAAGTACAAAAGGTTATTATGAATTTTGTCAAAAGTCAAAAATTAGATCTCTACCCAGACAAGATAGTGATTCACAACATTACTGATTTCCAAAGACTTGTGAACAACAAGAGAAAACCCGCATAACGTAAGGCTCCCGTAGCTCAGGTGGATAGAGCACTAGTTTCCTAAACTGGGGACACAGGTTCGAATCCTGTCGGGGGCAAAATCTATGAACGAACCAACTAACCTTCTCTACTATTTAAAAAAATCAACGGCTTTCCTGGAAAAGAAAAACATTCCCAATCCACGTGTAGATGCGGAATGGATTCTTTCTGATATATTGAAACTTCCAAGAATCAAACTGTACTCTCAATTTGAAATGCCTTTGACAGAAAAAGAGGTAACTCTTTACCGAGAACGAATCATGGAAAGAGGCAAAGGAAAGCCTGTCGCCTACATTACTGGAAAAAAAGGTTTTCATAAATTTGATTATGCCGTAACTCAAGAAACATTAATTCCTCGCCCGGAGACAGAAGAGTTAGTTGACAAAATTTTCAAACGATTTGGAGATTTGACTAAAGGAGAACAAACGCCAAATGTTTTGGATCTAGGAACTGGGAGCGGATGTATTGCCATTTCTTTGAGTCGATTGCTCTCTCTAGGTAGGTTCTGGGCTTCCGATATTTCTCCTGGTGCCTTAGAAGTCGCAAAACAAAACCATAGAGAGATCGAAAATCCAAGCCAGATAGAAATACTTTTTTTTGAATCTGACTTATTTCAAAAGTTTCCAGAAGACTTGCTTTTTCATCTAATAGTCTCAAACCCTCCTTACATTCCCATTTTTGAAAAAGAAGAAATGATGCCAGATGTTGTAGATTTTGAACCGCATCTAGCCTTGTTTGTGGAAGACTTTATTGCCTTTCATGCAAAGATCATCGAAGGTAGTTTCATAAGATTGGTTGCAGGCGGTATTCTTGCCCTGGAGACACATCCAAACTTTGCAAAGGAACTCGTAACCTTAGGAATGGAATTGGGGTTTAAAGAAGTTTGGATCGAAAAAGATTTATCGGAAAAGGATCGTTTTGTTTTTTTTAAAAAAGATTTATAGTGGAACTGAACCCCCCCCCGTTTAATTCGCGAGGAGGATAGCTTGGATTTAACCTAACATACTCTGTACTTCAGATTTTTCTTCCAAGAGTTCTTTGTGTGTAAAAGCGAATTTCTCTTTTGCGAACTCGTTTAGAGGAATGTCTTTTACAATTTCTACCTTCTTTCCATCCGAACGCAAAGGAAATCCGAAGATCAAACCTTTCTCAGCACCATATTCACCGTTGGAATGGCAGGCGGCACTAAACCAATCACCAGGTTTTGTAGGAGTCACTATGTTTCGAACTGTGTCTACCACCGCGTTTGCCGCTGAGGCAGCAGAAGAAGCACCTCGCGCCGCGATGATTGCCGCTCCCCGTTTTTGAACTGTTGAGATGAAATCTCCCTTTAGCCAATCGTGATCTGAAATCGCATCAGTGGCTGGTTTTCCTTGGATTTTTGCATTGAAAAAATCTGGGTATTGGGTTGCGGAATGGTTTCCCCAAATTGCTACGTTAGAAACGTCTTTCACTAGAACCCCAGCTTTTTGCGCCAATTGAGTTTTAGCTCGGTTTTCGTCTAAACCGGTCATGGCAAACCAACGATCAGTTGGAATTTTTTTTGCATTGTTCATAGCGATCAATGCGTTAGTATTGCATGGATTTCCAACAACGAGAACCCTTACATCGCTTGCCGCATTTTTTTCGATTGCTTTGCCTTGCGTTGTGAAAATTCCACCATTTATTTTCAGTAAATCTCCTCGTTCCATTCCAGCTTTTCTAGGAACCGATCCAACTAATAGAGCCCAGTTGATTCCAGAAAAAGCTTCGTCTAAGCTAGAAGTTACGGATACTTTTTGAAGCAAAGGAAATGCACAATCATCTAATTCCATGATGACTCCCTTTGCGGCTGGAAGCGCTTGTTCCAATTCTAAAAGTTGTAATTCGACCGGTGTGTCGGCTCCAAACATTTGCCCTGATGCGATTCTAAACAACAAAGCGTATCCGATTTGACCTGCGGCTCCTGTGACTGCTACTTTTACTGTGTTTCCCATTTTGTTCTCCTTTAGTTCTTCAATTCTTTTTGAATGATCTCATCAAAATGTTCAAAAGGCATAGCCCCCGAAACAAAAATCCCGTTGATAAAGAAAGCTGGAGTTCCACTCACCCCGTTTTTCTGACCTTCTTCAATATCCGCATCGATTTCCTTTTGAATGGCACTTGGGTTCTCAGTGCATTCTTGAAATTGTTTTTTGTTGACTCCAGCTTGAACCGCGAGTTCGTCCACCTTTGCTTTACTTAACTTACCAGTGTATTGGAACAAAAGAGGAAAAAGATCCCAATATTTGTTTTGCGTTAATGCACAGTTTGCGGCTATGTGCGCATACTTTGCGTTTTCATGAAAGGGAAGTGGGAAGTCTCGAAACACCCATCTAATTTGGTCTTTATATTTTTCTCTAAGTCTTTGGTTTACTTCCTGGCTTCTTTGGCAAAAAGGGCACTCAAAATCCGAGAACTCAATGACTGTGATTTTAGCCGTCTCGTTACCAATGCTTGGATTGTTTTTTCCAGAGATACTGACTCGGACTACTTCCGGTTCTTTGATTTTAAACTCGATTGGATACTTCTGCAAAAGCTCCCGGTACTTTCCTCTTTGGTATTCTTGTTCTTCTTGAGATTGAACCAATCCCAAAATCTGCAATCGTGCTTGAGCAAAGGATTGTCCATTTAACTGGCCTTTGTAGAGCTCGTAGATAGCTAGGAGTTCCTCTTCTTTTGGAACTCTTGGGGAAAATCCTTGTTTTAGTATATCATCGACAGGCAAACCTGCATCTTTACTTGCCAGCTCAAAAAGCTTTTCTTGAGCAAACTCACCTAACAAATTTTTAGTGAGAGTTGCAATTTCTTTTCGGTACCTAGCATAGGCACCTGGATTCGTTTTTTTTACATCGTTAGAAGAGTAGTTTTTGCCTGCTAATGAGACGTAATCTTTTCCGAAGTAAGATTCATATGCCCCTGGTAAAAGGATAATAGTAATTAACACAAAAGTACAAGCAATAGCTATTGATAACTTTGAGATGGGGGATTGAATCCAGGATTTGAAGTTGTTTTCCATTGGGGCTATACTTTCTCTCGGAATCCTAGGGGCAAACGGAAAAAAACGAGATTTTTTCCCAATTTTTACTCAATCTCTTTCCCATTCCTCCGATGATGTACGAAGAGAGGGAGCAATCTCTCTCCACCCTGAAAACGGAGGTTTGGGTATGCTTCAGATATCAAATATACAGTCCGGGTCAATGCCGACAACTCCTATGTCTTGGAAACCCCAAGAAGAGATAGGTAACAACAAAGCAAATCCCAATGATACGGTTCCAAAAACCGAAATTGCCTCGGATAAAAAGCAAAAAGAGGAAGCAAAGGAAAAAGTAAATTTGGAAGATTTGCTTATGAAACCTACACCTCTTCCTTTAGAAGAAAGATTGAATCAAGTGATTTCTCCCGAAGAAGTGAAGGACCTACTTTCTTTGATTACAAGGGCTCCTTTAGCCGAAAAAGCAGAGTCACATGTCCTGGATACAAAGCGGTAGGAGAGTTTGCCTTTCTTAGCTCTTGCGATTCAGGATAGTTTCACCTATTTACTCATTCTTTCTCTAATTTTATCCTCAGTTGGTCTTTTGTATGTTATATACAAACAATTCTTATTTCCGATTCTTTCCAGAAAAGAATCGGATCGGTTTATACCAGTTCAAGTTGGTGACAAGTTTGACTATGTAGTGGATGAGATTTCACGAAACGGACAGTTTCTCGTTGGATGTAGAACTGGAAACTTACCAACTCGTTGTCAGGCGATTTCCGAAGATCATTTGATTTTTCAGTTTAAAAAAGCAAGAGATACAGAAGACTACACAATACATGTTTTAAAGAATGGTTCTACATTTTTCAGACCCCCAAGAATGGAGATCTTTGAAAAAATGGAACAGAAAGAATCATTCGAATCTTACGAGATCATTGGACATTCTACAGATTTTAGGATTTCAGATAAGATTGTAAAAGATAGGATGATCAATTTTATAGAACTGTCTCTATCTTCTTCATTCTACTTTAATAAGGTGGGAAAAGAACGAATGCGGTTCACGATTACTGTGCAAAAGATACAACCCGGAATCAACCGTAAATTAAAATCCAGAGAAGACACCTACCCATTTGGAAAAGAAGAAGGTGAAGGCGAAGAAACTTAGAAAAAAGAGATTTTAGTTCCTTCCCAATCCGTCTGGATTCTTTTTAATTGGAAGGGCATTTGTTCTGCTAGGTTCGTCTTGATTTCTAAGCTAAGATAGGCAAAAACTGACTCAGCTTTTTTTCTTTCAGTGAATAGAAGTAGGGTTGGCCCTGAGCCCGAAAGACAAATTCCAATTTCTTTTTCCTTAAATTTTTGAAGAAGAGAATATATTGGAAAATCGGAGTGCACTCGGTACGGAGTGTGGATTCTATCTTCAAGTGCAATTTGGAGATCACTAAACTTTCGCTTATCCAAAAATTGCATCCAGGCACCAACTCGGCTCATATTAAAAATGACATCACTGGTCTTGTAAGAAGTTGGTAGTCTCTTTCGAGACTCTTCGGTAGAGATGGCGTATTCGGGTGTAAAAGCAAAAACAGCGACCGAGTTAGGAAATCTTTTTTTAACATATCTGAGATGAACCTCATCCATTTGATAGGTAAAGACCAATCCACCAAGATAGGCAGGCAATGTATTGTCTGGGTGTCCTTCGAAGCTTGCCAGAAAGTGTAGAAAACGATTTTCTAACGGAACAATGTCATTTAGAAATTTTCGCTTATGAACTTCCCTTGCCAATGACAACCCGGCTACAATGGCGGAAGCTGATGAACCTAAGCCTCCTTTTAATGGTAGGTTCAAATCCATCTTACAAAGATACGGTGGTGGTTCTACTTTCGGTAAAAATTCTTCAAAATATCTCCGATATGCGATCCAAACTAGGTCTTCGGATTTTGGAAAAGGAGGAGGCATGCCCCCTTTCAACTCTGAAACAAATTCTTCAATAGGCGGAAATGTGAATGAAAAGGTATTATAGGTTTTCAAAGCCATACCCATCAAATCAAAACCAGGTCCTAAGTTTGCACTGGTACCTGGGACTCGAATCTGGATTTTCGGCAATTTGGACATAGCTTTTGCAAAGCTAGAGGAGAAAAGGTAGAAATCAACCCCTCTTTTTTTCTAAGATGCGAAGTGCCAAGTGCAAACCCCCCAAAACGACAGCTGGGATGCCCTGGCCCGGATACACCGTGTCTCCAGTTCGATACAGCCCAGAAATCGGGGTTATGGCACTAGGATAGAAGAAAGGATTGAAAAAATAAGAACTGGGCAGTCCACCAACCCGACCCCACTTTCGACCAGTCCAAGTTTTCCATGTAACAGGGGTTGCCGAAGAAGAAAAAACTATCTTTTTTAATTCAAACCAAGAAAAGATTGCTTCTAATCTTTTCAAGATGATTTGCTCAATTTCTTTCTTCTTTGCCTGGTAGAGCTCATCTCGGACCCAAGACTCAGGATTTTCAATATGAGTACTGATCGCAAGAATCTGGATTCCGTTCTGGCTCCTTTCTCTATCTTCTGGGTGTGATATGGAAACAAATATCGAAGTTCCCCCTCCATAGGGCAAAGGTTCCGCTAGGTGGATTTGGTGATGAAGGCAATTGAGAGACTTTTGCTCCTCTTTGGTCAATTGAATTGCGACACCCATTGTAAATGCCCCCCAAATTCCTTTTTCAAAGCGAGCGGAAGTTTCTTTTAGCCAGGTGGAATGATCCCCATGATAGACTTCAGCTAAATTCCAAATCGGAAGATTTGCAATGATTTGTTTACCTGTAAATGTTGAATGTTTGGTTCGAACTTGAAAAATTTCATTTTCCTTTTCTATTCTTAGCACTTGTTCTTTGTAAAGGACTTCGCCACCAAACGATTTTATAAATTGAACCAAACGATTTGGGATTTGAATGATTCCTCTGTTGATATAGTAATTCGTTAAATTGGGATAGGTTAAGCCTGCGGTACTTGCTAAAAAAGGCGTTTGATTTGGCTTTGACTGAGTTGTGATCAAAAGCTGTTCTTGCAAAAATTTGATAAACAAAGTATCATCAGCTAGACCTAAGAAACGTAAAACTGTTTGAAGAGAAACGAATGAAAAAGGCAGAACGAAAAGATCTAAGGGTCGCATCCGAAGGAAACATTTCCAAAAATCTAAAATCGAATGCGGTGGAAAATGAACAAATCTTCCACTAAGGTTCCATAGATGATTTGATAAGAAAAAAGACAAGTTCCAAAACAACCTTTGTCGAATGGGCCGCCCAAACTGAGCTATACAGCTTTGGATCCAATCGCTCTTTTTTTGATGACGAGTCAATGGGGTGGCACCAAGTCCATGGACTTGCATCGGAGTCTCCAATGCCAAGGCAGGAAAGGATATCCCAAGGATTTCTTCTAATCTTTGGAGGGGAAGACCCGTTTCTAGACCAACCACGGTTGTTGCACCAGCTTCAAAAACATAGCCAGCTTTAGAATAGCTGGAAGCGCAACCACCTGGACTGATCCCTTTTTCTAAAACTAAAACGAAATATCCAGACTTTGCCAGAATGGAGGCGGTTGCCAGTCCCCCCATTCCCGAACCAACCAGAATGAAATCATACTCTTTCAAAATAAAAAATCTGCGCTTTGCAAAATAGCTGTTTTCCTGATCCCGATTCTAAAAATACTGAACTTAGACAGAAAAGAAATGAATGGAATGAATATTTTTATTCAATGTTTGGTCACAATTTTCATCGTTTTACAAACACTGAATGCATCCTCCCTGTTTTCCCAATCCACTTCTAAAAGTGCAATCTGGAAGATTGAATCCTGTATTTTTAAGTTCAAGAGCGAAACTCAGATGGAGGCAATCGTTGGTTCTGGAAAATCCTGCGAAGGAAGTGTAAACTTAAAAGACAAAAAGTTTCAATTGCAAATTGATTTAAGAGATTGGAAAACACCAAACAATTTACAGACTTCTCACTTACAGGAAAACTACCTAGAAACACAGAAATTTCCAGTTGCTGTTTTTGAAGGTATCATTACTAGGTTCGATGAAAAAAGCGGAAAAGGAGAGATCACAGGATCTCTAAATCTGCATGGAAATACTAAGGCTGGTATTAACATTCCTTTTGAGACCACAGAACAAGGAGAGGCTCTGGAAACCAATTCAGAGTTTACGGTATTTCTATCTGACTATGGCATCGAGATCCCAAAGATTTTAGTATTAAAGCTAAACCCAATCATTCAATTGAAGGCAAAAGTTACTTGGAGAAAACAATGATCCCTGTAAGTCACTTCAAGTTAAAAGGCGTGGTAGGTTTCTCTGCTGTTTTCCTGATTCTCCTCCCGTTCGTTGTTAGAGCCCAAGAAAAGGAAACTACAAAAGAGAAATCATCTATTCAAAACCAAGTCTCGTCTATCACGCCATTGTCTGGATCACATTTCATGGGTTCATCGCTTATCCATATGCCAAGTACAGAAAACATTGGAAAGCAAAACTTGATTTTTCGATTTCAACATCGATTCAATGATGCTAAAGGTGGATTTAATTCCTTTTATGGATTGGATGGGGGAGCCAATACACAACTTGCCTTAGACTATGGTGTTACCGATCGATGGATGGTGGGTATAGCTAGAACTTCGGAGAAGAAAACTTGGGAGGCTCGGACTAAATTTAGATTGCTTTCCCAAGACAATGGACAGTTTCTCAACGTTTCATTCTTTGGAGTCGCAGGCTACAAAAGCCAAGAAGAGGCAATTAGATTCAATTACTTCAATCTTTCCCCTACTCCAAATACCAATCTAAATTCTATTCTAAACGAAAATTTGAACGAATATGAATTAACGGCGAGAGATAGAACCAGCTATTTGTCTTCCATTCTGATTTCAAGGAAACTACATGAAAGACTTTCTATACAGATTTCCCCAATGTACGTTCACCAAAACTTTGCTAAATACAATCTATCTAACGATCAAACTGGCGTTGATGTAGGTGGACGATTCAAAATCTCTAAGCGAGTCGATCTAGTCTTTGAAGCAATATTCACTCAAAAGAGAGATTACTTTGGAGACAACTATAAAACAGAATCAAACAAAACGAGTTTGCCAGGGGTAAACAAACTGACAGAAAATGAGATAAACGCAGGTATTCAAAATGGAAGTTTAACTCCCATCCAAGCCTATGCGAGAAATGTACTTTTATCTGAGCCTGTAAAACATTACTTTGTTCCGGCTAGCCTCGGCCTGGATATTGATACCGGAGGTCATGTTTTTCAGATCTTTGTTTCCAATACAAGAGCCCTTGCCCATACACAGTTGTTGCGAGGAGCTGAGTTGAATTATATGCAAAAAGAATGGGCTCTGGGTTTTAATATATTGAGACAATTTAGCTTTGGAGAGGAGACTTGGTAGTTCGAATTCGTTTCTTTTTTCTCTGAAGCCCTCCTTTAAAAATCAATCGTAGCTGTTTAACAGTTTTCCATTGCAATCTCTTAGCATTTGCAGTGTCTTTCAAATCAGAATCAAGGAACTCAGCCGCCATATGGAATGCGTTAGTCACAATCATTTCTGACAAAAATTGAATTTCAGAAAAAGGAATCGAACTAGGGAGTCTCATGTCGGAGGCGAGCTCCCCCGCAATAAACGCCATTTCATTTCGGATCGCTTGCCGTATCCTCTTGTTTCCACCAGTTCTTTCTCTGCAAATAAAACGAAACAGCAGTCGGTTGTTGCGAACATATTCGAAAAATAGTCCCATCGAGGCTTGCAAAGCCGTTTTATAAGCCCCTTTCTTTCTAGCTTCTCGCAAAATCGTACGAAGCTTGCCCCCCAAATCATCGACTAACGCCAATCCCAATTCTTCCATGTTTTGGAAATGCCGATAGAAAGCCGCAGGCACAATCCCTGCTTCACCAGCAACTTCCCGTAGAGAGAGCTCTCCCAGAGATTTGTCCTCACCCATCAAATCCAATGCGGCTTGGACCAATGCCTGCCGGGTTCGTAGTTTCTGCTGATAGCGCTGATTGAGTTTCAAGGCAGTATTGAGCCTGGAGGCTCTTCTAAAAAAAAAAAGCAAAATAAGCATTTTTTTATATTTTCCTAGTTGACGATTCAGAATACAGATGATAACTCTGTAAACAGTCGTTCACAAAGAAAAAGAGGCGAAAATGAAACTACAAACCTTATCTCAATCCTACATTGAACCAAAAGACCTCCTAAAAGGCCTAGAATTGGCTGAAATCAGCGAGTTTCTGATTTCTAGAGTCTTTCCTAGATTTTCCTGGAAAGAAACTTTAGCCCAAGTCAAAGAGGTGAAAAGGGAAACCCCCAGTACCAAAACATTCGTTCTCCAAATGAATGGTAACTTTTCAGGCTATTCGGCTGGTCAGCACGCAACAGTAAATATCCAGAAATCTGGAAAACGAGTTTCTCGAACGTATTCGTTTTCTTCTCCAGAGGGAGCTAAGAATCCCACCATCACTGTAAAACGCCAACCCCAGGGGCTGGTTTCCAATGCTTTGCATGATGAGATCAAGGTCGGGGATATTTTAGAGATTGGGCCAGCTTACGGTGACTTTCTTCTACCGAGCACAGAGAATCCCATTCTTTATATCGCTGGCGGATCTGGAATCACTCCTATCTTTTCTCAAATCAGCAGTTTAGTCAATAAAGGAGAAAACAGAGAAGTTCACCTGCTCTATTTTTCTAGAAGCCCGGAAGAGATCATTTTTGGATCTCAACTCCAAAAATGGGCAAAGGAAAAAAGCTGGTTCCATTTACATTTGTTTGTAGATGAACTAAAAAATGAGACAGAGAACATTTCAGTGGCAAGAGTGACTCCTTCGCTCTTGAAAGAAAAAAGAAATTCATTGAAGAACCCTAGCATCTTTGTTTGTGGTCCAAAGCCGTTAAAAGATATCGTTATTAGTACATTTGGCGAAGAAAATGTAAAGTCCGAAGTTTTTGGATTTGGAAACACCGGAACTGTTTCAGGTTCTAAAGTAAAAGTCAATCTTAGTCTTTCTCATAGAGAAATCGAAATTGATTCAAATTTAAGCATCTTAGAAGGATTAGAGAAAGAAGGTTTCTTTCCACCAAGTGGCTGTCGAATGGGAATTTGTCACTCTTGCGTTTGCGAAAAGAAAGAAGGTCAAGTTCTAAGCCTAACAGATGAAAAAGCTTCTACCAATGGAATAGAAAGCATTCGCATTTGTGTAACCAAAGCAAATTCAAATTTAAGTTTAGAACTCTAAAATTCAATAATTGAAAAAAGGAAAGTAAAATGAACACACTCACATTCAACCAAACAACAAATACCCTTCCAAAATCCAGAATCAAAGCTGATTCTAAGAAAAGAAAAATGGAGATGATAGTCCGAAGTAAATCTCTATCTCCCTCAGACAAAGAAAAATTTGGCAAAGAAGTGGAAGCGCTTCGGGCTGAAACAATGTCAAAAGTTGGAGAGACAGATGCCCGCCATATTCGAAAGACCTACGCAATCTATCGATACTCTGAAGTGGCTGGGAGAGCCATTCTACACTTTAGTTTTGAACCAATTACCTTCAGCATAGGAACTGCACTTCTTGCTTTTTCTAAAATCGTGAACAATATGGAACTTGGACACAATGTAATGCATGGGCAATACGATTGGATGAATGATCCTAAGTTTGATTCCAGAAAATTCGAATGGGATATTGTCAGTGATTCAAAGCAATGGAAATTCTATCACAATTATATCCACCATACATTTACCAATGTGATTGGTAAAGACCATGATTTTGGTTATAAATTCACTAGACTCACAACCGAACAAAAATGGAATTGGACTCATTTCTTCCAACCAATCACAAATCTCTTCTTAGCTTTCCATTTTCAATGGGGGGTTGGCGCTCATGGCTACAAGGTTGAGTATTTAGAAAAACCGAAAAAGCAAAGAACAAAGAGAAGTTTGGGAGAGTATAGAGATGTATTCCTCAAAAAAATCCAAAGACAGGTTTTCAAAGACTACGTTTTTTACCCATTATTAGGTGGTCTTATGGCACCCAAAATCCTTCTTGGGAATTTCATTGCCAATGGAATTCGTAACTTGTGGACGTATGCCATCATCTTTTGTGGACATTTTACAGAAGAAGCCGAAACTTTCTCACCGAAAGAAATAGAATCTGAAACCAAGGCTGAATGGTATTTGAGACAATTGAAAGGATCTTCAAATCTATCTGGTTCCAAGTTCTTTTACTTCTTAAGTGGGCATTTGAGTCACCAAATCGAACATCATATGTTTCCGGATATGCCTGCCAACCGATACGAAGAAGTGGCTCCAAAACTCCAAGAAATCTGCGAAAAGTATGGGCAAAACTACAACAATGGAGGCTTCTTCAAACAGTTCGGTAGCGTCTGGAAAAAGATTTTTATCTATGCCCTTCCTTAAAGGGCATTTTCCAATCGAACACGGTTCCCAGTAACAATAGACAGACTATCGAGATGAAATTCGCGACAAAGCTCTTTGCGAATTTCCTTTCGATTTTTTGATTTACGATAGGATCTTTCCATAAGCAAACTTAAAACAAGCCTAGCACACGAAGAAACAATATCAAAAGAATAAGCATCTCTGACTTCAGGAGCGGCTTTGTAAATCGAAAGCAATTTTTCAAATTCATCCCAAGTTGATTCCAAGGATTTAGGTAGGCCTAGAGCATCTGCCCCGATCTCTTCTTTGAGTAGATTCAAATATTTCCGAAAGACTCCCGTTTCGCTCATCCCAGAACTAACACCTCCTATAGCGGCATTGATTTGAATCTGAGTGGTACCATCATAAATAGTTGTGATTCGAGCATCTCTGTAGAGTCGCGAAAGATCGTAATCTTCTGTAAATCCAGCCCCACCTAGTACCTGCAATGCATCGTAGACCAAAGAATTGCAAGTTTCCGAGTTGTAATACTTGGCAATAGGAGTCAGGGTGTTTGCCACTTTTTCCCAAAACTTCGGTCCGAACTCATTGGACATTTCTTTTTCTATGGAAAGGGTTTCCTTTTTTTGAGATCCATTGCCTTTGTCTCTTTCTTTCTGCCAATGGTATCGATCCACAGAAAGAGAAGCTTCTAGCATTAAAGCACGCATTGCTGAAACTTCCCTTTCCATTCGATTCAACATCCTCTTTACAGCTGGAATTTCCTGAATCGGCTTTCCAAATTGAATCCTCTCTTCGGCATACTTTTTAGCTTCTTCCCAAGCGGCTGTTGCTATTCCGACTCCTTGGGAAGCGACACTCAGGCGAGCACCATTTAACATTCCCATGACATACTTTACAAGCCCTTCCCCTTCCTTTCCGATCAAATGTCCTTTGCTTTGATCAAAGACAGTCTCGCAAGTTGCAGAGGCTTTGATTCCTAATTTTTTTTCAATTCCTTGGATCTGATAATCTTTGTTTTCAACTAAGAAAAAAGAAAGACCCCTTGCATTGCT